>JBDREF010000348.1:0-2169 GCA_043820045.1 Planctomycetota bacterium | reverse complement strand
CGGTACTGAAGTTTCAAGAGTCGGGCAAGCAGGTAAGCCAGCCAGAAGATGAGATTTGTCTGAATGAACAGCGGAATTGCTATCCAGAGAATCGTCAGCGGATTGGAGATAATGACATCCCCTTTGAACGAGAACAACAAGACCAGCGTTATCAGTAGAGCGATTATTGTCACGGGTGTGAGAAAGTGTAGGAACTTCTCACGGAACCAGGGCTCACCTTTGGCGGCGATAATCCATTTTCGAGAAACGTATCCGGCAGCAAGGGGCAGAGCGACGTATATGGCAATCGATAAGAGCAGGGCCTGCCACGGCACAGGCAGCCGGCCAACGCCGAGGAGGAATCCGCCCAACGGGCCGTAGAGAAAGAGCATCGTAAGGGAATTTATCGCGACCATAACAAGCGTATGTCCATCATTTCCTTTCGCCAGATAACCCCAGACCAGGACCATAGCCGTACAGGGCGCGATTCCGAGGAGAATACAGCCGGCCAGATAGCTCCTCCAGAGCGGCACTTCGAGCATCCTCATGCCGTCAACCTCCACCACCGTGCCCACGCCGTGGGCGGCACCGAGCGGCAGATCGAGGCCAAAGGGCATCTTGACGTGGTCAACCGCCTCCGGGCCGATGAAGCCGTAGAAGAGCGTACCGAGAAAGAACAGCGATATTGCGTACATGGTGAAGGGTTTGATTGCCCAGTTGACAAACAGCGTCAGGCCGACGGGTTTGATACTCTTGCCGGCCTTCAGGACTTCGCCAAAGTCGATTTTGACCATGATGGGATACATCATAAAGAACAGGCAGATTGCTATCGGTATCGAGACCACGGGTGCATCGTCGACGTTAATGGCCATCTTATCGAGATGCTCGGCGAATCCCGGGGCTATCTTGCCGAGGACAATTCCGCCGGCGATACATACGCCGACCCATAAGGTCAGATACTTCTCGAAGATGCTAAGCCCCTTGGCCTGTACGGCAACATCACTTGATTCCATACTATTAACTCCTCATGTCACCGTGTCAGTTTCAGTTACCTGTCATGCTATTTTTTCAGCCGACTTTCTGATGGTTTTCATCCACATCAGAATGTCCCCAGCAAATAGAAGCCCGCGACAATAAGCAGGGTTCCAGCTATGATTCTTATAGTGGTCTCGGTTCTCTTTGCCTTGATTGCGGATTTGCCGAAGGATACACCCAGCATAATGAGAGCCAGCGGCAGGCTGAATCCCACTGCGTAGGCGGCCATTATGCACATCCCCCACAAAATATAGCCTTGCAACACTGCCACCCCCAACACGATGAAAATTCCGGGATTGCAGGCCAGAGACGCCACACTGACACCTCCTCCCATGACCAGTCCAAATGCTGCTGCGCCAAGGAGCCCCTTCGGTCGGGAGCCGGCAGCCGCAGCTTTCGTGGGCAGCTTGAATGGCAACAACTTGAGCGCAGCAAGGCCGACAAAGATCGCGATCAGCCCGGCAAACACCTTCCAATACTTGCCCATAATATCCTGAGCTACCTGCCCGACAAAACCCGCCACGGTGCCAAGAATAACAAGCGCTATAGTTGAGCCCAGCATGAAGAAAAGGGCGGCAAGAAACCTTGTCCGGCGATCCCTGTCCTCCCGCGTGCCCGAATAGCCCACTATCGCACCCAGCAGAGGCAGAGTACAGCAGGTACTTGCGACCGCACTGGCCAGTCCGAGAACAAACGCCAAGGGCAGGGCCATGGGCCGGAATCCGACCTGTTCAAGTACGGTCTTGGCCCATTGCATTATCGACTGAATCCATTCCACCTGTGTTTCTTTCCTATTTCGTGGGTTCGCAGGGAACACCTGGGGGGCAGCAGCCTGAACTCGGACTCGACGCGGTTACGAATGCCTGAACCAGCTTCGTCTCCGTGATTTGGCCCGCCGGAACTCCGCTCACACCACCACCCTTTACCATAGCAAGAACACAGGGGGCGGACAACTGCTTTGTCAAGTTCGCGTAATTGGGTGCGCCCTGCTTAAGTCTGAACGCGGAGATGCGCGTTCCATTGCTCCGGATCATTTTGGCTGCCGCCTCAATCTGTTCAGTTGCGGCCCGGCTGCCTTCCTGGTCATCGGCTGCAAGAAGGATGAAAACAGCGTCCGTGTCTGCTGCAACGTTGTTAAGAGAAGCGAGCGAATCG
>JBDREF010000347.1:0-7775 GCA_043820045.1 Planctomycetota bacterium | reverse complement strand
CCCCTGCGGCGGGCTTTCCATGTCTATGCTGCCTGCAAGCATGGCGGCCAGCTCGGTGCTTATGGTAAGCCCCAGCCCGGTACCGGTCGATTCACGGGTGATCGAACCGTCGGCCTGGCGGAACTTCTCAAAGATCTTCTTTTTGTCGGCCTCTGCGACACCGCAGCCCGTATCGGTTACGGAAATCCTGATCATCCGCGACTCGGGCCCGGTATCCTTGGCGCCGGGAGACGGGAACTGAGCCTGAATTTCGATTGTGCCCCGGGCGGGCGTAAACTTCACCGCGTTGCTCACAAAATTGTAGAGTATCTGCCGGACCCTGCCGACGTCGGTGATAAGCGGGGGCAAATCCGAACCACAGATCGGCTTGATTTTGATTTTCTTTTTCTTCGTCAGCAACGAGAACTGGGATACGAGAGCTTTGAGCATATCTGCAACCGAGGTCTCTTCTATATGCAGCTCCATTTGCCCGGCCTGGGTCTTGGCCAGATCCAGCAGGTCGTTAATCATATTCAGAAGACTGTTTCCGCCGCTGATGATGTTCTCGGCGTACCTCTGCGCCTTGTCCTTTTTCAATCCGAGAGGCTTGTCCCGCAAGACCTGGGCGAAACCCAGAATCGCATTCAGCGGCGTTCTGAACTCGTGCGAGATATTGGCAAGAAACTCGCCTTTGAGCTTGTTGGCTTTGAACAGCTCGATGTTTCGCCCGGAAAGCTCGGCTATCTTGGCGTCGAGCTGCTTATTCGCCTGCCGCAGTTGCTGCTGCGTCGCCTGGAGGGTGTCGAGCATGTGGTTGAAGGCCGTCGCGAACTTTTCGTATTCGTCCCGGGTGGCTATCGCACTTCTTATCTCGAGGTTTCCTTCGGCGACGTTATTCGCAAGCGCCCGCAACTGCCTGATCGGACGCAGGATCAAACGCTGGGTTATCATATAAAACGTTACGATTGCACCGGTACCGCCGATAAGACCGGCAACGAGAATCCAGACGCGATTCATAAAGACCGTCTCGCCGATCTCGCCGGCAATGTCCCTGGACCTGATGACGGCCGTGCCTATCGGCTTGTCAAGCACGAATGCGCCGGCCGAACCCTGCGCATTGTGGCAGTTTATGCAGCGATCGGTCGCCTTGAAGACTCGCACGTAGTTGCTTTCCAGGTATCCTTGCCTTTCGATCAGGAAGACATTATCGTCCCTGTCCTGAGCGTCCTTGAGAGTATTGACGGCATCTCTGATCTCTTCGCTGAACTGTGCCAGCTCGTTCGGATCGTCTTCGGTGAAGCGAATCCAGCTTACCTCGACGTCGTTCGCATCGCGCGCCTGCCCGGTGCCGTCCAGCGGCTGAAGAGTCTGACCGGGCTCGGCCAGTCGAAAATGGTGGTCAAGCAGGACTTTCGACCTCGAGCGCCCGGCATCAAGCAGACCTTTGGTGGTCAGCTTGCCCATCCAGATATAGAGTATCGAAAGTGCAAGCGCCAGGACAAGTATCACCGCCGCCCCGAAAGTGAGCTGCACCTTTCTCGCTAAGGACAACGGCCAGAAACGCAAGAGCTTCGAGAGCTTCTGCCGGATATGCTTTACATCGATTCGCATATATCGTGATTCTTCTTTACAGATCGCGCAACCCGCCGCGGTCCGAGCCGCGAAATAAAGTGCCGGGCCCTAACGTACCTGCTTATCGTCAACCGTTAATTGCTGTAACTCGGCTCTGACTTTCGGCAGAGCATCCGGATATTTCGTTCTGACAAAATCGACCAGCTTCTCTCTGACTTCGCAGCGCAAAGTCCACGCGGCCGAGGCGTCCGCGGCGCTCATTAGCGCACGCAACTCGACCGTTCGTTCGGAAGTATTGGTTACCTGGAGCACGCAAACCTTGCCGTCCCACAATTCGGATTTCTTAAGGATACGGGCAAGCTCCTCTCTGACAGAATCAATGGGAACCGTGTAATCGACGTAGATGAACACCGTACCGAGGATATCCGCAGTGACGCGGGTCCAGTTCTGAAAGGGCTTTTCGATGAAGTGCGTGATGGGAACAATCAGGCGTCTCAAGTCCCAAATCCTGACCACCACGTAAGTCAGGGTTATCTCTTCGATTCTGCCCCATTCGCCCTCCACGATCACTACATCGTCAACGCGAATGGGCTGGGTGAAAGCTATCTGCAGCCCTGCAATGAAGGCGCTTATGGTCCGCTGGGCGGCCATGCCTACGACAATGCCGACTATTCCCGCCGAGGCCAGAATCGCGCTGCCGAGCTGCCGGACCCTGGGGAAGGTCATCAGCATTGTTCCCAGCGCGACAATACCGACCACGATGATGACCAGTCGTTTGAGAACCCTCAACTGCGTATGAATCTTGCGGGCACGGAGATTGTCCTTAACATCTATGGCGAAACGCGTAAAAACAAAATCTTCCAGAACAAACACCGCCTTAATCAACAACCACGAAACCACGGCGATGAGCAGCAAGCCGAGTACGTGGCTTACACCGGTAGGTATTTCACCTGAAAACGCTCCCGGTAGGACCAGCCGAATCGCAAACAGGACAATCGTCCATTGCAAGGGACGATAGCAGTGCCTGATCAACGAGTCATCAAGAGCGTTTCCCGTTCGCTGGGCAATTTTCCGCAGCGCCTTGAAGACCAGAAAGTGGCCGACGAGGCCCAGCAACACGGGCAAACCGACAAACCAGGCCGTCGATCTCCAGTTTTGTATAAGCTGCCACATTGTTATCCTCCTTAAAAATCAATTACTTCGTGCAGCTCTCAATCCGATTCTCACGCCGGTACGTCTATTGCTGTTGCTCGCCCTCTTTCTGGTCGATCAGGTGCGAGTGTCTCTGCATCCTCAGGTTCAGCTCGTCGAGCTGCTTTTGGTCCACCTCGCTCGGCGCATCGGTCAGGAGACACTGGCCCCGCTGCGTCTTCGGGAAGGCGATGACGTCTCGTATGTTTTCCGTACCGGTCAGCAGCATAACCATCCTGTCGAGACCGAACGCGATTCCTCCGTGCGGCGGCGCGCCGTATTCCAGGGCTTTGAGGAAGAAACCGAACCGCTGGGAGGCCTGCTCTCTCGATATGTTGAGCAGGTCGAATACCTTCTGCTGCACTTTAGGATTGTGGATACGAATACTGCCGCCGCCTATCTCGGAGCCGTTCACGACCAGATCGTACGCCTGCGAGCAGATATGAGCAGGGTCGGTCTCGAGCTTGCCGAGGTCCTCTTCGACCGGAGCAGTAAACGGATGGTGGAGCGAATCGTACCGCTTCTCGTCCTCGTTCCACTCGAACAGCGGGAAATCGACAACCCACACAAACTCGAAACGCCCCTGTTCGTAAAGCTTCAGGTCACGGGCGAGCCTGCACCGCAAGGGAGCCAGGGCTTTGTTGGCCGCATCTTCGCTGTCGGCGACGAACAGAAGCAGGTCGCCGTCCTTGGCGCCGAAGCGTTCGATAAGCTGCTGCTGCAATTCCTGGCTGAAGAACTTGCCGCAGCCGCCAAGCAGCGCCAGCTTGCCGTCCTCGGCCTTGAGCTTGGACCAAGCTAATCCTTTGGCGCCGAAGTCGGCCGCGAGAGCGGTGAGTGTTTTTTCGATATCGCTTCTGGAGTATTTTTCGCCGCCGGGGGCGCAAAGGCCCTTGACGACGCCGCCCTTCTCAACGGTCGAGGTAAAGACATTGAACGTGGTGTCTTTGGCCAGGTCGGAAATGTCCTTGAGCTTCATGTCGAAACGCAGGTCCGGCCTGTCGGTCCCGTAGTCGGCCATCGCCTCCTTGTAAGATATTCGCCGCATCGGCATGGGGATGTCAACGTCCAGTATCCGCTTCCAGACCCGCGCGACCATGTTCGAGTGGATGGCAATGACGTCGTCGGCATCGACGAAGCTCATCTCGACGTCGATCTGCGTGAATTCCGCCTGCCGGTCGGCTCGCGGGTCTTCATCGCGGAAGCATCGCACGATCTGGAAGTATTTTTCAATGCCGCCGACCATCAGAATCTGCTTGAACAACTGCGGCGACTGCGGCAGCGCATAAAAGCAGTTCCTCGTCAGCCGGCTGGGCACGAGAAAGTCCCTCGCCCCTTCGGGCGTGCTCTTGGCCAGCATCGGCGTCTCGATCTCCCAGAAACCGAGACGGTCGAAATAATCCCGCACGATCATTGTCACATTATGGCGAGTGCGCAGTTTATGCTGCATCTCGGGCCGCCGAAGGTCGATGTATCGATTGATAAGCCGCAGCTCCTCGCCGGTCTTCTCGGCGCTGCTGATTTCGAAGGGCGGAGTCTTCGAAGTATTCAGAATCTCAAGCCGCTCGACGGCGACCTCGATCTCGCCGGTGGCCAGCTTGGGATTTGCCATGCCCTCGCTTCTCGGCTGAACCATACCTTCGGCAGCGAGGACCCATTCACAGCGGGCCGTCCGCGCCAGTTTATGCGGTTCGCCCTGAGTCTCAGGGTCGAAAACGATTTGAGTCAGACCCTCTCTGTCCCGCAGATCGATAAATACAAGATTGCCGTGGTCGCGATACGAGTGGACCCACCCCGCCAGCCTTACCTTCTTGCCGGCATCATCCAATCGAAGCTGCCCGCAACTATGTGTTCTTTTCAGCATTTTGGTAATTCCATTAGGTTAGTAAAAAAAGATGATTATGACTGATGATTCGGTCAGTCTATGACTTCGCCATAGTCTATTTCAAGCCCGTTCTTGGTCTTCTCGTAGTATATTATTGTGACCTCTATTCCATCCGGCAGAGCCGGTTTAAGCTTGTATGTCGCAGGCTTAATGGAAATCGGCGTTCTTCCGATATAACCGTCGATGCCCTTCGCTTCTTCATCGGGTTCGGCGAGTCTGTGAGGCTCATTTCTCAGTTCCGCGCCTTTCTTCAGAATCGCCTCCTGGAATCTCAGCCCCATATAGGTCTTGACAATCACCAGGTCTTTCACCCACCGTTCCGCCATGTTTCGGTCTATGTTGACGATGGCTTCCCTCAGATTCTCAACCATCGCCAACACCTTCTCGGTCGCGGCCTCCACGGCATCGGGTTTCTCATTCTGATACCACCGCTCCCACTGCTCAAGAGTCCTGCCGGTAAAGTGCTGAATCAACTCGCTCATTTGTCCGACGACCCTTGGTCTTGTGCCCTGAGCATTCTGGTTCGCGAGATTCAGAAGCTGGGTGGCATACTTCGGAAACTCAGGAGCTTCGATATCCAGGTAGGCCCGGAGTTCCTCATTGCTGAGCCTCACTTTCATCGAACCTCCTGCGGAATCAAAGAAAGGAATCTGCCTTTCATTCTGTAGTGCGAGCCGGTGTCAACCGCAACGAGGCCGCTCTTGACCATATGGGCGTTTACATGCGTCTTGTTACGAAGATACACGTACGAGAGGAGAATCCCGTCTGAATCGTGCTTCGTATGGTCAAATCTCAACGAAACCTTCTGTCCGGCCACGAGATCCTCGAGAAACCTAACGGCCTCCATCCTGTTCTCGCCGTTGGACAGGACGCCGATAAGCCGAACTCTTGCACCGCTTTCCAGGAGAAGCTCTGAAGGTGAAAGCACCTTCTTGACAGCGCAGAACCGCTCCTTCTCGATTTCCTGTCCGTCAATTCTGGAGCCGAATCTCAGCGTCTTCGGATCGATCTTGCGCTCAAATGACACGGGGTCTTGAAAGACATAGGGCAACTTTCCGATGTCACTCTCGAAGTTGACACGCTTTGGCTCCTGTCTGATAATCTCAACTTTGTTATCAGAACCGAATAAGCCTGCGCTCTCGCCCAGCCTCTTCTCGATTATCGCCAGATAGTCGCTATTGACTTCGTAGCCGACCGAATCTCTCGAGAGGCTCCGGGCCGCCACCGAAGTTGTTCCGCTTCCGAGAAACGGGTCCAGAACCGTGTCGCCAACAAAGCTGAACATTTTGATCAATCTCTTTGGCAGCTCCTCCGGAAAAGGCGCTAAGTGCGCATCCTGCTTGGCCCCGCTGAAGTTCCAGTGGCCGTAGAAGTACTGATTCCACTCTTCTTTCGAGAGTTTCGACTGTTCCTTGATTCCCCTGGGGACCGAAGGCGCCTTTCCATACTTCTTGAATAGAAGGATAAACTCATAATCGATCTTCACGATGCCGTTTCGCGGATAGGGGAATGATCCCATTATCGTGGCGCCGCCGGTGGTATTGCAGGTGGTCACCTTCTGCCAGATGATCGCGCCCATGTAGTCGAAGCCGATGGTCTCGCAGAACCTGATGATCTCAGTGCGGATGGGGATTATCTTGTACCGGCCGTAATACACCGAACGGGCGAACTGGTCGCCGATGTTGACACATAACCTGCATCCTTCGTGAAGCACCCTGTGGCATTGGCTCCAGACAAGATTGAGATTGTTGATGTAGTTCTGATAGGTGTCGTTGTAGCCGATCTGTTCTTTGGAACCGTAGTCCTTGAGCTGCCAATAGGGCGGGGAGGTGACGATCAAATGTACCGACTCGTCATTCAACTCGTCCATTCTTCGCGAATCGCCAATAATAATCCTGTGATGGTTCATTCTCAGACCGATTTCATACGTCGTATGGTATTCCCAGATTCAGGTCTTCAGCATAGCCGAAGAGGGAGCACCCGTCAAGGACGGGCTAAGTTTATTTTAGCATGTTGCGGAGATAGACGTGCTCGTCGCCGTTCCAGGGCTTGGAGCAGATGTCCACGTCGCCATCGCCGTCAACGTCTGCCACCTTCGTTTCGGTTACGACGCTACCGGGTGAGTTTTGACCTGATGTGAGGCTTTTTCTTCGATCTTGCTGCCCGAGCCGGCCAGGACCAGCGAGGGAACGGTCTTCCAGCCTAATTTCCTGCACGCCTGAAAGCGTAGATTTCCGGCCAGTATCTCATACCTGCCAAAGTCCAGGTTCTCCTTCAGAACGATGGGCCTCAGCAGCCCGAGCATCTCGATGCTCCGCGCCAGTTGCTCGACATCATAGGCATCCATAAGGGGACCCTGCTCGATCAATGCAGCGTCGATTTCCCGGACGCTCTGGCCAAGCTCCTCCCGAGAAGGCCCTCTTCGATCGTTCCGTGTCCGCTCCTGCTGGCTGGCGCGATAAGAATAGACGTACGGAATCGCCACATCCACTAAGGAATTCCGCTGGATTTCCTCGAATATCAGCTTGGTGATCTTGTACGATGTCTTGGCACGGTCGTTGACCCGTGTCTGGTATCGAAGCTGCATATAAACGCCGTAGTCGTAAAGCTCCGAGCGGATGTAGGGCGTCGCACCGGTCGCCTCGATGACGTCTTTGGTGACCTGACGAGCCGCGTCGATAAGAATTCTACATAACCCATGTGCCCCGCCTGGGCCTGCATCCATACATTTCCACTTTTTTTCAGTGTTTCGGCCATACGGCTTGACAGGTCGCCGATGAGTTCCATCTCATTCAGACTAATGCTGTTGAGAATCTCCACTATGCGTACATAATACTGCTTGCCGAAATCCATTGTATGACCCCAGTTGTACTTTGAACCGGCACGGTCTGCGGCTTCGGTATCTCGAACTACCGTTCCCAAACCAGCTGTCGCTCCGGTGGAAATAACAACTCCTGTCTTAATGATTTCACGTATTGATATTTTTGACATTATTCCTCCTTTTCCTAGTATTATAAAAAATAAAACTGCGTAAATTTTATATTATAATGATTTAATAAAATGTAAAATTTTCCTGAATAGCTAAAAAGTTAATCTAATATAAAGAGAAAAATTAGAATATTGAAATTTTATTTACAAAATCTCAAAT
>JBDREF010000346.1:0-6767 GCA_043820045.1 Planctomycetota bacterium | reverse complement strand
AAGGTTTTGTCGGCCAGACGCATTCTTGTCAACTATTTCCGCAACGACCCGAACCATCAGGCTGTGCATGCTTTCAATGAAACCACGCCGCGTTCCAGCGTCGGAGCGTACGCGTACAAAGACTTTCTTTGGCGCGACGCGACTGTTGAGAAGGGCGATTTGAAAGGATTCAAGCTCTCGCATATCAGTCCGGGACCAGGCTATGTCTATGCTCGCAGCTCATGGGACGAAGATGCTACGTACTTTTTCTTTAAGTGCGGAGACCGGTTCACGGCGCATCAACACCTGGACGTGGGGCATTTTCTGATTTACAAATACGAAGAGCTTGCCGGCGACGGCGGACATTACGATTCGTTTGGCTCGACTCACGACGTCAATTATCACTTGCGGACCATTGCACACAATACCGTACTTGTTTACGACCCTGATGAGAAGTGGCCCGCCATACGCGCCGGGTCGGTATCGGGCAACGACGGAGGCCAACGGCACGACTGGCCGCATCATAACGGCGCCGTCACGGACGCTTCCGACTGGCATAAAGACAGTAAGCTTTATGATATCGCGGATATTCTGGCTTTCGAAGATCGCGGCGCCTACGTGTACGTCGCTGGTGACTGCACGCGGGCTTACAGCCCTGAGAAACTCGAATTCTTCACGCGCCAAATTGTATTCCTGCGCCCAAGCACCTTTGTTATCTTCGATCGCGTCAGTTCCAAAAAGCCTGAGTTCAAGAAGACCTGGCTGCTCCAGGCCATGAAGAGGCCGACCAGGCCTGTCCCTCCACGGGACCCCTCACGGGGGAGCGGAGCCGAGGGGGCCGGCCAAAATCTGATTATCACGAATGGCAATGGCCGCCTGTTCATACAGTCCCTGCTGCCGAGAGAGGCTGAGATAAAACTTGTCGAAGGGGCCGAATTGTACAGCTACGGCGGCAGTCCTGGGGACTCCTTACGGAGAACGTATCCTCCCGGCCGAGACACCGGGCCTGCACCGGAATGCCGTATCGAAATATCGCCCTCTCAAGGGCGCGATGTTGACTACTTCCTGCACGTCTTAACCGCAACTGACGCTGGGACCGGCAGTGTGGAACAGGCCAGGGCATCCGTTAACGACGAGCAGATTATGGTCGATATCGGCCGGACGCGCATCACATTCGATGCTGCGGAAGTCGGATGGCATATTTCATTGGACTTTGGCTCCTCTGTTCAATAGCATGGTTGCGTAAGTGCAGTTGCCGCCCTGGGGCATATGTGGAGTTTTGCGAAGAATGGACAGTCCTATGGACTCCTTACGGAGAATCAAGTTACTCTTGTCGCTTGTCATTACATGCATACTGCTGACGAGTTGGACGAGCCTGCGTGCCTCCGGCCCCAAGGGCGAGACGATTGCCCCGTTGTTCTCCCGCAAGGGACACCTTACGGCGGAGCCGCCTGCGGAGTTGGCCGGCGACTTTGGCGATTACAGGTCCCCTTCTGTTTTCGATGACGGCACGGCCGTGAAGACGCCCGCCGACTGGCTGAAGCGCAGGGCGGAGATACTCGACTACTGGCAGGAGGTAATGGGTAGCTGGCCGCCGTTGATTGCCAGGCCTGCGATTGAGTACATATCCGAGGAACGCCGAGAGGGCTTCACGCAGCATCGAGTTTCGGTTGAGATTGCCCCGGACAGGCAGATGGTTAACGGCTATATACTCGTTCCGGATGGCCAAGGGCCGTTTCCCGCGGTGTTAGTCGTTTACTATGATGCTGAAACGGGGGTAGGTTTAGGCAAAGACTACCGTGATTTCGCACTGCAATTGGCGAGGCGCGGCTTTGTCACGATGTCGATCGGCACGCCGGATTTCTGCAGCCTGAAGGCTCCGTACAAACCGCTGTGCGATACTCAGTTCCAACCTCTTTCGGCGTTAGCGTATGTAGCGGCCAACTGCCATACTGCTCTTGGCGGCCTGGAGCAGGTTGATTCCGGGCGGATCGGTATAATCGGTCATTCGTATGGCGGCAAGTGGGCGATGTTTGCCTCCTGTCTGTACGAGAAGTTCGCCTGTGCGGTCTGGTCGGACCCGGGTATCGTCTTTGATGAGGCTCGGGCGAACGTGAATTACTGGGAGCCGTGGTATCTCGGATATTCCCGCGAGGGACACCTTACGGCGGAATCCGAAAAGCAGCGTGAGCGCGGCATCCCACGTGAGGCCAATCCCCGAACAGGAGCCTACAAGAAGCTGCTGGCCGATGGCCGTGATTTGCACGAATTGCACGCCCTGATGGCGCCGCGGCCGTTCCTGGTATCCGGCGGTTCGGAAGATACCGCCGAGCGATGGAAGGCCCTGAACCATAGCATAGCCGTCAATGAGATTCTGGGATATAAGAACAGGGTCGCCATGGCCAATCGCAAAGGCCATTCGCCGACCGCCGAATCGAACGAGCAGGTTTACCAGTTTTTCGAGTTCTTTCTTAAGAGCGGCAGCAAATAGAAGACGATGGACGAAAGGATGATGGACGATGGACATCGCGTCTCTCATCCTTCGTCCCTCGTTCTCTGACATCTGACTTAGAATGAGAGGATGTTTTAATGAAGAGCCAACGAGACAACGCGGCCGCCAGGAAGGATTTAGCGAAGGGGTTGCCGATGTTTACGGCGTCGGTGCCGGAGGTTCTGGCGAAAGAAAAGGCCGATCTTGCGGAACTGGAGGGTAAAGGTACTGTGCGCCGCTGGCGCGGATACCTGGCCATGAGCGGGCCGGGCTGGCTTCAAAGTGCCCTGGTGCTCGGTAGTGGAAGTGCGATGGCTTCGCTTTTTGCCGGCGCCTACCTCCAGTACAAGCTGCTATGGGTCCAGCCTCTGGCGATGGCGCTCGGGATCGTAATGTTTGCGGCTATGTCGTATCAGACTCTCTCAACGGGGGTGCGGCCGTTCGACGCGATGAAGCGTTTCATCCATCCCGCTGTCGCCTGGAGCTGGGCGATTGGTGCTCTGCTGGCGACTATGATCTGGCATCTGCCCCAGTACGCGCTGGCGGCCGGCATGACCGACGATATGATAAAGGCGGCGACAGGGTGGCAGCCGTCATCGCCTGCGATCCAGACGTTGGTATTGATAGCGATTGGCCTGGGTGTGCTGGCTGTCTCAACGACCGTTGTCTGGTGCTATAGCAGTGGGCACAGGGGAATCCGAATCTACGAGCGTACCCTCAAGACTCTTGTCTGGATGATTATTCTGGCTTTTCTGGTTGTGATTTGGAGGGCCGCGAGGAGCGGCGGCATGGACTGGGCGGCCTTGTTCAAGGGCTTTCTTCCGCTGTACATCCCGACCGACCCTCGTGGGGTATCGATAGTGATGGCCGCGTTTAGTGCTTCGACCGGAATAAACGCGACGTTTCTTTTTCCTTATACGCTTCTGGCGCGAGGCTGGGGCAAGGAACATCGGGGCCTGTCCAGATTCGATTTGATTACCGGTATGCTGCTGCCGTTCTGTATTGCGACGTCGCTGATGGTCATTGCCACCGCCTGCACGATCTATGATCCCGTCAGATTCGCTGCCGGCGGCACGAAGCTCTCGCCCATAGAGGCGGCGGCGATGCTCGAATCCACCGGCCTGAGCATTGTCTTTTCGCGAATTATCTTTGGCCTTGGGATAGTCGGAATGGCTTTGACCTCGATCACCATGCACATGCTCATTTGCGGTTTTGCCGCCTGCGAGATGTTTGGCGTCGAACCGGGCGGATGGCGTTATCGGTTGGCCTGCCTGATTCCTGCGCCCGGATTCGCCGGCGTCGTGCTCTGGAAGTACATCGGGTCCTGGATTGCCATCCCGGCATCTGCGATCTGCGGGCTTATGCTGCCTATCGCCTTCATCGCATTCTTCATTCTCAACAACAGCAGCAGGTATCTCGGCAAAGACAAACCGAGCGGTATAAAAGCACTGGCCTGGAACATTGCCATGCTTATTTCGATTGGCGCTACAATGGCCAGCATAATTTACTATCTCGTTTCATTGATATAGAGGAGAATAACTATGAGAGGTTTGACACGTCGTGCTTTCATGAAGGGCTCTTTAGCCGCTGGCGGCGCTGCGGCGTTGGCGCCGTATTCACGGGCACTTGGCGCCAACAACGATATTCGCGTCGCAGTGGTGGGTTTTAACAGTCAGGGCAGCAACCATATCAAGTACTTCAGCAAAATCCCCGGCGTCAGGCTCGTGGCGCTGTGCGATGCGGACCGAAAAATAATCGACCGCGAAGTCAAGAAACTCCATGAGCAAAATCAGAAGGTCGATACTTACGTCGATGTCCGCAAGCTGCTGGACGACAAGAATATCGACGCCATTATTACTGCCACGCCCAATCACTGGCATTCGCTGGTCACCGTCTGGGCGTGCCAGGCGGGAAAAGACGTATATGTAGAAAAGCCTGTCTCGCACAATATCTGGGAGGGCCGCAAGATGGTCGAAGCGGCCCGGAAGTACAAGCGAATTGTGCAGGCGGGTACTCAGCGTCGCTCGGACGAAGGGCTTGCGGCGGCGTTTGAGTACCTCCGGCAGGGCAACCTTGGCAAGATACTCCGCGCGCGGTGCTACTATTTCAGCCCCCGCGGTCCTATCGGCAAGGTAAATGGCCCTCAGCCCATACCCGAGACTGTGAATTATGATCTCTGGACCGGCCCGGCTCAGATGGCGCCGCTGATGCGCAAGAACCTGCACTACGACTGGCACTGGCAATGGCCGTACGGCAACGGTGACCTGGGCAACAACGGAATTCATTTTATCGACACGTGTCGATGGGCGTTGGGCTATTCCCACCTGGCCCCGCAGGTGATAAGTTTCGGCGGAAAATTCCTCTGGGACGACGACAGGCAGACTCCGAACGCTCAGGTGGCGTTCTTCGACTACAAGCCGGCCCCAATCATCTTCGAGATGCGAAACCTGCCGCGAAAGAAGGGGGATTCCGCGATGGATGTCACCTACCGCAGAATTCGCGCCGACACGGTCATTGAGTGCGAGGGCGGCTACTACGCCGGCGGCTGGGCCTACGACTATAACGACAAGAAGATCAGGCAGTTTAAGGAAAGCGGCGGCGGGAGCCACCATGTGAATTTCATCGAGGCTGTGCGCAGCCGCAAAGTCAGTGACCTCAATGCCGATATCCTGCAGGGGTATCTCTCGACGGCATTGTGTCACATGGGTAACATCTCCTACCGACTCGGACAGACGGCCTCACGAGAACAGATAGTAGGGTCTATCAAGTCGGACGGCGTGCTGACGGATGCGTTCGAGCGCCTTCAGGAGCACCTGCTGCTCAATTGCGTGGACGTGCAGGAAACGCCCCGGATTCTCGGTCCCTGGCTGGCCATGGATTCCGATGCAGAGAGATTTGTCGGCCAGCTCAGTGACGAGGCAAACCAGCATCTGTCGCGCAATTACCGCGAACCTTTTGTCGTGCCTGAGCAGGTTTGAGGATGTTCTTTGGCGAGCAGGGCGGTTTATGCGCGGCCGGTCGTCATCCTTTCTCTGGACCGGAACTGGCCCAGAGTGTCCTGACATCGTCCGCCATTTTCGGCCCGCAGCACATCCTGGTAAAGCGTCGCTGAATTCCAAGGCCGCATGACTCAGCGATTTTGACGGCATCCGCATTATCGAGCGGTATGTCAACGAATACGGGTCTTCCTGCACACCTGTTCAGGGTGTCGCGAAGCAGCGCCGGACCGGCGCCGGCCGTGGCTATGCACGGGCCGGTCTGCACGGCGTTGGCTCCGGGACGCATTGTGATAAAGCCCTCTATCTTGCCGGACCGCCGTATGATGCGTATGTTTTCCGGGAACTCCTCGAACAGCTTGCGGAGCATTCTGCCGCGGTCTCTGCCGGTTGTCCGAGTATCAAAGTCGATTATATCGGCAAAGACATCGGGCGTCGCCTTCATTACCGACGGGACGACCACCCCACGCGGCGCCATGCCCTCAAATCGGGCTAATTCGTATTCCGGCACGAATCCCAATTTCTCATATATGGGTTGCCCCAGGGCAGTTGCATCGAGACGAATGGTCTTTATTTTTCGCTCTTTGAGATAACTGATGGAAGCTTGAAGCAATGTCGTACCGACGCCTTTGCCGCGGGAATTCACATCGACCAGCACCATTGCGATCCATGCGGCCTGACCGAGGACACAGGTTGTGGTAGTGCCTACGGCGCGCCCGTTTACCTCGGCGACGAAACAACCTTCCGGTTCCAACTGGATAAAGCGCAGCCAGTCCGCTTCGGTTTGGTTCCATCCGGCTTGCTGCGTCAGCTTCAACCCGAGCCGAAGGTCATCAGTTGTCATCAGTCGAATCCTGACCATCTCGGCAGATTCCATCAAATCTCAAGGCGGCAGAATAGTCTGGCCTTATGACTTGTCGCTATTATATTTCCGACCACTTACCTGGGATCGGAACGGGATAGCGGCCCTGCGCATCCGCTTGTACCGGCGCCGGGCTGTCGTAGGTGAAATCGGCCACGTTATCGCAGAACTTGAAATTTGAGGCCATCATCTCGTCCCACGTGATGATTCTGCCAGAGTGGATTGCAGCGCGTCCCATGATCGAGGCCAGATTTGTATAGGCCGCACGCCGAGCCTCATTGTGTGGACGGTCCTGCCGGATGGCACTGAGCAGGACGTCCCACTCGACCTGGTAGGGGCTCACCTGCTCTTTATCCGGCTGCCAGGCGATGTTGTCCTTGGCATTGCGTTGATCGTTGTAGATGTGCACGGTCGGGGCGTGAACATTGCCCGAGAACTG
>JBDREF010000345.1:0-3699 GCA_043820045.1 Planctomycetota bacterium | reverse complement strand
AACTACCATTTCTCGAAAGCTGAAGCTCGCTGCAATCGCTGAGCAAGTTCCCATTGTCGCCCTGAGCCAACTTAACCGTGAGGTGGAGGGCAGGACTTCGCACAGGCCGCGAATGAGTGATCTGAGGGAGTCTGGTAGCCTCGAACAGGATGCCGATGTTGTGATGTTACTGCATCGGGAGGACTACTACAGGAGGCAGGAGCATCCGGACAACTACGAGCCGGACGGGACAACGGAAGTCATAGTTGCAAAGCAACGCAACGGTCCAACGGGTGTAGCCTCGCTGGTATTTCTCGAAGAGTTCATGAGCTTCGGTGATGCGATGGTGATGGTCTGAAAAATGATGAAATCAACAAGTAAGAACAAGAAACGAAGCAAGAAAATACGGGAAAGTGACATTATGACTCAAAAACAAGGAAAAGCAACGGACTCAGTATCCGTATCGCACAAAAACAGGCCAAAGGCTGATGCTGCCGATAGTCACCGTGCCGGCGTCCTCGATGCAGTTGCCGGCTACATCCGTGGCGCTGGTCATGGCAGGCGGTCAGGTCGAGGTGCTGGTGCTGGCCGGCGTCGCTGTGATGATCGAGGCCATCGTGCTGGCGCTAATCGTACGGGCAGCCGGCAGGCGTCGAGGTGGGTCTGGGAGGTGGACCACACAAAACGCCAGATCGAAGGGGCTTCACCCCCAAACCGCCCGGCGGTCAAGCAACATTATAAAGAGAAATGTGACCATTTTTTTAGCGCGGAGTGAATAATGACCAAAGCCTATCCATCGAATCGCAAGCGGGCCAAGCGGCCCAAGGACAGTTATAAGGCCAAGTCTCCGGAGGCACGGGAGCGTCAGTTGGCGAATTTGCAGCAGGGCCGCAGTGCGTCTCGCAGTCCTCGTTTTGTCAATTCCAAGGGCGTTATCTCATACGAGAATTTACAGCGGATGAATATTGTTCAATTTGCGGAGATTGCTTTGGGCATGGACTTCACGGAACGGCCAGCGCAGAAAATGATTCTGAAAATGGCACATGGCCTTGAGCTTACGCCTCGGGAGCGGGAGATTTATTTGGAGTTGGCCGAGGATGAGGCGATGCCTGATGGTAAGGTTTTTGGTGAGGGTGTTGACAAGCGGGAAATTTGCCTTGTACTGGGCGCTCGCGCCGGGAAATCGACTGTTAGCAGTATTTTGGCGACATACGCCGGGACTCGGGAATGTTGGAGGCCGTTTCTTCAGCCGAACGAAGCGGCGTATGTCCAACTATATGCAACTCGGGAGCTACAGAGTCGGGCCATCATTGGTCAGGGTTGTTTGAATCTTTTGAGGAACTCTCGGATTTCGTATCTTATTGACGAGAGCAAGGGGACATCGAATGCTATTTACTTAACGAACAACGTTGTGATACAGAGCTTCCCCGCGAATTCGACAAGTGGCAGAGGGCTGCCCACTGTACTACTGTGCGCCGATGAATTTGCCTTTTTCTCTACGGTCGGGCCGAAATGTGCCGAGGGGATTGTGAACGCTATCGTGCCGAGACTCGCGCAGTTCGATAAGGCTGAGCACACACCCAAGGCTTGTTACATTGGCACACCCATGGCGGCTTTCGGGCCTCATTATGACAAGTACGCCGAAGGTTGCAGAGTTGATGGACGGTTGACTTTACGGGCTTCGACTCGGCAGGTGAATCCTTGTATATCGGAGGAGTTTATCGCCCGGGAGCGGGAGCGTGATGAGGCCAGTACGGAGAGGGAGTTTGACGCAATCTTCTGCCAGCAGGTCGACAACTTCTTTGAGCAGGGCGAGATTGACAACTGTTTCCTGTTAACGGGTGACAGTTCTTTCGACAGTAGTTATTCTTACTTCATGAGTCTTGACCAGGCCGGGGGTGGTCAGGATTTCTTTGCTTGCACCATCTGCCACAGACACAAAGACAAAATCATCGTAGACGTGCTACGGGAGTGGGACAGTAAAGACCTTGACAGGATATTCCGCGAAATCGGGGTATTGGCAAGGCAGTACAGTATCTTAACGGCTTCCCACGACAGATACGCCTCCGGATATGTTTCCAACAAAATCGAGGCTCTTGGAATTACGGCGGAGCTTCGACCATTGCTTCCGGTGTGCTATGTCAATTGCAAGCGTTTAGTCAAGGCCGGACTATTAGAGTTGCCGGTGAATAAGAGCTTGCGGACGGGTTTACTGCGCACACAGGCTTATTATGGTTCCGGCGGTTCCTTGTCAATAAAGCACGAGAGGCTCGCCGGTCATGGACATAGCGATCTGTGTGATTCGACGGTCGGCTCGATTTGGGCGGCTTCAAACAAAGGCGAGGGCGGTTATATGAGTGAGTCGCTAAGGAAAATGGACGAACGCGAACAATTACGAAAGGCAATGTAATGAAAAAAATGGAAATTTCAGAGCTTAACAAATATCGGTACATCGTCGGGGGATTAGCAGCACCGGGGAAGGGCCGAGGTTTTATCGTGATCTTAGGCCGGTTGCGTGAAGGCGCCGAAGCGATGGTCGTTATCGACGAGATGGAAGTCAAAGACCTGTACGAGTTAGTTCACACGGCGGCGATCTGGGATGCGTTTTTTAAGTGCGACAGGTGGTACGGGGACGGCGGGAACTTAACGATGAAAGATTTTGTCCGGCAGATAAGGAAGGAGGTCGCCGGTAGCCAGAAATTCGGAATCGCCCCGACGCTGCTGGCTGAGAAGAAACAGGGTTTTTACGAGTTCGCCATGCCGACGATCCGGAAGCTGATTGACGAAGGCAAACTCGTCCTCCCACCGAATGGATTGTTGCGGGACTACTTGAGCAAGATCGACGCCGACGATATTTCATCGATGGAGTTCGGGACGTTTCCTGCTGTGGAAGCGTTGACTTTCGCGGCGGTCGAGCTTCACAGGTACAAGAGCGGCGGGAATAACGTAACTCAAAAAGCAAAACACGATTCAATCAAAATTTAAGGAGTAAAAATGAACGAGTCAAATGAATCACAAAACATTCTGGATTTGCCCGACGACGATATTTCGTATTTGTCGCCGGAAGAAGCACAGCAGCACATTAATCAGGTGATGCGGGCGGCAAGAGACCCCTCGCATCCTTACTCTGATGCTCACAGTCCTGACCACAAGAGGGTCGTTGAAAAGGTGCAGCGACTGTATCAGGTTGCCTCCCCGGACGACCCACAAACGGATCGAGACGGCCAGGTGTTAATTCAACATCAGCAGTTCCCGCGCGAAGTGGTCGAGGCGATGGAAGTGGCCTTGGAGATTCAAGAGAAAAAGAAGGCCGGCCGCATTGCCAGGGCCCAGGCTGAAATGGACGTGCTTGTTGACGAATATGGCTACGAGCGCACGGAAATTCCCGACGGCATTCAGGACTACCAGATCAACCTCCTGCGCGCCCAACGCTTGAACATGAGCCCGCCCACGCCAGACACCCTGCAAGAACTGAATGCGATTCTTGAAAAGGAAGCGAGAGGGGTTGCGTTCGATAGCGAGTTAACGGCGGCGATCTCGCATCTTACTCAGGCCCGTCTCACTCTCGGCAGTAGCGAGCCCGAGGCGTTCCAACAGATTGCCGATAACGTGATTTTTTTGATTAACAAGGCTCACGATAAAAAACAAGAAGCACAGAAGGCGGGGAAGGGATGATGACGCTTGGATTTTGTGATGTAGCCGGATGCGCAGGCGAGACCT
>JBDREF010000344.1:0-6140 GCA_043820045.1 Planctomycetota bacterium | reverse complement strand
TGGACACCGGGGTTCATGCTGAGATAAGTCTTAAAGAACCTCATTCGATCCGTGTTGGTAATGCCGTCTCGAAACATGTTTACCTGTACCAGATTTTTCAAACGCAGCCTGGAAGGCAAACGATAAAACTTTTTCGTCCGCTCGTTGTCGAGGAAGAAGAACCGCCACTTCTGTTGGTCTTCAACGACCAGGACATTGCCGAGGCGTAAGTCTCCGTGGAAGATGTCCCTCGCGTGCATTTGGCCCACTGTTTCGGCAAAAGCCTTGATGATTGCGCGTTTGCGAATAGAGGCATCGCCGCCGGGATCCCGGGAAATTTCCGTGAGAACTTGCGCCATCGATCCGGCACTGTCAACCTCCTCGGTCAGGAGTAAGTTGTCGGTACAAAACGGACCGAGACGGCGTTCGAATAACCCGACAACAGCCGGGGCGTTAAATCTATGCTTCTCCAGCATCAGCGAGGCGTTAAATGCCCGCCCGGCCCGGCTCGGACGAAACAGATGCTTTACAAAATCCAGCATCGAACGGCACAGGTACTTCTTCAAATAAAGCATGCGTCCATTTCCGCCGGAAGAAATGCCGCACCTGAATACACGCGCAAAACGGGACGACGACACCGCGGTAAATTGATTCCGGCCTTGCGAGGACGAATCACTCATTGAGAGCAAATCTTTGACATCGCGTTCAGGAAAGTCTTTGCGCGCACGGATTGCCCATTTCTCAATTCGCATTCTATCAAAATCGTCAGCAGGCTCATGGCAAGGGTCGATTCCGCCTGAAATCAGCTCCCGGCAATGGCTGTATAGTTCCGGCGAGATATCTGTCTTTCTGAGAAAACGCCTCATATCCTTCGTTCGTTTGTTGCGGTACAGCGGCTCCCACCTGTGCACTACCATCCCGTCAAGGTCTGTCAGGACGGGTCCGTCTGCGGTCATCAGAATATTCGTATGTTTCAAGTCGCCGTGAGTGATACGCAATTTCCACAGTTTCTCAAGCAGCTCGGCAACCTTCCTGAGTCCGTCTAACCGCTTTTGCTCCGTGACATCATCGTCCCGCAGAAAATTCCATAGCTTACGGCCTTCGACATATTCGGTCACCAGATACGATTGCCAGACGAGCAACCCTTTGCGCTGCTCAATATAAGCCACCGAGCGAGGCGTCGGTATCTGAAGCGCCCCCAGATAATGCGCATTCAACCACCCCTTGAGCGCGCGGGACTTCTTTATCGTGTAACGGAGCGAATGAATAAATCCCACGTGATTATACCGTTTGACTGCGACGTCTCTATTGTTCCACGTTATCCGGGAGACATCACTGACATCACCGTCTTTGAGAATCTGCCCCGCCTTCATCAGCGCATCTACCTGCTGGATGAGTTCGACAGGTTCCGCTCCATCGCAAAAATGCCGGTCAAACGCTGCTATGTACCTGCCTTCCCTGATGTGCAGGCATTTGTCGCTCGTTTGCAGGCTTTTCTTGAACCGGCGGTAATTCAAAGACTCTGCCTGCTTCTTCAGGGATATGCGTTTGTCAGAGGATTGAGATGAAGATTCAGCCATATCGTCGTTGGTCTGGCGCAGCCGGTTAAGCGAAATTACGATAACTCATCGTCCAAGAACGGTAATCCCCAATTTCCTGGCAAGCTCTATTGTCTCGGGTTTGTCGATAATTATTGTCTTGCCCGCCTCCACAACCAGGCACTTGCCTCCGTTTCGGGCCAGACCTCTGATAGTATCAGGCCCAACGCACGGCACATCGAATCGCATATCCTGTTGTGGCTTGGAAGTCTTTATCAATGTCCATCCGCCTGATTTACAGAACCGGCCCGCTCTCTCGACCATCTCGGCCGTGCCCTCGATGGCCTCGACGGCGATGACCTCCTTTTCCTTGACCGCAATCGCCTGACCTATATCCATCTCGCCGAGCTTTTTTACTATCTGCCAGCCAAATTCAATGTCCTCTTCGACCGACGGACGCACCTGCGTTCCCGTCATGACGCCCGCCGTTGCCAGATGTTCCTTGCAGTACATAGTTGAATTCTCCAATACTATCCCCCCGCTGGCCAGCTCATCCGCTACGGCCGACAGCAGCGAATCCGTCAGTTTGTCTTTTCCGCGCAGCCGCCAATAATATATCCTGAACGCACGCCAATCGGGCAGATACCGTAAGATTCGCCAGGGCGTGAAAAGTCGTCCTTTGGAAACTCGCCCGACCATAATTGTTTTGGTCACGCTGTGTTTTCTTAGTTTCCGTATCCAGCTTCCCGGCCGGGCGATCGCTACCCTGTAAAACACATCGACCTTGTCGGCCAGATTGCGGTCGGTTGTTTCTGCCAGGCCGACGCAAATCACTCTCAATCCGGCCTGTTTGGCGCCGGCGGCGACCAGAAAGGGCAGTCTGCCTTCTCCCGCGATCAGACCGAGTACATTTGGTGGCTCGCAGCTAATATCCGGTGTTCCGCTCAAACAAGTACTCCGTTTGAAAACGACAAGTCCATTCACTTTGTGCGGTTCAGTATTTGTAATACGACCTTCACATCCCACACGCCGCACCTGTGATGCGTGCTGCCGGCGGCGGCTTGTGGATTATACATCGCCATCATGCTCAACATGCTCTTCGGAATCATCGTCAACAGACGAGACGATTTGCCTGATTTGATTCTGGAGGTTCCGAATATTCTGCCGCATTTCAGGCAGGTATTGTATCATGCTGTACGCTCGCCTGCCCGTGTTTGCTTCGACGGCAGGAGCGCCCAGGATCACTTTGTTGTCCGGCACATTGTTAATGACGCCGGCCTGCGCCGCGATCGTAACGTTGTTTCCGATATTGATATGCCCGACAATTCCAACCTGCCCCCCGACCATACAATGATGCCCGATATTCGTCGAGCCGGCTACACCAACCTGGGCGACGAGCAGGCAATATGGTCCGATTTTGGTACCGTGTCCTATTGTCGCCAGATCGCCTATTTTAGTGCCCTGGCCTATGATAGTATCGCCGAGCGTGCCGCGTTCGACCCCACAGCACGTGCCGATTTCAACATCGTCCTCGATAGTTACGCCGCCTATTTGCGGTATCTTATGATGTATTCCTTTGTGAGTGGCGTAGCCGAAGCCATCTTCGCCGATCGTCGTATTGGCATTTATGATTACGCGATTGCCTATCTTGCAGCCGTTATAAATGGTCACGTTCGGATATATTATGCTGTCGCTGCCGATCTGAACATCTTCTCCGATATATACGCCGGGATAGATTATGCAGCCGTCTTTGATTCTGACTCCGTCGGCTATTATCGCAAAATCATGAATATGGCAGTCCGCTCCGATTTTCGCGCTATCGGCAATAGAAGCATGTGGGCTTATTCCCACCTTTTTGTGCTTGCGGTGTCCGTGCAGCAGGACCATTATCTGCATGAATGCGTAATAAGGGTCCTCTGCTATCAGGAGAGGGACTGTGGCCGATGGTGTTTCCTTACCGACGATTACCGCGCTTGCCTTGGTTGTCCGCAGTTGCTTTTCATATTTGCGGTTGGTCAGAAAGCTGATTTCACCTTCGCCGGCTCGCCCGAGCGTCGAGGCGGCCCTGATTACCATGCCGGGGTCGCCGTAAACCCGCCCATCTACGTATTCGGCCAGTTCGCCCAAAGTTTTCTCCGGCATAAGAATACCTCCATAATAAGCCCCCTTCGTACAGTATCACCGCTTTTCAAGAGTCATTGGTCAATGTCTTAACCAAATTATTATAACAGAAAGGCCGCCGTGGTCAACTTTTCCACGAATGTAAAAAACAGATGCAGACGGCGGCTTTGTTTGTGCGACCGCCTGATGGAGCACGATGATAGACTCTTCCGCTTACATTACTCAATCAAGATATCCAGGATCTCTCGCTGCAATCCTGGTGAAGTTTCTTCCGCGAAGGCGGGGCTGCTGCTCGTAAATACCGTTACGGCCGGTCCGATGGGCCTGTAAACGGCCGGATTGGTCGGGCCGAATACGGCCAGCGTCTTGACGCCCAACGTGCCGGCCAGATGCGTAATTCCACTGTCGTTGCCCACAAATGCATCCGCGCAGCTCAAGAGCCCGGCTATCTGCGTCAAGGTCAGATTCGTCAGACATCTGGCCAGACTGCTTATCTTGCCGGTTGCTGTATTCTTGAGTCTATCCTGCTCGGCGGGACCCAACAAGAACGCTACCTGGATGTTTTCGGAGGCAAGCTTTGCCGCCACGGCCAGGAAATTCTCCATGTGCCAGCATTTGGCCGGTCCGCCGCTGCCCGGGTGAATGACAATCAGCTTTCTGTCGGGATCGAGGCCTCTTTCTCTCAGCAGCTCCCTGCCTGCGTTCTTGTCCGCTTCGGTTGTTTCTATCAGGCCTTTGCCGGTCTGAACCCTGGGCGGCTCCAGAGTCAGGCCGCTTTGGTTTATGAACTGCCGGATGTAAAAGTCGGCCACGTGTTCGCAGGAATCCGCCGGCGGCTTAAGCGACAGTGTTGTCACGTCCACACTGCGACTGCAATTGGCGGTAAAAATCAGGTTCTGCTCGAAATTGCTGTAGGGTTCGCCCATGAACGTCGTAATCCACGCATAGCTGGCGAAAGCGATTATCAACGGGTCCTTGTCCCGCAGCTCGAATGCTTTGGTTTCCGCAAACAGCCGATGCAGATCCATGGAGTCTATGGAGCGGACTGTGTCGATACTTGATCTGCCCGGCAGAACGCCTACATATTCGGTGTGCCCGAGCAAATCGACCCCGCCCAATTTCAGCGATTCCTTCATGAAAGCGGCCAACGGCAGCGTCAATATGCAGTCGCCAATCGCCCCTGGCTGGACTATCAGCCCCCGCTGCATTCTTCGCTCTACCTCTGCACCCTTTTCCCGCAGCAAATCCAGAATGTTGTCGCTTGTCTGCATTCTCAAAAGCCCTGAACTTCAGTCAGTATAATACTAACCGTTAATCCGCCGCTCTGTCAACGGCTTGCCTGCCTACAAGGCTGCCGGAATTACCCTCGTGGAGAATATGGACGGCTAATCCTGCGGATAAATGATTATCCGGTCGTGGATAACCGTTATCAAATCGTTTTTGCCGTCGCCTGTTACGTCGGCGACTTTCAGCTCCCGCGGCTCGACGGCGGCCTTGGGCCGAGGTTTGCTTTGTCGATAGCCTTTTTCCTCGAATATCTTGAATCGCATCGCCGCAGCAGGCTTGTCGTCGGCATCAAGCGCAAGTATCTCTATATGATTGCGTCTGTGGTCCACCATGATAATATCGGTCCGGCCATCGCTGTTTATATCGCCGGCCGTGAGGTTCCCGTACGTGCCGTCCTTGATTTTTGTTTCGTAGCTGAACTGCTGCTTCAAATGCTCGGCCGCATTGCCGTTGTGCGGGGGAGTCACGATGGCGAATTTCTGGCTGTCGAACAGTAGAAGGCTCTCGGCCTCGCCGCCGGTAAACGCGGCAAACAGCATTTTCAGATGCGCCGCGCTGTTCCAATTGCCTACGTCCAGCTCCTTCTCGACTCGATACGTTTTGTCACTGCCCGCTTTGAGTATCTGAAGCTGTCCCTTCTGCCCGTCCAGCAGCAGGATGGCAGGCCTCTCTGCCGCGGATATGCCGTGAATATTGAAAGCGGCCACGGCGGATATCTGGTTCTCCGTGCTCTTTGCATTGTACTGGTCGATAACGCTCCACGTTCGACCGTCCGCGAAGACCAGACTTCTTGCAAAGTTCTTTTGCGCTACCAGCAGTTCGAGGCCTGTTTTGCCGTCCACGTTGGCCGTGGCGATCAAGCGCAGGCTTGCATCCTTTATCAGACTGCTCTGGGCGCTCGGCGAGTCAATGATTTCGAACTTTCCCTTCTCTACCTGACGCACCAATACGGGAGGCTCGTAGTTGACGAATATCAAGACATCCTGCAGGCCGTCCTGGTCGGCGTCGAGCACTCTCAAACCGTCCGGGTTGGAGTTCAGCTTTTCCAGCGGTGCCAGTTCGCCGGCCTGCTGCTTCTGCGCCGCAGCCAGACTGTAGACAGCCCTGAGAGCCCTCTTGTCCTTATCGTCTTTCGAGACGTAAACACAATCCACATCGCCGTCGTCGTCAATATCGGCCAACTCCATGGCCACCGGCTCGCCGATGAGTTCGAGC
>JBDREF010000343.1:0-8865 GCA_043820045.1 Planctomycetota bacterium | reverse complement strand
GCGTTCGTCAGGACCAGCCGTGTCATCGAGTCCAGCACGCCCTTTGAGATGAGGTCCTTGATTTTCTCGTTGGTCTTTTCCTCCACCCATGAATTAATGGTCTTGCGCGCCGTCTCAGAGGCCTTTACGAAATCAACTTCCTGGAGCTTGCCGTCGAAGCCGGTCTTTGTAAGCTCCAGAAACTCGCCGAGGATACCGTAATCCTTCTGAGCCCACAGGGCATTGGCGACGGCCAGCTTGTAACGCCCTTTCTTGCCCCTGTTATTTAGGTCCTTTATAATCTCACCAAAGACAGAAGCGAACCGCCGCCGGTCCGAAAGGGGTACAAGGGCCGGCTCTTCCGCCATCGCCACGTCCGTAGGGAAGTGCAGCACTCTTGCCATCTGCGACTCTGTCGGGCCTCTTGCGCCGACGTACGTCATTGCCAGCGCGGTCGATATGCTGTAGGGCGAGAAGAACAGGTTGCCTTCCGCACTTCGCAGCTTAGCGTAAAGCGCCAGGGCAAATTCGTTGTTGCCATGTACGACGATTTCTCTGTCCGTTTTTTTGGCCTCGTCCGCTTTCTCGACCGCCGGGGTCTGCGAGGCGGCATTTACAGCCACTGCCAATGCGATAATGCCTGCGATTACTCTCATTTCTATTGCCCTCTTAACTTTCTTCGGCTGCGAAAGACATTATACCTGCCATACAAGGTTATTACGTCGCCAACGGCTGAACGGTTGACAGCGGATTTCGAGAAACGGCCGGAAAACCGGGAAAATCCCGCAAGAAGACCTCCGGCCGCCCCGTCCACAAACAAAACCAGCTTTTTTGCCAATCGCCGCGGCGAAGTATTGACAAGTCCGGCCGTTTGGTGTATTATAATGATTAGACATGAGCTGTGAAAAGTCGTTTTTTTCGAGAGGTGCGTTATGGACTCTGCGAATGACACCTTCTTCCGGCGTTTTAAGTGGCATTTGACGATCATTTCTATCGCGATGGCGATTGTAGTGGTGCTTACCTTCTTTACCGACATCTTTCAGAGACCGCAGACCGACCTGCTTCGCCAACTGATATTCCTGCTTGGGGCGCTGGTACTCCTTTCCGCCCTCATGGCGATGCTCTCGCGGGTGTTTAAAATCCTCGACGCGATGCGGGATAACAGTGCAAAACTCGAAGGCGTTACCGCCGCGCTGGAGAAGATCAGTGCGGAACTGACGCAAATCAACCACAGTACGCGAGTCAGCGAGGCAGCGAAGGCTATCGCGTTTCGCGACGCGGACAGGCAGTCTCTGCGAGAGGCCGTATTCGACAAGCTCCAGCAACAGGACTTCGATGCAGCGGACGAAATAATCGAGGAAATCGGCCAACGCCCCGAGTACAGGGACCTCGCCGAGCAGTTGCGGGCGCAGGCCGAGCGATATCACCACGCAACGGACCAGGAGCGTGCGAACCAGGTAATAGCACATATTGACAGGCTCCTTTTCGACTGCCAGTGGACCAAGGCGAGCAAGCAGATCGAAGCGCTCATCGAGGCTCATCCGGACAACGAGAGGGCCAAGGGGATGAGGCAGGTTCTGCTCGACAAAAAGCAGGCGCGTAAGAGAATCCTGCTGGCCGCCTGGGACGACGCTGTGAAGAACCGGGAAACGGACCGCAGTCTGGAGATTCTGAAGGAACTCGACTTCTACCTTACTCCGAACGAAGCACTGGCCCTGCAGGAAGCGGCCAGGGATGCCTTCCGGACAAAACTTCACAACCTGGGTGTGCAATTTGCGATCGCCGTAACTGAAAAACAGTGGTCCAGCGCACTCGACACCGGACACCGGATTATCAACGATTTCCCGAACAGCAGGATGTCCGAGGAAATCCGCGCAAAACTGGATGTACTAAGGCAAAACGTACAGTTACAGGCCAATTGAGGGCCGGGCATATTTTCCAACTTCATCTGCCAATTCTACCGCCCGCCGCAGCCCGCGTCCCAAAACAATCGCACTATTTCTATTGTTGCCTGTGTTTTGTCTTGACTTGCAGCTAACGCATTGGTAAAGAAGAAAACATACGGTCGAGTCTGAGATGATGCCTGCGCCTGCTTCAATGCGGCCGCGCCGGCAGAGCTAAGGTGCCCGGCGGTATGGATGAGCGTTTTGAAATAGGATGTTTCAGTAGTAATCAATGGAAGGAGTCCAGGGTCATGGTCAACGGAGTGGAAAGAACGAGCATCTATGATGTAATTGGGTGGACAGGGTTGTTCAGAGTCGTCTGGAATTCAACACCTCATCCCGTCAGATTACTTGCCTTGCCTTACGGATTGCGCATCTATGGAAACTTCCTCAAAGGAAGTTCGAATCTCCAGCAGTTGCTGGGCGTGCACTCGCGAGAATACATGTGCTCAAGATTGTTCAGGCTGCTCAGGCCGAGATACCACAGGGTCAAGTCTGTCCTTCATGGTTATGGAATAGACGGCTGATCAGGAGACATACCCGCCCGAAGTGAAGCCGTCGCATCAGGACCCGTGCTTGTTCGAACGGAGAATCACTATTCACGGCCTTCACCTTACAGCGTCTCAATCCTCCGCATTGGCGGTAAGCTCTGAGTCTTGCAATTTTTGTGCTGAACATTTGCGCACGGAGAGGTATTGACGATGGCTGCCGGAAGAATACGAATTGTTGCGGCGGCGGTTTGGCCTACTGGAAATCGAACAACGACTGAGTCTTGATCATTGCCACCTGATCGGGATAGGCGGCAAACGTGTGAATATGCAGTTCTGTCCGTCTGGCCTCAAAGTCAACGTAACAGAACGGCTGAAGGCTTTCGCTCTCCAGCTCAGGGAACTTTACGAACACGCCTCGATTTCGTGCGAAACGTTCGAGATCGGTATGGCTCTGGCGGTACAGATTCGGGCTCATCTTCTCGACCTGGAAGTCGGTCATATAACTTACGCCGCGGCTCAACGTACACTTGTGCGTACGAGGACCCCGGAACTGAAAACGTTCAACCAGACCGCGAGACGGCAGCATCTGGCCGGGAGTGCTCACGACCTCAGTGAGACAGAGATCGCCTGCGAAAACACTGACGACATGAGTGCAACCTGTAACCCAAATGATCGCCTCGTATTTTTCTGTGTTCAAGTGCCGGGTGGCATAAATCTGGAATAGCTCAGGGTGCAGCGGCCGCTGGAAAAGACTAAACATCAATTCTTCGACCGCAACGTTTATTTGTGGTGATTCCATAGTCAAATCCTAAACACACAATTCCGGCTTTCAAGTCTCCGTTATTATACCAAAATCCATGCACCATTTCAAGGCCTTATCAGTGCTGATAAGGCCCATATCCGCCCTTATGGGACGATTATTGTGCAAGTTTTGCATCCTGCAAGAGTAACAACAGCGAACTTTTTTCACAAAAATGTGAAAAAAACACGCAGCCACCCCGCTTTTGCCTATGGAAAAAAGCGGGCAGTAATCGAGACGGCAATAATATTGTAGGCGGCGTGGGTTCCGGCGGTGATTCCGAAGCCGCGAATTGCAAAAAGAGCAGCGAAATAAATGCCGGCCACTGTTCGAAAGATGAACTTCGTCAGATTGAACGGGTCGATGGCATTTGGCCTGCCGCTGAGAAAGTCTATGTGATGGTGTGCACTGAACATCGCCGCAGATATCAGTACCGAAAGCACAATCGAGTTCAGATGAGTGAACCTCAGAGCATCCTGAAACAACAGCATCAAAAGGCATATCAAAATCAGGCGAAAGACAAGCTCTTCGTAAATACCGGCGCCTATTCCCGTGACAACATTAGCCAGCAGCGGCCGGTCGGGTCTGTCAATTCCGCCCTGGTCGGCAGTGGACGACAGGCTAATATCCGTCGCCGCCGAGCAATTCGTGAGCCCCTGCCCGCACGCTCGTATCTCGCGGCCGTCCAACTGGCCGGCCGTAATTCGTGTAACCATGGGGCTGTTCAGGAATAACGTCAGGACAATCAACGGCACAGCAAGCATAACGCACTCGATTGTCATCGGCAAAACATCGCCGAACCAGAAACGCCACTGCTTGCCGGACGTGATTTGCAGGCCCATCAGAATAACCACAACGGCCAGGGGAGGCGCTACCCATGCAAATTTGCCGCCGAAACCCAGCGATTCCAGCGCATTTTGCAGCCAGACAAAGGCCACCACGCGAATCTGCGACTGATTCAGGACGTCAGTGTTGATCTGAAAGGTCCCTAACTCGTAGAAGACTATCAGCGGCAGCAGGAAGACTATCGCATATATCGGACGGGATGTCCTTTCGAGATAAGAGTCACGCGTGAAGTTGAAAAGCTGGTTCGCGCCAAGCCTTCGCGAGCCTTCCTTCTTGCTGGTCTTTTTTGCCTTCGTCATCTTGAGATTTTCAGTTTCGTTCCATCTGTTCTTGCCGGCGTTGCCGAATGTCAAAATTTTTAGAGAGTTTACTTCAAGTGAACCGAAAGTACAATAGCCAAACGCGACAGTCCTCACAAATGTGGGAAATGCGCGGTCGATATATCGGGGATGACTGTAAAATGACCGGCGAAACATTGTTTGAAATCTATCAACTGCTCTACGATGCATTTGGGCCTCAACACTGGTGGCCCGGCGAGACACAATTCGAGATAGCCGCAGGGACCATACTGACCCAGAATACGAGCTGGACCAACGTCGAAAAGGCAATTACGAATCTAAAGGCCGCAGACTGTCTAAGTCCAGAAACAATCTGCCGTCTCAATCCTCCGCAACTCGCCGAGCTTATCCGGCCTGCGGGCTACTTCAACGTCAAAACAAAGAGGCTCATGAGCTTCGTAACCTGGCTGTTAGATAATTACGACGGCACACTGACTAACCTTGAAGGTGTTGAAACCGCCCAACTGAGAGCGGAGCTTCTGGAGATAAAAGGCGTGGGGCGCGAAACCGCCGACTCCATTTTGCTTTACGCCCTGGGCAGGCCCGTTTTCGTTATGGATGCTTACACTGCGCGAATTACAGTTCGCCACGGCTTGATTGAGCCCGGCGCCGACTACGAGCAGTTGCGGGAGTTGTTTGAGTCGAATCTCACAAAAGACGCCGAACTTTTCAATGAGTACCATGCGCTGCTGGTAAGAGCCGGCAAGGAATTCTGCAAACCGAAAGCCAAATGCCCTGGCTGCCCACTTGAGAAGCTGCCCCATACCCTTGACTTCGAATACTTTTAGTGCACTGTCTGCCCCGGCTGTGATCCGGAGTCGGCGGACAGCATGAAGATTTCCTTTCCGCCTGCCCCGGCCGCCAGAATCATGCCTTCGGACAAGCCGAACCTCATCTGCCTGGGCTTAAGGTTGGCAAAGTAAACCACGAGCCTGCCGACCAGGTCCTCCGGCTTGTAGGCTGTAGCTATGCCGGCAAGAACGGTGTTTTCCGGCCCACCCACATCCAGGACCAGCCTGAGCAGCTTGTCAGCGCCTTCGACCGGCTCTGCTTTCAAAACTCTTGCGATTCTCAGGTCTATCTTCGCAAAATCTTCAATAGTGCACTCCGGCTTGAACGGCTCGGCGGCAGTCGCCGGGGCCGGCTTCGGGCCCTGAGATTCCTTACTCTCTTCTATCATGGCGTTCACCTGTTCTTCATCAATTCGTTCGACCAGTCGTTCAAAATCGTTTATCCTGCAATGCTCCAGCACTCCTTCGAGATCGGCAAAAGTCAACTTGTCAACATTCAGGAGCCTCTCCACCTTTTCGGCATACTTAGGCAGGATAGGTTTGAGATAAATCGTCAGAATGCGGACGGCGTTCATTATACAGGTTAAAGTCGTTCGCGTTCTTTCCGGGTCGGTTCTCACCGTCACCCAAGGCTGATTCTGTTCAACGTACCGGTTGGCTTCATCAGCCAGGGCTGTAATCGTGCGGACAACCGAGGCGAATCTGAGGTTCTCGTAGTCATCGACAATATGGTCCTTTGCGGCGGCCAACCTGTCGACCAACTCTCTGCCCTGCTCATCCAGTTCGCCGAGCTGAGAGTCGAGCTTTTTCGTCAGCATCGGACCCGAACGGGAAGCAAGGTTTGCAAATTTGCCGACCAAATCGGAGTTGATTTTGTTTACAAAATCATCGATTCTCAAATCAATGTCGTCGATGCTGTCCGTCAGTTTGCTTGCGTAGTAGTATCGCAGGTATTCGGGATCAAGATGCTTTGCATAGGTGCTTGCCTTGATGAATGTCCCGCGGGACTTGCTCATCTTTTCGCCGTTGACGGTCAGGAAGCCGTGAACGAAAAGCTTGTCGGCGGTACGAAACCCGGCACCAATCAATGTTGCGGGAAAGAACAACGCATGAAAATACATTATGTCCTTGCCGATGAAGTGATACAGCTCATAGTCGCTTCTCCCGGCCTTCTCACGATTGGTGCCCGGCCAGAGTTCGTCGAAGTCCAGATTGTTCCTGTCGCAGTAGTTCTTGGCTGAGGCCATGTACCCGATAGGCGCATCCAGCCAGACATAGAAGAATTTGTTTTCTTCTCCCGGTATCTTGAAGCCGAAATATGGCCCGTCACGGGATATGTCCCAGTCTTTCAATCCCGCCTTGAACCATTCATCAAGCTTGTTGGCAACTGATTTCTGCGTGTGTCCGCCGGCGATAAGGTCTTTGAGCCGTTGCTCGTAGTCGGCAAGTTTGAAAAAGTAATGCTCGGATGTTTTCAATACCGGCGTGGCCCGGCAGGTGGCGCAGTACGGGTTTATCAGGTCGGATGGCCGATACGTTGTGCCGCAGACCTCGCAGGAATCGCCGTACTGGTGCTCGGCTTTACAGCGAGGGCAGGTGCCGCGGACAAACCTGTCGGGCAGCGACATTGCGCAGCTTTCGCAATACGCCTGTTCGACGTCCCGCGTGACAATCGAGCCGGCCTCTTTCAGGCGGCTGAAGATCAGCTCGCTGAAGTACCTGTTTTCCGGCGAATGCGTCGAGTAGTAATTATCGAACTCTACATAAAAACTGTCAAAATCAGCTTTGTGTTCTTTGTGGACCCGCCCTATCAACTCTTCGGGGTCTATGCCGGCGGCACGAGCGCTTATCATAACCGGTGTGCCGTGTGTATCGTCGGCGCAGAAGTAGAAGCACTGGTTGCCGCACATTTTCTGAAACCGCACCCAGATATCAGTCTGGAGGTACTCTACCAGGTGCCCTATATGGATCGGACCGTTTGCATAAGGCAAGGCGGATGTCACAGAGATTTTACGAGGCATTATTCTTCCTTGATGAGTCACATCACGCGCCGGGCACTATTGCTGCTGCTTCTCGCTGTCCTGGTTCTTCTTTTTCGAGTCATCATTGCGTTTATCATCCGCTGCTGCAGAGGGAGAGATTATTTCAATTTCATCGATGCCAACGGCCATTCTTTCTCCGCTCTCGTATTCGATCATGACAAGCTGAGTCAATATCTGGCCGTCCACGACTCTGCCTTGTCCGTGCTTGGTCTTGACCGGGGTATTCTTTTTCGGCAGCCGTCTCTTGAGTTCCGTATAAGTCTCGTCCTCGTACCGCAAACAGCACTTCAATCTGCCGCAATAGCCCGATATCTTGGCGGGATCGAGGGTCGCCTTCTGCATCTTGGCCATTCGCATATTGACCGGCTTGAGGTGTTTGAGGAATCGCTGGCAGCAGCATTGCTGTCCGCAGCTTTCCACGTCACCGAGAAGTTTGGCCTCATCCCGGGAGCCGATCTGCCGCATTTCGATTCTCGTCTGATATTCCTGTGCGATTCTCTTGACTAAGTCGCGAAAATCCACCCGTCCGTCGGACATAAAGTAGAAAATAATGCGTTCGCCGCCGAACACGTGTTCTGCATCGACTATTTTCATCGGCAGGTTCATTTCCCTGACGAAACGCCTGCAGTATTCCATCTCTTCTCTTGCGATTTTCCGCAGGTGCCGCTCTTCGCTTATATCCGCGGCGGTTGCGTAGCGGATGAATTTGCCAATCTGACCCTGCGAGATATCGACATCATCGTTATTGAAATACTCTTTTAGCTGCTCCTGGCTTAGTCTGAATTGACCGGCCTTGTAGGAGCTGAACCGGCCTACGAGGTATCCAAGTTCGAGGCCTCTGTTAGTTTTTATCACGACACGAGCGTGCACTTTGAGTATGTCGGTCTCGTGATGCTCGAATAGGCCGAGTGTACTCATCCGCCCGTATCGAACCAGGATATACTTCTTATGCTTTGTTTGTTTGGTTCTTGCTTCCAAGTTTTTTGACATCCAAACTACCTATATTCATACTAAATTGACGTTATACTACCGCTAAACCCGGATTGTATCAGAATCGGCAAGACTTAACAATAGCTGTTCGAAAATAAGCTTTTCATTGACGCTGGTCTCGATCCATCGCAGCACGCGATAGCAATCGGAGATTTTTTCTGCCGCCGACTCGGCGTCGAAACGGGCGGCCAGCTTTTCTATCTGTTCTTTTTGGTCGAAATTCACAGGTTCTTTCGACCTGGTTACGTTTAGATTCATCGCATCGTGCAGGGCGGATATGATTATCCGAACAATAATCTTCATGGCCCTTCGATTGATGTCGGTCCTACTTGTGGCCGGATCGAGGTTTGTCCACTTGGCGGCGATTTTCTTGCTTTCCGCGAGAAGCTCCTGGGCCAGATCGAGAGTTTCGGCCAGTTCATAGCTGACTAAAGAGTTTATCAACTCTTTTTTGGTATTATAAAGATTTGTATCTCCGAACTCAAGTTCCGCCCACTGGCATGCTTCGCCCACACTGCCTTGCGCTAGGCGTGCGAAGTATCGGGCCGGATCTTCTCCAAGGCACTTTTCTTTTAATTTTTCGATTATCCTGCTTTCGTCAATCGGGCCGAACCGGATTGTCTGGCACCTCGATTTGGTCGTAGGC
>JBDREF010000342.1:0-5740 GCA_043820045.1 Planctomycetota bacterium | reverse complement strand
TTGTCGTAGCGATATATGAGCGATTGCCCGCCGCTGTGAACGATAGTCTGCTCGGCATAAGGAGGAAGGTCGTTGCCGACAAGAGCACCGTTGTCCGTGGTTCCAAAGCCGTCGATCCACTTGTCGAATATCCTGTTGCTTACCGGGTCAGGCGGGTCGATGTCATTGTACGACTCGAAATCATCCACTGCGATGAAATCGGCCGTCGTAAAGCTCCAGACGAGCCCTTTGACTGTGCCTGCGTTATACACTGCATCGACTCGCCAGTAGTAGTCGCTGTGCCACGCGAGTTTTCCAGGGTCGTGGCTCTCGGAACCCAGCGATTTATTACCCTTGTACTCCACCGAAGCCGTTGTGGCATTCTTTACTGCGTCTTTGTCGGTGCCGAAGTACACATCGTGCGAGACGGCGGTGGTTGCCGCAGTCCAGCTTAGCTTTGCATTCATCTGCACATCTGCGGCGCCGTTAGCCGGCTGGGGATTGCCGACAGCGCCGGGAGTCGTAAAACTCCAGACATTGCCTTTATGCGTTGCGACGGCATCGAATTCATCGACTCGCCAGTAGTAAATCTTTTCCGCTTCGAGAGGGCCAGGATTATAGGTGGTTGTACCCTGCGGGAGCCCTCCGGCGGCATTGCTCACGCTGTCAAAATCGGTTCCGAAGTAAACAGTATGCAATTTGGCACCGAAGCCTGCCGTCCAGTTGAGCTTCGCGTCAGTAGCTACAAATTCGGCCCCATCGGCTGGGTTGGGGTTATAAGCGGTCTTGGGAGGAATCGAGAAGCTCCAGACATTCCCCGTGTGCTTTGTAATGCCATCGGCCTCAACCTCATCGATTCGCCAGTAGTACGTCGTTCCCGGGACGAGGCCTTCCGGATAAGCAAACCCTGGAAAGCCGGCCACGTAAAACGTCGCGCTCTGATTGCCCCGGAATGTGTCGCCGGCACCCTCATTCACCTGATCGAAATCGTCGCCCAAGTACACATCGTGCGAGGCCGCAGTGGATCCCGCAGTCCAGCTCAGATTCACCCAAGTATCCGCATGCAGGGCACCGTTTTCCGGCACGGGATTGGTGGCCTCCAAGGGAAAAGTAGTAGAAGCATGAGCAAAGATTTCGTCGTCCGTCAAAGCCCGGCCAAAAACGACCGCTTCATCAAGAACGCCCTGCAGGTGGTCAGCAGGGCCGGCGCCCCGGCCGCCGATTCTCAGTCGTGGAAGCTCAATCATGTCCGTACTGGTTCCTACAAGCATCCCATCGAAAAACAACTGCGTGCCACTGCCGTTGTTGCGCCAAACCAGGTGCATCCAGACGTCCGGTTGAATCACAAGATCGTCCAAGGTTAGTCCTGCCTCGGGTGTGAACTGATAGTCAGCGACGCCATATAGCGTGAAGCCGGTCTCACCCAGGGCCGTCCAGCCGGCAAGGCGAATAGATGTCGTATCGCTGTCGTGTAGGGCCTGTGAGTCGTTAGCAGCGGGTGCTTTTGTTGTTTTGACGACATATTCCACGGTCCATGGACCGGGCAAGTTCGTCGCGCCGGTGAAATTGGCACGATTGGCGCCAACCCTCTCGAATCCTGCAGCCGTTCCCGGTCCGAAACGTCCTTCCTGACCTAACGAGACACTATCGTAGGTTCCGTTCAGGCCTCCGCTACCCGAGTCGATACACTCAGCTCCGGTCTCATCAAACTTGTACCAGTTAAGCGGACCGGCTCCGCCTATGGCCGCCTCCCATCCCGCAAGATCAGCCACCGCCGCGCTGCAGACGGCCAACACAAAAACAAAAGAGACTAAAGGAATCGATCTTCTACACATGATAATCCTCCTGAGAAAAATGGTTGAGTAATGATTCTTGTTGTTTGGAACACTGTACCTCACTCCACTCCAACAAAGCCAAACCCGTCTGTCCGGCCAGGCGACAAAGATCTTACCAGTCGCCCATTTCTCCGTGCGCAAATACCTGCATGACCATTTGTACCAGATTGCCGGCTTTTCTGTCAAGTAAAACATCAGTTCGTGTACGTAATCCGCGTCAAATCGCAAGAAAGAGCCTGTGCCGAGTTTGTCGGCACAGGCCCCGAAATCGCGTACGTCTGTTAATCTACCGATACAGCCTGATATCGTCGAAGTACATCGTTCCTGCTCCGCCGGCAGCCGGACTATTCTTGGTGCCTATGCCAATGGTAATCGAATTGACATTAGCGAGGTTCACGCCCGCAAACGTCTGCAGGTCGATGACCCACTCGTTCCATCCGGTTAGCTGGGTTGCAGCAAGATCATCGTGATAGACCACGGCCGTGCCGTTGAGAGCGAGATACATCCGCTCGGCGGAATTGGCCGATGCGCCGCGGAGCCACAGTGACAGCTTCGCAACGCCTTCCTCGGTCCAGTCACGCGGATAGACCAACGTCAAGGTTGCCTCCGAGGTCTTGTTGGCGTTGTCGTAGCGATATATCATCGCCTGCGCGCCGCCGTGAACAATCGTCTGCTCGGCATAGGGCGGCAGATCATTTCCAACAAGAGCCCCGTTCGTCGTAGTTCCGAATCCATCGATCCACTTGTCGAATATCCTGTCGGCCCCTGGTTCACCGGGGGCAGGATCGATATCGTCGTAGGACTCGAAGTCATCCACTACAAGGAACGGACCTGTGCCAAAGTTCCACACGTTGCCTTTCCACGGACTGTCGGGATTGGTGTTATTGACTTCGTCGATGCGCCAATAGTAGGTGGTATCCCATGCAAGCTTGCCGGGATCGTAACTTTCGTCGCCGAGTGCCTTGGAACCTTTGTACTCGGGAGAGGCTGTGGTGGCATTTGCCACGGCGTCCGCATCCGTGCCGAAATAGACCCCGTGCGAAGCGGCGAAACTTCCCGGTCTCCACGTGAGAGTGGACATCAGACTTACACCGACAGTACCACTGGACGGTTTCGGGCTGTTCGCCTTTTTGAGCAACGACAAAGCAGCTTGGGGGATTATCTGCTTTGGCGTGCTCGGGCTCGACCAGCGCAGCTCTGCTACTGCATCGCCGCCGTTTTCGTACATTTCCATCACGATGCTGTATGTGTTTCCGGCTATCAGGTCAAGCTCTCCACTGTACTCGGTTGCACCCTGGTCGATCCATGCGTTAACAAGCTGAATGCCATCGACCCAGAGACGCACGCCGTCGTCGGCCCTGGCGTAGAACTTGTAGGTCTCTGTGAACGCTGCCTCGACTTCACCGGTCCATCTGACCGAGAAACTGTCGATACCGACTTTTGGATCGGGTTCGCCGGCGGCCCAGCTAAAGTCGATCTGGGGATCTATGCGGGTCAGCACGAGGTTTTCAAAGTTCATGCCTTTGTAGTAATCACCTTTTATTCCGCCGCCGTCCTTTGCGACTTGGAAGCTCCAGACATCGCCCTTGTGCGTGGCAGCAGCATCGAACTCATCGACGCGCCAGAAGTAAGTCGTCCCCGGTGCAAGCGGGCCGGCGGGCTTATAAGTCGTAATTCCCTGCGGCAGGCCACCCGCTGCGGCGTCCACGTCCTTCAGGATGTAGCCGAAGTAGACGGTGTGCAGCTTGGCACCGAAACCGCCGGTCCAGCGAAGGGTTAAGTCTTGGGGGTCTATGAACTTGGCGTTATCGGCCGGGATAGGGTTATAAGCCTTCTTCGGAGGAACCGAGAAGCTCCAGACGGGACCTTTCCACGGGCTGTTCGGATCGGCATCGTTGACTTCGTCGATTCGCCAATAGTAGGTCGTACCTGGAACAAGGCCGTCCGGATACGGGAATCCGGGGAAGCCGGCGACAAAATATGTCGAGGCCTGGTTACCTCGGAACGCATCGCCGGTACCGTTGTTCACGTCGTCAAAATTATCGCCCAGATATACATCATGCGAGACCGCAAAATCCCCGGCGTTCCACGACATGGTGATCCAAGTGTCCGAATGAAGAGCGCCGTCTTTCGGATCGGGGCGCCGGGCAAACGGATTGCCGCCGGCAACGTATAGGAGATACCAGTTGTTAATCCATTCACTTATAACTTCGCCGCGCGGGTCATCGTCCTGGCTGGCTGTCTGGTAGAAGATACCCAGGCGACCACCGGTAAGTGTATTTACAACGATAACGGGATCAGCTCTTGTTCCAGCCGCGTTTTGAGCAAGAATCAGTTCGGGCTCCCAGTCGCCCTGAAGTTCATCAAGATGGAAGGGGCGGTCAGTTGCGAAATTTACCAAGGTTGGAGTGTAATCCTGACCGTCGGCTGTAACAACAACAGCAGTATCGTCGTCCCACATTGTAATGCCGGGGATATCCATCATTGTCTGCAATCCACCTGCGGCATTTGTCCCAGCACCATTCACGACGTAGAACATATAGTCACCGGTGTTAATAATGGTATTGCCATCATCCAAGAATAATTCGGCTAATGAGTTATCAGCCTGTCCATTACCAGGTTCATAAATAGTGTCCGGGAACGCTCCGCAGAGAATTAAAAGGTCTGATGTACCATCACCTGTGTGATCTGCTACCCAATCTGCAAGGGCAGCTTGTTCAGTTGCTGAGAAACGTTCAACAGAAACAGCCGTTACGTTGTCAACAATTTCCTGCATTTCGCGGTCGGCCGCACCTTGCGACCACCAGTTTGCCTGCGTTGAAATCGCTATGTCAGAAGCCATAGCCATCGTGCTAAATGCCAATGCGACGACGAATACCAATATTAGATTTTTCATTTCTTCGCCTCCTTAATTTCACCTGAAAACTGATAGAAAACTTCGCTCCGGCCACACACCAAAGCAACCGAGAATGATTTTGGCTTCATTTTTGCTGTACTTTATCCTTACCCGCCCGGACCAGCTATTTGCGATTTGGCGCCACCTCCTTCCTTTAAAGTGTTCAACTTAGGCGGTAGGTCGAGAATCGGAGATACCAGACAGACTATAGTAGCCTCTCCGGTTTGAAGGTACGATGTTCATGACCTTCGCCAGTCTAATTTGTATCAAATTGACCGGCCTGTCGTCAAGAAAAAAGTCGAATAAGTCGGCTTAATCTCCGGCCAATGGCAATTATTTGCCTGGTTGGGATTGCGCACCACCCAACGTACAAACGGGACCCGCCCCTGAGAGGAGCGGGCCCCACAATTGTGCAAATCTGCCAAATTGGCTGCCGGCGTACCTGCGGCTTCGGCTATTTTCCGGTCACCGCTCAATCTACCGATACAGCCGTATGTCGTCGAAGTACATCGTTCCTGTGCCGCCGGCTGCGGGGCTATTCTTCGTGCCAACGCCAATTGTAATAGTATTAACATTGGTCAAGGCCACGCCCTGGTCGGCAAACGCCTGCAATGGGATGACCCACTGGTTCCATCCGGTCTTCTGTGTCACTGCCGTGTCGTCATGGTAAACAACCGCCGTGCCGTTGAGAGCAATATACATACGCTCGGCGGAATTAGCGGAAGTGCCTCGGAACCACAGCGATAGCCCGGTAACGCCCTCCTCTGTCCAGTCACGCGGATAAACCAGCGTCAAGGTTACCTCAGAAGTCTTCAGGTTGTTGTCGTATGACTAAGGCATCGACTGGATGCCGCCGTGGACGATAGTCTGTTCGGCGTATGGAGGCAGATCATTGCCGACGAGTGCACCGTTGTCCGTAGTCCCAAAACCATCGATCCACGACTCGAATATCCTGTTACTCGCGGGATCGGGGGGATCGATGTCATTGTAGGACTCGAAATCATCGACTACGAGGAAATCGCCCGTCGTA
>JBDREF010000341.1:0-3977 GCA_043820045.1 Planctomycetota bacterium | reverse complement strand
GCCCGTGGCTAAAACCTGAACATCAGGCCGGCGCCAACGGCCCCGGCGTCTGCGGTTTGCTGGTACTCAATATTGAAAAAGCGATCCTCGGTGATCTTTATTCTGGCGCCGACGTAACCGCCGAAAGTCGGCCCCTCGTCGATATCCCGCGAGTAATCAGTCCTTATCAGACCCGTTATATCATCGGCCGTCGTACTGAAGCTACCCTCGAAATTACCGACCGCGAAATAAGCAAACGGGCCGGCGTAAACCGACAATCGGGGCGTCCACATATAGGTCACGCCAAGAGCTACCTGCAACTCCGCGAGATCGATCTCGACGAAGTCGGGCGCAGACCAGTCCGATCCGCTCAGATTGCCGTCATACCTTGTGTAATTGACCTGGGCCAGTCCGCCTATCGTGGTGTAGAATCCCTCGTAAAAGGTCGCTTTGATGCCGCCGCCGACGGCGAAGTCGATACTGCCGTCGAATTCTTCACCGAGGTCCCACACATTGCCGCCAGAGTTGGCCGTCGCAGCACCAAGCCGAAGGAACGCCTCCCAATTGTTGAAGATGCCGTATCCAACACTGGCGTAACCCTTGTGCGGCTTAAAGCCTTCGAATGTCACGGAGGGCCCATCCCCTGAACCCTGAAGCACGCCGTTAACATATTGATCGAACTTGGCCTCGCCCAGTTCAATGTCCATGTCGCTGAAGGAGTAATCAAGCCCGGCCCTGAACTGTCCCTTTTCTACTTCAGCAAGTGGCGGTCCCATCGGATCCAGAGCAAAAGCTGTCGCCGGCCCCAGGCCAATCGTAATCAGCGCAAGACACATCAGCCATACGGGGGCGGAGTTCTCGGTCTTCGCCGGCATAGTTCCTCTTTTCATTACCCTTTTCTCCTCTCTTCTCCACACATACTTCTCGCGCAATCTCTGCGCGCTTCTCTCCGAGTGTTTCCGGCGATCAGGCTCGCACCGTCTCGGGCGACGTCGATCATCTCAGGAATCTCCGGTCCTGAGATCACACGCCTTAAAACAGCCCGGCGCAAGATGGCCTTCAATCGCCAATTTTGAGTGACCGCCCTGTCAGAATGCCTCCCCTTCAAAACTACATTGTAGCATTTGGATACCGACGAATCAAGAAAAAAAGGCCGGAACGATACACTTTACGGCGGATTTGCGAGCGGATACGACAATGCCCCCGGAAATATCCAAGAATTCCCGAAATTCTCTAACTCATTTATCTAACTTCCCTTACATCCCGCCGCCCGAGTTGGGCAACGCCTTTTCTCTCATAAAATGCTTTAGGCCGATAAGCCGTAGAGGCGAGCCCTCGGCACCAAGCCTATTTATTGTGCCATTGCCCTTTGCTTGTGTGAATTTGAAAGGTACAACGCCCTGATGAAGGCCTTCATCGACCGGTTCGTATATTTCAACTGTCCCGAAAACAGGAAGAAGATAAAAGGCATCTCGGCCGTGATTGCGGTCCCGTTCGAGGAAGACGACCCCGGAACTGCGGCAGGAGTTGTCGAATTCTTCCGGAAATCCCTCGCCTATCTCGAAATGCAGCTTATCGGCCAGATTATCGTCCCCGGTGTGGGCGAGAAAGGGGCCGTCCTTCGTAAGGGCGAATATTTGCAGCAAGCCTACGAACTCGGTCGGACTCTGGCATGACCTGACGCTCGACGCTGAGTTCCTGCGGCAACACAAACTGCTCGATTATCCCGGCGTCAAATTCACCAATCGATCGACTCACGCAACCGAATTTAGCGCAACCGCATGCCCCACGGTTTTGCTTGACAGAAAGGCAGGCAATCTGGTACAAATGGTTATGGCAGGTATTTTTGTGTGATAAATGACCGGCAGGCCGAAATTTTGCCGGTCCTGCCCGTCCGGCGGCTAATGTCTTTGCAGCCTGTCGGACAAACTGACTTGGCATTGACATAGTGGAGTGAGGTGCAGCATTCCGAACACCAGGAATCATTACTCAATCATCTTTCGAAGGAGGATTACTATGTACAGAAGATTACTTTTTCTGGTTCCCTGCGTCCTGATGGCAGGCCTGATGCTGACGAGTGTGGCAGAAGCCGAGCTTGTAGGCTGGTGGCAGTTCGAAGAAGGCAGCGGAACCACTGCCCTGGATTCGAGCGGCTATGACAACCACGGGCAGCTTTTCGACAACGTACAGTGGGCCGACGGCAAGATTGGCCTGGCTATGCAATTCGACGGGGCATCCGGCCACATCGAAGTGCCATTCAGCGAGAGTCTGAGACTTTTGAACCAGGGCGACTTCACCATTTGCGCCTGGTGTCTGCTCAATACTGTGCCGCCGTCCACAAACAGGATGGTAGTACAACAGGGTGATGGGAACGGGACGGGCAGAACGCTGCTCTTCATCGCCAACACCAACGAAATCCGCTCGTACGCCGGAGGTGCTACCACCGGCTCCGGTGTTGGCGTCGTAGCCGGCGAATGGATTCACACGGCAGTTATCGTCACAGAGATGGGGGCCACTGACAGCATTCAGCTTTACGCTGATGGGGCTGCCATCGGCGCTGCCAATACGACGTTAGGTATGGAAAATTCCGAGGGAGCTTACTTCATCGGCTCTCACAAGAACCTCAACAATGTCTGGGACGGTCTCCTTGACGATGTGCGAATTTACAATCACGCTCTTACCGAAGAAGAGCTTCAGGCTGCGATGGAAGGAGGAGGCAGTGGATATCCGTTCGCCCGCTCTCCAAGCCCGGCTGACGGTGAGTTGCACGAGGATACATGGGTAATACTTAGCTGGTCGCCGGGAGACTTTGCGGTTTCACACAATGTGTATCTCGGTGACAATTTTGAGGATGTAAACAACGGCACCGGCGATACGCTTCGAGGCAATCAGACCGCAACAATCCTTACTGTGGGTTTTCCCGGTTTTGCCTACCCGGATGGTCTGGTTCCGGGTACCACTTACTACGGGCGAATCGACGAGGTCAACGATGCCGAGCCGAATAGCCCATGGAAAGGTCCGGTCTGGAGCTTCTCCATTCCGCCCAAGACGGCTTACGATCCCAATCCGGCCGACGGCGCAGAGTTTGTGGACGTCGATGCGACCTTGAGCTGGACCGGCGGCTTCGGCGCAAAACTGCATACCGTTTACTTCGGCGACAATTTCGACGATGTAAGCAACGCCGCAGGAGGCGCTCCGCAGGGTGCCGCAACCTACAAACCCGCCTCGCTCGAATTGGAGAAGGTTTACTATTGGCGGGTCGATGAGTTCGACGCTCTGGCCACTTACAAAGGCGATGTCTGGGGCTTTACTGCTGCCGGCGCTGCCGGCAGTTTGCAGCCGGCCAATGGCGCGACGGACGTACAGATAAACTCAACACTTAACTGGACGCCGGCGACTACAGCCGTCTCGCATGATGTGTACTTCGGAACCGATAAGGACGCCGTGAAGAATGCTACTACTGCTTCGCCGGAGTTCAAGGGCAACAAAGCTCTTGGCTCTGAGAGCTACGACCCCGGAAAGCTCGCCTGGCACAGCGACCACTATTGGCGCGTCGATGCAGTGTATAATACCGGCACGGTCAAGGGCCTGGTCTGGAATTTCACTACGGCTGATTTTATCACGGTGGATGATTTCGAATCCTACAACGATATCGACCCACCCGATCCCAACAGCAGCAGAATATTCGACAGGTGGATTGACGGATTCGGAACTACAAACAACGGCGCTCTCGTGGGCAACGACCTTCCTCCTTACGCCGAGCAGACTATCGTTCACGGCAGCAGCCAATCGCTTATCTATCGCTACGACAACAACCTGAAGACCTCCGAAGCGACGCTGACATTGGTTTCTCCTCGTGACTGGACCGAGGAAGGCGTTGCGAAGCTGTCGCTGTGGTTCCGCGGCGCCCCGGCCAACTCCGCCGAGCGGATTTATGTTGCTCTCAATGGCACTGCGGTTGTTTACCATGATGATCCTGCGGCCACTAATATAGGCCG
>JBDREF010000340.1:0-10112 GCA_043820045.1 Planctomycetota bacterium | reverse complement strand
TCACGTGGCCGGCATCAAGGGTTCCATAGATGTGACAAAAACTAAGCCGGCGAGCTTTTTTGTTCCCCTTCTGATGTTCAATACGAACACGCTGGAGGCCTGCCGGCTGAACAAGGTCCGCAAGGTTGTATATACCAGCTCCATCGGCGCCTATTCCAGCGCTGAAGTCTTCAGAGAAGTCGACAACCCCGACGGCCCTCCGATGGATATGTTTCCCGGATGGGCAAAGAGGATGGCTGAATTGCAGGTCCAGGCGTACAGGATACAATACGGACTGGAGAACTTCGCCGTAGTGCGCCCTTGTAATGTGTACGGGCCGGGCGACAATTTCGACCCGGATAATGCGATGGTGATCCCGACACTGATGTGCAGGATTCATAACAAGGAAAATCCTGTTGTTGTTTGGGGCGACGGTTCGGCAGTCCGTGATTTTGCCTATAGCCGGGATGTTGCCGAGGGGGTCATACTGGCATTGCATTACGGGACCGGCGGAAAGTTCGTCAATCTCGGCAGCGGAAAAGGCTACTCAATAAAGGAACTCGTCGAAACGCTGCACGAGTTCCTTGAATTTAACTACGAGCTTGACACGTCCAAGCCGTCCGGATTTCCGAGGCGGGTCATGGACGTCTCGCTGGCAAGAGAGCTGATCGATTACAATCCGACGACTTCGTTGCTGGATGGGCTGAAGGAAACGTGGCAGTGGTTTGTGAGCAATCATGACGAGTATCTCAGACGGAAGAATTACTTCAGCGACGAAGCCCCTTTGCAGGTTGCAAAACAGACCAGATGAAGGTTTTATTTGCCATACACCAGCTTAGCTTTGCCGACCACATTGCTATAGCATACTTATCTGCGATTGCGAAACAGCTCGGCCATTCCACATATTTTTGCATTTTCGATGGTCAGGATTTTACGGAGGAAGTGGCTCGAATAAAGCCCGATGTTGTGGCCTACTCGACCAATATAATGGGTTTCGAACAGGCTGTAGAGAATAACAAAAGGGCAAAGCAGAAGCATCGTTTTGTTTCCATTATGGGAGGCCCGCAGGTCACCTTCTCGCCCGAGACTTTCGAGCAAAGCGGTATGGATGCTTATTGCCTCGGAGAGGGTGAATATGCGTTCAGAGACTTCCTGGTAAGAGTGGAAAACGGCGAATCCTACGATGACGTTCCCAATCTGATCACCAGGGAGAAGAAGAATTCCGTAAGACCATTGATCAGAAATCTGGATGAATTGCCCCCCGCCGACAGAGATATTGTGCTTTCCAATTCCTTTCTCAAGGACGTGCCCAAGAAAACGTTTTACGCGACAAGAGGATGTCCGTTCAAGTGCGCTTATTGCTGCAACAACTACTATCATCAGCTCTACAGGGGCAAAGGGCCGATCGTGAGGCGGTTTTCGGTGGAAAGGGTTATACAGGAGATTGAGTCGGTAAAGGGCAAGTACCGAATGGATTTCGTAAAGTTCGGCGATGATTTGTTCGCAATGAAGGCGGATGCGTGGCTGGAAGAGTTTGCCGAGAAGTATTCGAAACGAATAGGGCTTCCTTTTAACTGCTATTTGAGGTTGGATATTGTTGATGACGAGCTGCTGGGCCTGCTGCGAAAGGCCGGCTGCTTTTCCGTTCATCTTTCCTTAGACAGTACATCGAAAAACGTTCGGGAGAAAGTACTCCGAAGACAAATGCGGGAAGTAAACGTCGTCGAAAACCTGCAAAAAATAAGAAAACATGGGATAAATACATGGGTCAATTATATGCTGGCCGTACCGGAGTCTTCCCTGCAGGACGATTTGGATACGATAGAGGTCAGTAAGAAAGGAAAAGTCACCTACCCGCATTATACGACGGCGGTGCCCATGAAGGGGACGGAATTGTACGACTACTGCGCCCGGCGGAACTTCATTGATGTTTCCTCTTATCAGGGCGATATGAGCGGCTGCTCGGAAAAGTCGGTGCTCTCTTGTTTCAGCGAGAGAGAGAAGAATATACGGCACAATATCTATTCGCTGGGAGCTGTGATCGCAAAGCTGCCCTTCCCTCTCGATAAGCTCGCCGTCTCGATGATAAAGCTCGTTCCGCCGAACGGCCTTTTCAAGAGCATTCGCGGTCATGCCTATGATTACTACATTGCAAACAAGATATTTAAGTTGCCCAAGATCGGTTGAATCGTGAAAGTAAGCAAAACAAATCTGGAAGGCGTATTACTCATCAAGCTGGATGTCTTTGAGGACTTCCGGGGCGAATATGTGGAAACCTACAACGAAGCCATGTACAAGGAAAACGGCATAGATGTGAAGTTTGTCCAGGACGACATTTCCGTTTCATCCAGAAACGTGCTGCGGGGTATTCACGGCGACAGAGAGACCTGGAAATTGATATCATGTCTTTATGGCAAGTTCTACCTTGTTGTGGTCAAGGGTGACGAGCAAAGCAAGGATCTCGGCAAGTGGGAGTCGTTTGTCCTCTCGGAGAAGAACAGGATGCAGGTGCTTGTCCCTCCCAACTATGGAAATGCCCATCTGGTCCTCAGCGACACTGCCATATTCCATTACAAACAGTCAACATACTACGATCGCTCCAAACAGTTCACGTACAAATGGGATGACCCCAGGCTCAATATCCGGTGGCCAATCAAGAATCCAATACTGTCTATACGCGATGAAGGTGAAAAGTAATGTTCGAGAATAAGAAGGTACTGGTCGCGGGAGGAACAGGCTTTGTCGGAGTCAATCTGGTAAACCGGCTGTTGTCGCTTGGGGCTGATGTTCGGGCGACGGTTCACAGGAAGCCGGCCGTGATAGACGACGACAGAATCGAATACATTACCTGCGACCTGATGGAAAAGGAAGGTTGCCGGCGTGCCGCCGAGGGCGCTGACTACGTTTTCATGTGTGCAGCCAACACCTCCGGCGCCGCCGTCATGGCAAAGACTCCTCTTGTCCATGTCACGCCTAATATCCTGATGAATACCCTGCTGCTGGACGCGGCGTATTCTGCCGGCGTGAAGAAGTTTCTTTTTATCAGCAGTAATACGGTCTATCCGGCGGTTGACCACCCGGTAAAGGAAGACGAAATGGTGCCGGGCGAGGTATTCGAGAAATATTACTGTGTCGCCTGGATGAAGCAGTTCTCCGAGGTTTTGTGCCGTATGTACGCGGAGAAAATCCCCAGGCCCATGAAGACTATCGTTGTCAGGCCGGCGAATATATACGGCCCGTACGATGATTTCGAGTGGGAGACCTCCCACGTGCTGCCGGCCCTGATGCGCAAGGTCGTGGAAAGGCACGACCCGATCCAGGTCTGGGGCGATGGCAATGACGTCAAGGATTTCATCTATATTGATGATTTCATAGATGGAATGCTGCTTGCCATGGAGAAAATCGAGACGTTTGAGCCTGTGAATATCGCCAGCGGCGTTCCCTGTACTATTAAGCAGGCTTTGCAGGCGATGCTCGAAGCGGACGGCTATACCGCAGCCCGAATCGTCTTCGATGCTTCCAAGCCCACCATGATACCGATACGGCTGATTGATGCGTCCACGGCCAGGCGGGTTCTGGGGTTCGATGCCGGCACTCCCATTGCCGAAGGGTTGAAAAGGACGATTCAGTGGTACCGCAGCATCTGCTGTGATGTCGTGGTATAATGCCTGAACATCGGCCATGTCAAATATTCTTACAGGTTTGCCAGTCTATCCTTCAGAACACCCGCCAAATCCCTGTTTTGGGCCTCTTGGCACGATTTTTGCAACAGAACCCCGAATATCGGCAGAGTGGGTCTGTCGGGGGTAATGATAGCAGGGGTTTGTCATGATTATTAGCAGAACGCCATTCCGAATCTCGTTTTTCGGGGGGGGGACGGACTACCCTGTCTGGTACAGGGCCAATTGCGGCGCCGTGCTGAATACGACCATTGACAAGTACTGCTATATCAGTTGCCGCTTCCTGCCGCCCTTCTTTGACTACAAGTATCGAATCAGGTATAGCCTGCGGGAGGAAAGAGGCGATATTGACCAGATACAGCATCCTGCGGTCCGGGAATGCCTCAGATACATGAGGATAGAGCAAGGCGTCGAAATGGTGCACACCAGCGACCTGCCCGCACGGTCGGGGATTGGCTCCAGTTCGGCGTTTACGGTCGGTTTTCTGCATGCGCTGTACGCTTTTTGAAGGGCAGAATGATTAGTAAAAGGCGCCTTGCGGCCGGAGCCATCTACGTCGAGCAGGACCTGATCGGAGAAGATGTAGGTTCGCAGGATCAGGTCGCTGCCGCTTTCGGCGGGCTCAACAGGGTCGAGTTTAACGGCAAGGAGAATTTCGTTGTTCAGCCGGTCACCCTGAACCGGAGAAAAATAACGGAGCTGCAAAATCATCTGATGTTCTTTTTTACGGGCTTTTCCAGGACGGCGTCGGAAATCGCCGCCGAACAGATTCAGAACACCTCCGCCAAGGGCAGCGAATTGGATACGATGAGGCAAATGGTGGACGAGGCGGTCGAGATTCTCAACAGCGACTCCGAGAACATAGAAAGCTTCGGCAAGCTTCTTAATGAATCCTGGAAGCTCAAGCGGAGTTTGTCGAGCAGGGTTTCGACAAACGAAATCGACGACATGTATGACACCGCCCTCGGAGCCGGCGCAATCGGGGGAAAGCTCTGCGGCGCCGGCGGCGGCGGATTCATGCTCCTTTTTGTGCCGCCGAGGAAACAGAGGCTGGTCAGAAAAGCCCTGGAAAAGCTTCTCCATGTTCCCTTCCATTTTGAAACTTTGGGCAGCCAAATCATTGTCTATGCACATCAGGACTCCTACCAAGAGCAAACTGCGCGAAGTTGACGTGGTCATACTGTGCGGCGGAATGGGTAGCCGCCTTCGGGCCGTTGTCAGCGACCGTCCGAAGCCGATGGCCCGGATAGATCAGAGGCCGTTCCTGGACATTTTGATACAATTCTTCTCAGGGTTTGGTTTCAGACGCTTCATTCTCTGCGCCGGGTACATGTCGGAGGTCATCCGGGACCACTATACGTGCATGGCCGGGCCGTGTCGGTTCGTCATTTCCGAGGAGCACGCCCCGCTTGGAACCGGGGGCACAATCAGGAATGCGGAGAAGCTCATACAGAGCGATCCTTTCCTGGTTGCCAACGGCGATTCCTTCTGTCCGGTGGACTTGCCGGAATTCTACAATTTTCACCTGGCAAAACAGGCTTTGATGTCGATGGCAGTGCTCGAATCTGAAGACACGAACGACTGCGGCACGGTCCTGCTGGATGATGCGCAGAAAATCGTCGGTTTTGAGGAGAAAAAGCAAAATCATCGCCCTTGCCACATAAATGCCGGGATCTATCTCTTCCGGAAAGATGTCATTTCTCTTATTCCCGAAGATACCAGATTTTCGCTCGAGCATGAACTCTTTCCGAAGCTCGTGCAGCAAAACTGTTATGCTTTTGTCAGTGGCGGCCCGCTGATTGATATCGGAACGCCGGGGAGGTATGAATGGGCGAAGAAAAGCCTGGTTTTGCATCGCATTTAACGGCTCAGCATGTGTGCGATGACATGAAGACCGAATGCGAGACGGAACAAGTCGTTACGACTTCTGTGGGTTTGCGGGCCCCGAAATGCCGGCCTGAATCCTGAAGTCATATCCAAGTCGTCCCATAACGGCTGCTGTGCTTTGCCCATGGCAAAAAGTCTGATTCTTGCTGCATTTTGTCTCTGCGTATCGGGATTCGGCATCCAACGATTGTGCGGTATTGTCGAATTCGAGAAATTCTTAAAGTTTCTTCGATTTTGGCCGATAAATACCATTGGAACCGGGTTTTCGGCTCAAGATAGCCGCATGTCCAAGCTTTAGTCTTGGGGGGCTTTTGGCAGGACTGCTGTAATCCGTCATGTACTGCCGAAAAAGTGCGTGATATGTCGGCTATTGAGAACGCGTTTTGTCAAGGGGGCCTATCCGGCTGGACGAGTGCTTGGTAGCCAGGGCGAGTAAGACGATAGCCGTTGCTGAAAGATTATATCCGGCTGATAAATATCGATATATTTGAAGACAGATACAAAGGGGTACGTAACATGCTCGAAGCAAAAGACATAATGACCAAGTCTGTGATTTGCATAAGAAAGGAAACTCCCATACTTGAAGCCGTAAAACTTATGGCGAAGAACAACGTTACCGGTATCCCTGTTGTCGAAGATAATATGACTCTGGTCGGAATTCTTTCTGAACAGGACGTCCTGAGACTTTTCCATACCTATGAAGACGAGAAAGACAGGACGGTAACCGAGTTTATGACTCAGCCTGCCGTTCACTTCGAAGAGAACGAGCTGCTGTTGGACGTCTGCTACTGCCTGAGAGACAACGCCATCAGAAGAGTTCCCGTTACATCGAACGGCAAAGTGGCCGGGGTCATCAGCAGGTCCGATATTCTTAAGTGCATTCTCAAGTTCGCCGAGGAAGGCGTCCCAATGCCGACGGGTGAGCCGGACTAACAGCGGCGGCACATTTCGCCCGCTCCTCGAATCTCTATCGGCGCCGGACGATCACAGCGTGAGATGAACATCTCACGCTATTGGTCTCATACCTTCTCGGGTATTATCCACGGCTTTCTGTAGTTGGCCTTTAGGTACCGGTTTGCCTCGGCATCATCCACAAAAGTCTCGCTCGCTCCGTCGAATCTCAACTTTCGGTTCCCCACCCGGTATGAGATGTTGGCCAGATGGCACAAAATCATCGAACGGTGCGCCTCTTCGACATCAGCTTTTGGCTTGTTTCGGGTCCGGATGCAGTCTATGAAATCTTCGAAATGCACATCGACTATGCTGCCGAATTTCACAGTTGCCGGCTCCGAGACGACGGCCTTGCTTTCCCGAATCCTGCTGTCCCCTTCGAAAACCTGCCACCCGCCGCCGTGCCTGCCGAAACACATAAATCCTTTGGTCCCGCATATCTCCAGCTTCGTGGCCGAGAAAGGCCAGTCGGGGAATTTGCTCTGGTCTCTGAGCAGAACGATTCGGTGCATGTAAGGCGACCAGAGCGAAGCTTCGAGAAGCATGGTGAGCTTGCCGAATTCGAGCGTCGCAAACTGAGTGTCCGGCTGCTGCCTGCCGTCGTCGAAATGGTAAACGCCGCCCGCATTGCAGACTGTGTCCGGGTATTCCCTGCCGACCAGGTATCGTGCCAGGTCGATCTGATGAACCATATCGGCCATGATATAGCCGACGTAGAAATCCCATAGCCTCCAGAACCACGTGCCCGGGCGAAAGGGGAGCATGGGCGACGGCCCACACCACAAATCGTAATCCAGACCTTCCGGAACCGGCTGCGGTTCGGCTACGTGAATGAGAGGGGATTCCTGCATAAGAAATACGCGGGCCAGATACACGTCCCCGAGTTTTCCGCTGCGGATATACTCAGCCGCCTTGTCGGTGTAGGGGGCGCTGCGGCTTTGAGTTCCGGCCTGGACAATCCTCTTATACTTGCGCGCCGCCTCGACCATTTTTCTGCCGTCCCAGATACTCAATGACAGAGGCTTCTCGACGTAAACATCTTTTCCCGCCTGACAGGCCATTATTGTCGCCAGCGCATGCCAGCGGTCGGACGTTGCGATAACGATCGCGTCGACTTCCGGATCTTCCAGCATCTTTCGGAAGTCCTGCACGAACTTCGGCTTATAGTCGTGACCTTCAATTACAATCTCAGCCGCCGGTCCGTAGCAGCGGGTATCGGCGTCGCAGATGTACTTGATCCTGACGTCGGACCTCTTAACGAGGCTTTGCAGCAGCGACCGTCCCCTGCCGCCGACTCCCATTATTCCTAAAACAACCTTGTTTTCGGCCCCCGAACTACTGCCCTGAGACAGGACAGTGAGGGTTGTGGCCGCACCTATCGAACCTTTCAGAAATCCTCTTCTATTCATCGATTCCATTTGCCTTTCTCCCTTCAGTCAATACAGCTTGGCAGCGACTGTGCAACTTGTACCTTAGGCACTTGCTGCACATGCAGATATATTCATTAACAAAAACATTTCCCTCGTCTTCAATTTGAGACAGAGCCATCATAAGTATCTACCCTGCGTGTGCAAAACAAATTTTGCACACGCTACGCGTTTTCGTCGAAGCAGAGTGGGCAAAGGCGGCCCAAGCCCCATGTACGTTTTCTATTCTATTCGTACACCTGTCCAATTTCCAGACGCCGTGCATGTTTTCATCCGCCGGTTCTGGCCTGTTGGGTCGGATGTGCCGCTACCGGTTCTTTTGTGGGGGTGATCGTCAGGGAAATAACGGCGCCCGTTGCCGGGCCGGTCAGGGTTATGCCCAGTCGGACGGGCTGGCTTCGGGCGCTTAGGTCCTCCTTTATGGTTTCGGGCTGGATTTTGAAGTCGGCGCCTTCGGCCGTGATGTCCACGCGCAGGGCCTGGTCCTGGCTGTAGATCAGCAGGGACGAGGGGGAAAGCTGTCGCCAGTCGTCAAAAGTTATCAGTGCGGTTCCAAAGTCACAGGCTTGTGAAAAGGCGACCTCATCCGATACGCTCAAGGAGCCCGAGTCGTTGCGGGAATAGACGAATTTGCGTTGGAGCTTCTTAAGTTCCGGCACATCATAAGCGGATGAAATATCGAGAACGATAGTATCGGCGTCGTCGGTGAACTCGTGGCTGACCACCCTGCCGGCGGCCTGTCTGCCGGTTTGCTGCAATTTGCCCGCCACCATCGGTACGGGATGGCCGAAGGAATTGAGAACGTTGCTTTCATAACGGCGGCCGCTGAACGTGCGGGCGGTATAGACCTCCCCGCCGGGGTCGATCAACAGCGGCTTGTCGCCCAGCACGACCACAAAGGAGCCGACGTCGTTGTGATTGTGGTGTTCGTCGTTATGGCCGCCTTTGAGAGCAACGGCCATGCGCGACGACGAATTCGAAGCTGGTCTGCAGATCAGAACACCCGCCTGGTCGAACCACGACCTGATGCCGGGCCCCTCGGAGACGCTTGCAGCAGGTGGCGTCCTGGAAGCGGAGTTCGGGAAAGAGTACATCATACTCTGGTAGAGCGAGCCGCCCGCCGAGACAGTCTCGATATTCTCCCATGAACGCAGACCCATGCCCAGACGGCGGCTGACGAAGTACATCAGCTCCGAATCGGGCCTGGCTCGGATCGAACAGTCGGCGAACGCGGGATAGACGCCGTTGATGATTTCTATTTTCGCTCCGAATGTGGCGGCCTGTTTGGCCTTGGCGTCCTGCAGCAGGTCGAGCTTGCCACCCGTGGCCTGATGGATCATTTCACAGAGCATGACGTAATAGCCGTAGCCGTAGTTCCAGTAGCCCAAACCCTCGGAACAGTAGCCGTCATCGGTGAACCCGTCGAGGAAGTTCTTCGAGTAGTCCTCGGCGGCCGCAACGAAAAGCGCACGGTCGTCGCGCGAGTCTAATACGGCCAGCGCCGAACCCGTCACGCCAGCCAGACAAACCGCGTTCCAGTTGTTGGTTCCCGTCATCCACCAGTTCTTCTTGCGCTTGTCCGCGACCATGTCGCGGTAAGGTTGAAAGGTGCGATTCTCAAGGTTGTCGCGAATTAGTCGGCGGATTTCGGGGCTCAGTTTGTCGGCCAGCAGGTAATCAGCGGTGGCCAGCGACCACGAGAGCGCCGAGGAGCCGAGGTCGATGTCAACGCTCTTGCCGTAGAAGTTGGTGAGACTTGAGTCGTGGGCCGGCATGACCCAGGTCCGCTCGGAGCAAAGTACCCGGACGATGTCTTCGAAGGCCGGCAGAAAACGCCCCTTGTTCTCCAAACATTCGGCTACGGCAAGCGTCCCGATCCTTCCGCGGCGGCGGCCGCTGACCCTTTGCCAGCGAGTGCGGTTTCCCGTGCGGGAAAAATCCAGGAACAGATCGTCGGGTTGCTCGGGAATCGGCGTTTCCAGAAGTCCTTCCGCTTCCGGGATGATTCTCTTGAACGAATCGTTCCTCGAAAGCTCGTCCCATGTGTTGCGATTGCCGATGGGCAAGCCAAAGCCGGCCGGCTTTTCCGGCAGTAAGCCGGCGATTCTCTTGATACGATTCTGGTCAGCCTTTTCGCTCTGTCCGAGGACATTACTTTGGAGAAAAGCCGTATGGTTGAAGATGAACA
>JBDREF010000339.1:0-5320 GCA_043820045.1 Planctomycetota bacterium | reverse complement strand
AACGAGTGGGTCATCCCGTTGCAGGCATTTGACGATCAGGGCGCGGCGCTCACCAGTGTCAATACGATTAGCATCGGCTTTGGCACGAAAGGCAGTCCTGCGGCCGGCGGCGCAGGAACGATGTACTTCGACGACATCCGGCTGTATCGGCCGAGGACCGCTCCTTAGAGGTAAGCATCGCCGATGCAAGAACGAACGTTGATTGCATCAATTCGGGGTCTGTATCGATTGATTCGGTACGGGCCCCTTCTGTCCGATCGGTACACCGTTCGATTCAGACTCTGACAGGCAACCCCCTCATCTGGGCTGCAAACGTGGTCTTATACCGAGATTTTTCTTGACCCAGGGGTAGCTTATCTGGTATATGTGGAGCTGTACGATTTTGCAGGTTCTCAGCCTTTCTGAGGGCAAAAGCCATGTGATTTCCAGCCCCTCAGAGGAAGGAGGTGGTTACAGGCCATACAGAGGTATTTTCGTCACATCCAAACGAGATGCAGCGAGACGCACAGACCATCCGTGGTCGCTTCATGTTAACTCTTTTTGAAGGAGGACTATTATGTGCAGAAAAGTGATTTATTTGGTCTCTTTTGCTTTGGTGCTGGGCTTTGGCCTGACCGCAGGAGTCGTCGGCGCCAGCGAGATAAAGGTCAATTTCCAGTCGGCCGGGGCGCCGATACCGGAAGGGTATCTGCCCGAATATGGCGACCCCTTCGGCCCGCACGAGAGCGGCTGGAACTACGGATGGGACCAGAACATAAGGGGCGGTGCGCGCGACCGCAACAGCGGCAACGCACCAGACCAGCGCTACGACACACTTAACCACCTACAGCAGGCCGGTGGGGACAAGATATGGGAGATCGAACTGCCCAACGGCACTTACAATCTGCTTCTGGTCTGCGGCGACCCGTCATATACGGATCAGACTAACAACTTCGACGTTGAAGGTGTTCTTCTGGAGGACCCCGACGGCCCAGTGGGAACCGGCTTTGACTTTGACGAGTTCAACGTGACGGTGGAGGTGGCCGATGGCCGCCTTACCATCCAGCCGGGGACCGGCGCTCAAAACTGCAAGATCTGTTTTGTGGATATAGAAAGTGAGGCTCTCACAAAGTTCTTCCAGAAGGCCAGAGACCCCGACCCGGCCGATAGCACCGAAGGTGTGGCTGATGCGCTGCTTATGTGGACGCCAGGAGATACGGCGGTACTCCAGCACGTTTATTTCGGCACGGACCCTGACGCTCTGGTTCTGGTAAGCGAACAGACTTATTCGGTGTACTGGTACCCGGACGTCCTTGAGCCGGGGACGAGGTACTATTGGCGGATTGACGCGGTAGAGGCCGATGGTACCGTCATCACAGGTGATACATGGAGCTTCGTAAGCATATCGATGGTCGCATGGGGACCCAGCCCGTCGGATGGCGCTACAGACGTTCTGATAGACACACAACTGAGCTGGAACGCAGGCGAATCCATCCTTCCTCTGAAGCACCATTTGTTCTTCGGCACTGATAAGGATGCCGTGGCGGCGGGCACCGGCGACACGGATAAAGGCGTCCTGGGAGTGGCGGCGTATGGTCCGGGACTGCTTCTGGCCGAGACCGTTTACTATTTCCGGGTCAACGAAGTCGAGCTGCTCGGGCCTGAACGAGAGGGCAACGTGTGGAGCTTTACGACGGTGGGGCCCGGCCCGGGCAAGATTATCCGTGAGTGGTGGTTCGACATCAGTGGTGCAAATGTGTCCAACCTGACCAGTGACCCCCGCTATCCCGACAATCCTGACGGATGGGAGTTCGTCTTGTTCTTCCGCGCACCTGAGAACTGGGCCGAGCAATTTGGAAGCCGGCTTCGCGGCTGGCTGTTCCCACCGGAAACGGGCGACTATAAGTTCCTGATTGAAGCGGAAAATGAAGGTCAGATACGCCTGAGCCCCGATCAGGACCCGGCGAACGCCGTAATGATCGCCAGTACGGCAGGCACGGCAGAGTCGCAGCCTCTGAGCCTTGTTGCCGGCGAGAGATATTACATTGAGGCCCTGATGAAGGGAGAAACGATGGGCGACAGTCTCGTGGTCTCGTGGCAAGGCCTAGGCGTCGGCGCCATGGACGTGATTAGCGCGAAGTACGTCGGAGCCACGCCATATCTTGCGGAGAGGGCCTACGCTCCATTCCCTGCCGATGGTGCTTCTGGTGTCAAGCAGACATCGATTCTTAGCTGGTCGGCGGGAGTCTACGCCGCTTCGCATCAGCTATACTTCGGCACTGACGCAGATGCTGTGAAAAACGCCGATACTTCTTCGCCCGAGTACAAAGGCACGAGGGACCTTGGCTCCGAGAGCTACGACCCCGGTAAACTTGCCTGGGATACCACTTACTACTGGCGCGTCGATGAAGTAAACAACACCAATCCCGACAGTCCGTGGGTAGGCAATGTCTGGACCTTGTCCACAGGTCCGTTCCTTGTCGTGGACGATTTCGAGTCGTACAACGACATTGACCCGCCGGACCCGGCAAGCAAAAGGATATTCGAGGCGTGGATAGACGGCTTCGGAACCACGACAAACGGTGCGCTCGTTGGCAATGACCTTCCACCTTATGCCGAGCGGAACATAGTCCATAACGGCAGCCAGTCAATGCCGTATTTGTATGAGAACAACCTGAAAACCTCCGAGGCAACCGTGACGCTGGTCTGGCCGCGCGACTGGACCGAGGAAGGCGTTGCGAGACTGTCACTATGGTTTATAGGCGATGCGGCCAACACTCCTGATCGGATGTTTGTAGCTCTAAACGGCACCGCGGTTGTGTACCATGACGACCCTGCTGTAACGCAAACAGCAGTATGGACAGAGTGGATTATCGACCTGCAGGCGTTTGCCGACCAGGGTGTGGCTCTTACCAATGTCAATACCATTGCGATTGGCTTTGGCACAAAGAACAGTCCGGCCGCCGGCGGAACAGGTCAGATGTACTTCGACGATATCCGGCTGTACCGGTAAAGTTTGTTGGAGCGAAAACGTCATTGCAGCGGCAACTATTCGCCGCTGCGAAGACAGTAGATGCGCACCAATTCAGGGCCTGTACTGGTTTTTCCGGTACAGGCCCGTCTTATTTTCAACTTTCAGTCATTAGCATACCTCTTGCCCAACAGGCGGTTGCCGGCATGGTGGTATTCTGCGTACCAAACGAGACAAAAAGTTAAGGCTGGAATCAAGGGAGTAGTCGAATTAATCCGGAATGAAGACGGGATCCGTTCCGGAGATTCTTATGGGAAAAAAAACGTTTGCGGAACAAAAAGAGGGTATTTCAGCGGCGCCATTCGGCCTTGCGAACCATGAGCGGCGGCATTTGCCTGGGGCTGACCTTTCTGCTGCCAGGGTTGACGCAATTTCTGTCGCTCGGATACCAACTGATGGTAAATAGCGCCGGTTTCAAGAGTACCTTGTCTTTTTTCAGCCTGGCAAACATTACCTTCAACCTCTCTGTCAAACAGGGCGATAGCAACCACACTCTCCTGCTATCGACCAATTCAGAAGGCGACTTTCGCCAAATTGTCCGAATTGGACTTTCTCGGTCGGGGTTAGCCCGGAATGGCCTTTTCATGCCGGATTTTCCGGAGGTTTCCTGCTTCCATGCGGTGCCTATCTCATACTGTTCCAACTGACCGGCTGGCGGTCGAGTTCGAGCACCTCGATCCGCTCGATGAGCCACTTCCGGCCGGGCTGCTTTCGCAGGTACAGTCTGGCTTTGACAAAGAGAAATGATTTGTAGTTCTGAGCGATGAAACTGTTCTTGTCGAATACCAGGGTTGCAAACAGCACTGCGGTCGCACTCGGCGCCGATAAGTCTATCAGCAGCCCCGTCTTCGTGTTCTTGCTGACCGAAGACCTCGATAGCTCGCTCCTGAAGCGCGCCAGCAGACTCTGCCTCGAGCTGTGATACGAATCACTGTAGCTGTCGGAGAGCACTTGGGCAATCGCCTCATGGTCCTCTTCTTCGACGGCTTTCATGGCTTTATTGATGACGGCGTTGACGCCCTCCAGGTCGGTCTGGACAAGGAGATCCAGGCCGAACGCGCACACAGCAAGAAGGGCGGGAACGAGCAGTTGCCACCATCGCCGTTTTTCGGGACAGAAACTTCGAAAGGTCAAAATTCCGAACAGGACGAGGACCGCCGCACCCAACAATGTCCACGGCTGCTCGAAAATATCAAACATGGCCTGCCTTCTTGGAGAAGATACAGAGAATTACTTGAGGGACTTGTAAGGGAAGCCCCTGTTCATGAAGTTGATATCCTCGCGTTCGCTGGCCGGAGGGGTCATATTGAAAGAAAAGCCTTGATTATACATTGCCTTAAGATTCCACTCGATAAAGCTCGTATCCATCCACCTGTGCATCTCCGCATGGCCGTCGGCGTAACCGAGGGAACTCTGCCTGTTGTGCCACATGGCTACCGGATCAACCCAGTTCGGGCTCGTCCCGGGGTTCATTTGCCATGAGCCGACGTTGAAGCCTCTGGGGTCAATCTCTTCGACGAATATGTATGTCTGTGCGGGCTTTTTCAAATCAGTGTACTTCTTGGCCCCATTGTAACTGCCCCAGCTCTCTCCATTGGCGCCGCCGGCAATCGAGAAGCTCCGATAGGTATATTGGCTAGGGTCTTTGTCCCTTTGGTCGGCCGGACAGGCATAGACATCCACCTTTTTCCCAACGTAAGGAAACAGCAAGCCCCTTCGGATAGCATCTTTCTTCTGCTCCACGTTATCGCCGCTCCGAGGACGATCCACCCACTGGCCGGGATTCGTGTGGCCGGGCACCAACTCGCCATCGTTATCGTCCTGGTACAGATACCACCCCAGCGAGAGGGTCTTTACGTTGGCGACGCAGTGGACGCGTCTGGCATGGTCTTTGGCCGCACGCAATGACGGCATCAGAATCCCCATGAGAACGGCGATAATTGCGATTACCACAAGAAGCTCAATCAGTGTGAAAGCCCTTCTTTTCATTTTTATCCTTCCTTTCCAGATACAAACCACCCAAAAAACCGCTCACAATTGGCCAATATCAGAGCCTATGGTCTCTTCTGAACAACAAGATGCGCCAAAACAGGGTGATGTTCTGCCAATTTCGTTTTCTTGACGTTCTGAGTTTGCCTTTGCACTCTATTTAGACTTAACATCCGATATTTTAAGGCATTTTTCGCGATGCGTCAAGTTCAATATGCCGAAAATGGGAAACCTGCTCCTGATTGTGGACCGCCGGCATCCGGCATGCTATATTCCCAGCTCTCGTTTGGCTTCAGCGATTTTCTCGATGGCGAAGTCCAG
>JBDREF010000338.1:0-18732 GCA_043820045.1 Planctomycetota bacterium | reverse complement strand
TCCCAGCGACTGGGGGCAACTGAGCAGGAAGGTGTGCCCGTTCGCAGATACCGTGGACAACGAAGATTCCATCGCCATGAAAGATTACGCGTTCATTGACGGGATTCACCACCGTTCTGAAACGGGTTACTACCTTCAGTGTTTTGCGGGCCATGTGAACGATGAACCATCCCGCCTGGCTTCTTCTTCCGGCGGCCTAATCACATGGCTGGCTCAACAGTTTCTTTCGGCCGGCAAAGTGGATGCCGTGGCTTGTGTCTCGAAGACAAATGATCCCAAGAATCTGTTCCAGTATAAGCTTGTTCGAGAGCTGGACGACCTGAGAGTGTGCAAGAAGTCCAGATATTATCCGGTTGAAGTTTCAACGGTCATCCAGGACATAAAACATTTCGATGGACGAGTGCTGTTCATTGGCCTGCCTTGTTTCATCAAATCTCTCAAGCTGGCTGTGAAGGTGGACCCCGTATTGAACGAGCGAGTAGCATACACAATCGGTCTTTTCTGCGGCCATCTGAAAAGTAAGCATTATTTGTCGTATCTTGCCAGAAGCTGCGGCGTCAACGAGAAGGACGTTGTCTCTGCCGACTTTCGCAGGAAGGTGCAGGGAATGCCGGCGCATCAATACGCCTTTGAAGTCTGTGGCGAGACGCAGGGCCGCAGATGGTCCCGAAATATTATGATGCACGACGTCTTTGCCGGGAGCTGGGGGCTCAATCTTTTCATGCTGGATGCATGCGACTTCTGCGACGACGTGCTGGCGGAGACTGCCGACGTGGCGGTAGGTGACGCCTGGCTGCCCGAATTCACCGGGGACTACCGCGGCGAGAATCTGCTGGTCTGCCGACACCCGGAGTTTATGGAGGTCCTGCAAAATGGGCGGGAAAATAACAGGATTGCGTTGTTGCCCATTCCGGCCGCGAAAGTTATCCAGTCACAGGCCGGCGGACTTCGTCAGAGAAGAGAAGGGCTGAGCTTTCGCTTGTTTCTCTCGGCCAGGCGAGGGCTCTGGAGACCACGCAAACGCGTCGAGCCCGACGGTCGGGCAGGCGGCATTTGCTTCAGGCTGCTGCAACGCCTGCGGGCAAAGACCAAGAGCATCAGCAAAGAAGCATTTCTCGAACAACAGAGCGAAAGCGGCCTTCGAAGGTTCAAGAGAAGGCTGAGGTTCTGGATTCTTTCAATTCAGCTGATAAACGTCGTGCGTCATGGGCCGGGAGCTATAGGCAGAAGAATCCGCCGGATACTGTCTTGGCTGCACTCCTGGATTTCGCAGACGCGGATTGCTCATTGTCATTTCAACCTGTCAGAGGACGCAGAACATGTGTAGTCATTCACCGCTTCTCATATCAGCAGGTAATGCGCCATTAGATTATCGTGGTTGCCAATCCGTCGTCAGCGGGACCGCCAAAGAAGTGATTGCAGACCCTTCGATACCACGTGATGTACAGCAAACGCCTGAAAACCGCCAAGTGCAAACAAGTGATATTGCCTTTGATCCGGCCAAGTATTACGCGTCCTACCCGGCGAGGATTATTCTGCGTCCAGGGTACCCCGCCCGCGCGTCGTATAAGAGCACGTTGCTTTTTCACTATTTCGGCGAATATGTTCTGAGCGAGCTCGGAGAGATAAAAGACTATGCGGACATCGGCGGATGTTTTGGGTTCGGAGCCAATGCTATGGCATTTCACATCTCTCAGCAGCAAGGTTTCTACCCCAACACATCAGTTTTTGAGATTTCGCCAGAATTCGTGGCCACTGGAAAACTCCTGTTTCCGTATATCAACTTCGTGGACGGCCGAATCGAGTGCGTGGACGGCGACTCCAAGGCATTTGACCTTGTCACGCTGTTTGACGTCGTTGAACACATATCCAGCCCGGGCGTTTTCTTGAAAGCTCTTTCGCGGCGAACGAAGTTCGTTCTGTTGAAAACTCCTATGGAGACATCCGGCGAGTGGCGGGGTTCACGTCCTCCGGCCAGGCAGGGAAATGATCACGCCGGGGGCACGTGAACTTCTTCGACCCCTGTACATACATGAGACTATTGTGTGATTCCCGCTTTCAAATCGTCAAGTGGCGCCTGATTCGGAGCATTGTTTCTCCCTGGGCACAAGACGCGCTGGCTCCGGAGTCCGTGGAGACGAGAAAGCGACAGCCGCTGTCGAGGCTCAAGAGGCTGGCAAAGGTTGTCCTCTCAAATCCGCTGCTGCCTTATCGTTTTCCCCGGAAGATTCTCGGACAGGGTGATCACCTGTGTCTTGCCCGGGCGAAGGAATGAGTTGCCATGAACAATGGTTCACCGCTTTTCATACTGGCTGGCAATGGACCGTACGAGAACCGGGGTTGTGAGGCCATCGTACGTGGGACAGTCCGCATCTTACGGCATCATTTTGGTGCTCCCCGCTTTGTCGTCTGCTCGCATTATCATGACCGCGACGGTGTTAGCAAACAGCAAGCGCAGGAGACAGACACGGATATCGTTCACGAGAGAATCCGTCACTGCTACAAGCGTTTCGACTTTCTATGGTTTATGACGAACGTATTGAAGCGGACCTTTCCGGCCGGCCTGAAGCATATGTTCTATAAAGACCTCAAACCTCATTTATCGCCGGCACAAGCAGTCCTTGCAGTGGGGGGTGACAACTATTCGCTGGACTACAGTGGCAGACCGATCGTGTGTACGGCGCTTGATGATCTGGTCATTTCGAGAGTCAAGCCCCTGGTCATTTGGGGAGCTTCGGTGGGGCCGTTCGCCTGCGACCCGGCCTACGAGAAGTATATTATTGAGCATTTCCGCAAGGTACACATCTTTGCCAGGGAATCTCTGACCGTCGATTACCTGAACGGTCGGGGACTGGTCGAGAATGTTTATCGGGTGGCCGACCCGGCTTTCTTGTTGGAGCCGACTGAGCCCGCCAGGGAGAAACTCGACATTCCATTTCACGAGGGGGCTATCGGCGTTAATATAAGCCCCTTGATGGCACGATTTGCCGGCGTCGAGACCCTTGACGGCTGGACGGCCAAATCGGCAAGCATCGTTGAATCTATTATCCGCAAGACCGGTCGCAGCATTTATCTCATCCCGCACGTTTCGGGCAGCAAAGCGTCCCACAAAGACCATGCCTTTTTGTGTAAAGTGGCTGGCCTTCTGAACGGGAAAAAGGCACAGGTATTCGTTGTGCCCGATTCGTTGGACGCCGCCGAAACCAAAGGGGTCATCAGCAAGATGGATCTCTTTGTCGGCGCTCGAACACATTCGACGATTGCCTCGCTTTCCTCCTATGTACCCACCTTATCCCTGGGATACAGCATGAAGAGCCGCGGGATTAACCATGACGTATATGGACACACGAATTACTGCTTGCATGGAGAGAACATAAGGGCGGATATCGTGACTGACAAAGTGTCACAAATGCTGTCGAACCGAAGAAGCATCATAGAGCAACTGAAAGCGAGCATCCCTCGAACGAGGGGGAATGCACTGAACGCCGGCGCCATCCTAAAAAGGATCATGAGTGTCTGAGAAACCTTACAGTTTTCAAAGGTCCCGATCACAATGGAGCTCAGAATGGGACAGTTAGCACCAGGATGGTTTGATGTCCTTCGTTGTCCGGTATGCAAACAAGAGCTGGATAGAGGGGGCCAATCGCATTTTGTTTGCCGGGAGCCACGCTGTGGAAGGGCATTTCCGATTATTGATGGGCGGCCTGTCCTGATCAACGAGGATCGCAGCGTCTTTCGTATCGATGATTTTGTCGCGCGCCGGCAGACCACATTCCGGCGTGGGGGCAAATTGAAGAGGATGGTCAGCCGGTTACTGCCTGGTACGAGCGTCAATCTGAAGGCCCGCGAGAACTGCATGAATTTCAAACGTCTTGTCCTGCAGGACGCCGAGAAGCCGAAGGTGCTGATCATCGGCGGCGGCGAACTGGGCCAGGGTCTGGACGCCATCATCGAAAGCGAGGAGATAGAATTCGTGCAGTCCGACGTAGCGTTCGAATCGCGAACGCAATTGATTTGTGACTGCCATGATCTGCCATATCCGCACGAGTGCTTCGATGGCGTCATCATTCAGGCGGTGCTCGAACATGTTGTCGATCCGCACCGATGCGTGCAGGAAATCCACAGAATACTGAAGGCAGGAGGGCTGATCTATGTTGAGACGCCTTTCCTGCAGCCGGTCCACATGGGCAGATATGATTTTACACGCTTCACCGATTTGGGTCTGCGAAGACTGTGCAGGCAGTTTGAGGAGATCGACAGGGGTGCTATATGCGGCGCCGGCATGGCCCTCGCCGGGGCGTATCAGGCGTTTCTAAAAAGTCTGACGCGGTCGAAGGCGGCACGGAAAGTGCTGGCCGCCTTCGGGCGAATCACGTCCTTTTGGTTGAAATACTTTGACTATTGGTCGATCGATACGCCGGCGACTCTGGATGCTGCCAGCGGCCTGTTCTTTATGGGCAGGAAAAGCAATCACGTCCTCTCGGATGAAGACTTGCTGGCGTTGTACAGGGGAGCTTCGAGCCTTTAAGCGGCTCCCGTCCGATCTGAAAATCGAGGCATCGAACCCATGGGCCCTGGGGAGGGCCATACGTTATGACAACGATAGAGACATACAGTTGTACCGCCACAAGCCCAGCATGTAGCGCTGACGCCTGGCAATGCGAACATCAAGCATACCAAGACGTCTTGAAGAAGGATATTCTGCGAACGTGGGATCTCCTGCGAGGTGGGAAGCTCAAAAGAGCCATCGGCTGTTTCAGATCGCCGGGAGTACATGCAGTCGTCGTATTACGTTTCGGCCAGTGGCTGAAAGAGAGGAATGTAATTGTGCGAATCCTGCTGACACCGTTCTATTTGATTTTGCACTATCGTGTAGTGACGAAATGGGGCATTGACCTTGCGAGGACGGCAAGAATTGGGGAAGGATGTTATATCGGGCACTTCGGCGGGATCATTGTCGGGGGCGATGTCGAGATAGGACGTAACGTCAGCCTGTCCCAGGGAGTCACGATTGGAGCGTGGGGCCAAGGGGCAAAAAGGGGAAGTCCTACTATTGGCGACAATGTTTACATCGCTCCCGGCGCCAAGGTCTTTGGGAAGATACGAGTGGGCAACAATGTGAAAATCGGGGCCAATGCAGTCATCTACAAAGATGTCCCCGACAATGCCATTTGCGCTCTCTACCCAGGGTTCAAAATTATCTCGGACGCAAGAGAGCTATCACTCTGCCGTGACCATGAGGGATATTGTGGGTATTGAACAGAAATATCATTGGCTGGATGGCTCGTTGCGAGCCGCGCGGCTACATCCAGACAAGATGTTTCTCAATGGGATGGCAACGGCCGACAGGCACTCGAGCGCGGGCCTTGCCTTCATGGGTGTGCTGGTACTGGTCGGCGCCGCCATGCAAGGCTATGCCAACAGAACGGTCGATGCGGTGACGCTGGCGATTTTCTTTCTCTTTGCGGGGTATGTAGCCGTGACGCTTGTCTTTTCCGGCAAGCCAGCCGAACAACGGGCATTCCTGCTGTGCTATGCGGTTTGCGTGTTGGCAGGTGGCTTGGCACAGTGGTACTCTCTTGTCGTATTCGACAACCCACAGAGCACATCGGACGCCATAAGCTTCTTTCAGATAATTCCAGATGGACATGCCTATTACACGTGGTGGGAGATTAATTACCTCACGGTTGACGGGTTCCCTGTCAGCCGTGGAGCGCCACTCGCAATCGCCATCTGGCAGGGGGTGTATCATTTTTGCTCGATTATGAGCATGGACTACGGCACCTATATTGGTGTCATTGTCAATGCGCTGGTTATAGGCCTGTCAGGGAGCCTTACGGTCAGAACGGCGCGTGAGGTGTTTGGCGACGATACTTGGCGACTGCGCCGCGTGGGAATCCTTTTTGCCTTCTGTGGCCTATTCATCCTATTCGGTGCCGTCCTGCTGCGCGACTGTTTCACAACGTTCTTCAATGCTCTGGGGCTGTGGGGTCTGGTCCACTGGCTGTGTCGGCCGACGCCCCGGAACCTGTTGATCGCCTTGGTGCTGACCGGCATTTCGGCCTTGGCAATGGCGTACCTGCGATTATGGTCCGCTGTGCTGTTCGGTTTCTTCTGGTTTGTTGCGTTCGCATGCTGGTTTCTCGCGAAACGCCTGAATATGGCACGGCTTATTGCTATACTTACGGCGCTGCTCCTTCTGTCGCTTGCATCCCAGCATCTCATGAACTACATCGATGCCTCCAGGGGCGTGCAATTGCAGAGCCTCGGACGGTATGCTGACATTCTCGCGGAGACTTCGCAGGGAGACTCCCTCGGCATGGCATTGCTTGTCGGACAGCCTTTGCCGATTCGGCTGATTCTCGGTACCGGTTCGCGCATGATATTTCCACTGCCACTGTGGGCCTATTTTCACAGCGGTGCAGCAGATTACCACTTGATCAAAGGTTATCACGGCATTTATCAAGTTCTCATCATGCCGCTGGTGCTTGCTGGTCTGTTCGCGATTCCGCAGGTCCTTCGCAAAGACCGCAGAGGGGCAATTCCCCTGATCTTCCTGGCGATCTACCTTATTATGAGTGTGGAAGCGGTGATCGCGACGTCGCTCGAACAGCGCCATATAGCACAATTCATGCCCGCGTTCTTCATTTTGGCGGCTCTCCCGGACACAAGCAACCGGAACGCGCGAACGGCTGTGCGGCGGGTTGCGATTGGCTGGTTTGCCGTGGTGGTCCTGGCACATGTGGCATGGGTACTTGCGAAGGTGACCGCATGAAAGTCCTGGTTTTCATGAGTCAGTTCTATTTGTTGAACGGGGCGGAACGATTGGCCGTCGAGCTGGCGGAAGAGCTCAACAAGCGCGGAGTGCACGCGGATATCGTCAGCATGTACACAGAGGACCTGCCTGGTGTCGCCGAGGCGACCGATGACTTGCTGTACAGAGGTATTCCGTCGGTACATTTCCTCGGAATGCGCTTACATCCGTCCGTCACCAGTGTGGTACAGGCGATCATAAAATTGCGGACACTGATCAAGGAACATAAATACGACATCGTCGAGACGTCTGTGGTATCTCCTACCGTTATCGCAACATGGGCGACACTTGGGATGCCTGCCCGACACATTGCCGGACTCCATCAGGTGTATCGGCGGGACCGGGAAAACAAAAAGCGGCATAAAATCTGGCGTCGTTCTCTTGGCTTCAATCGTCGGACTCGCTACTACGCCATATCCGACTATGTGGCCTCCCAATGGGTCCGCTATTCGGGCACACCACCCCGGCATATTCGCAGAATCTACAATGGGATTTCAAATGCTTCTTTCAATGTGGTTTCTGACCGAGAACGAGTCCGCAAAGAACTGGGGGTGCCTGAAGAATCGTCTCTGGCGATATTCGTCGGCCGTCTGGCGGCCTACAAGGGGATTGATGTTCTTCTTGAGGCCCTGTTTCCGGTATTGGATGAGCGTAACATGTATTTGTTATACATCGGAGAGCCGGATCTGGATATCGAGGGAACGGGCGAAATGCTGGAAGAAATGCGAAGGGCTCTGTCCAGGGAGAATGGGACCAGCAGGATCAAGTTTCTGGGATACCGAAAAAGATGTCCCTCGCTTGATGGCTGCTGCCGACGTGCTCGTCCACCCAGCTCGCTCGGAAGGATTCGGGTTAACGCTCGTAGAAGCGATGGCAGCTGGCTTGGCTGTTGTAGCAACGAACATCGAAGGTATCCCGGAGGTTCTCGCCAAGACGGATGCTCTGATGGTGCCGCCGGAGGATCCTAAAGCGTTGCGCGATGCCGTCCTGGCGACGTTGGACCGCACGCCGCAGGAAGTTGCAACGTCCATTGAAAAGGGACGCAGACGCGCCGAAGAGTTCCGAATGAGAACACGAATTGACCAAATGGTCACCTTTTACGATGACGTGCTGCGGGGGAGGTTATAGGCAGATGGGGGCCATCAGCATGAATTCCAACGGATCTGCCAAGGAAGTATTGAAGATACTTGTCTTGGGAACTTTGCCTCCTCCCATCGGAGGGACTACAGTTCTCTTGAAGACTCTGGTTGATGACCTGGGCGAACGAGAGGATGTTCAATTGCGCATCATCAACACCGGCGGGATTCGAAAGAACGGGATTCGCAGCGTGGGCAGGCTGATCGGAAGCCTGTTGGCGATCGTTGTCGGCGCAACCCGCGTTCACGTCATCAGCGCTCATCTTAACGATATGCCGTTCGCCTATCTGGGATTGTTCACTGTTCTTGCTGGCAGACTGCTGGGTCGGCCCGTTGTGATGCGGAAATTTGGGGGCAACCCCTTTCGCCTGGGAAGGGTTGGAAACTGGATGGCATACAAAGTCATGCGATTGGCAAACGTCTTTCTCGTGGAGACTCGCGCGCTCGTGAAAGAGGCTGGTACGAAGGGAGCGTCCAACGTGCAGTGGTATCCAAACAACAGGCCAACTCCTGTTGTCCTGCGCAAAGACCAGAATGGGAAGAAAGAATGCCGGCGTTTCTTCTTTCTTGGACATGTCAAGAAAGAAAAGGGGATTTGCGAGCTTATCGAAGCGTCCGAACGTTTACCCGAAGATGTTTGCGTCGATGTGTTTGGACCCTTTACCTCGGATTTGTCCGAGAGAGACTTCCTGGGCAAACAGAGAATCAGGTACCGCGGCATCGTCGCGCCCGAAGATGTGAGCGATCTTTTGCGGAACTATGACGCCATTGTTTTGCCGACGTACAATGCATGCGAAGGATACCCTGGAGTGGTTATCGAGGGCTACATGTCCGGGTTGCCGGTGGTTTGCACGCGCTGGCAGGCTCTACCTGAGATTGTCGATGAGACCTGTGGCATTCTCGTTCCTCCTCGCGACCCCGATGCCCTTTACAAGGCCATGAAGCTGTTGAGCGAGGACCAGAATCTGTTTGACCGCCTTTCCAGAGGGGCATTACTCAAATCCCTGGACTTTGATTCGAAAACCTGGACCGAGAGATTTGTCAATATTTGCCGAACTCTTGTTTCAGGGGGGCAGACAAGACCCGCAGGGCGGTTTGCTCATGCCCGATGACTGCCCGGAGCTCAGCGCGATATCCAATCAACCGCAGATTGTTGCTTGAATTCCTGGAGTGAGAAACCCATGAAGATTCTTTTCCTTACACATTATTTTCCGCCGGATAGCAATGCTCCGGCGTCTCGGGTCTATGAGATGGCCAAACGCTGGGTCGCAGATGGCAACGAAGTAACAGTGATAACGGGTGTGCCTAATTGTCCGGATGGCATCGTCCACGAGGGCTATCGAAACAGAATTCACAGACAAGTGGAAATGGTCGATGGCATAAGGGTAATCCGCGTGTGGACCTATATCGCCGCTGACGAAGGAACCATACGCAGGATTCTCAACTTCGCCTCATATATGCTCAGTGCTGTTTGGGCGGGGCTGTTTTTGAAAAGGCATGACGTCCTTATTGCCACCAGTCCCCAGTTCTTCTGTGGGTGGGCAGGTGTTCTTCTGAGCAAGATAAGGCGAATTCCCTTTGTTCTGGAGATACGTGATATATGGCCTGAATCTATCGTAGCGGTGGGAGCCATGTCGAACCGCAAGGTCATCGCCTTGCTGGAAAAGCTGGAAAGGTGGATGTATGCCGCCGCGACCCATATTGTTGCGGTTGGCGAAGGATACAAGCGGCGCATAGTGGCTAAAGGAGTAGATCCGAACAGAATCACGATCATTACCAACGGAGTGGATACGGAGTTGTTCTGCCCCCGAAGCGCAGACGAAGACATACGAAAACGGCATGATCTCGACCACCATTTCGTGTGCGCCTACGTGGGCACGCTGGGGATGGCATGTGGGATGGATGTGGCCATACGGGCGGGCAGGATTCTGAAAGAGAGGGGCCACACGCGAATCAGACTGATGCTCATAGGTGAAGGGGCCATGTTCCACGAGCTGGAGAACGATGTGCGAAGGCATAATTTGGACAACGTCATTCTTACCGGAAAGCTTCCGAGAGACTCTATCCCGGGATATCTTGCGTCCGTCGATGCCTGCCTGGTGCATCTAAAGAAAACCGACATCTTCAAGTCTGTCCTGCCCTCCAAGATATTTGAGGCCGCGGCCATGGAGCGGCCCATTGTTCTGGGCGTCGAAGGGGATGCCGCAGAATTAGTCAGGGATGCGTCCGCTGGCATTTGTATCGAGCCGGAAAACGCAGAGGAGCTGGTTACGGCGGTATTGAAACTGGATCGAGACGCCGATCTCAGAGACAGATACGGCCGTTCCGGGCGTCAGTACGTGGTAAGACATTTTGACCGCAACGCTCTGGCCGGCAGTTACCTTGAGTTGATCCGCTTGCTATTGGCACGCCATTCAACGGAATGCGCCAAGGCACCAGCTAATGGGGCTGGCCGTCTTGTTGGTGAATGCAACCGGCGGATCGCCCGCCTCTCAAATACACGGTAGAAGAGTCAGGTTGAGCCCGTTGTTAGCTGAGCAGATGATGGGGGCGTTCACTGGATGTGTCGAGGTACTAATTTTCTTGCACACGTTTGTGTTTTGACAGGTTGATGCGATGAGAATCATAAGTGTTGTTGGAGCGCGTCCGAACTTCATGAAGATCGCTCCGATCATGGAACAATTCGGTCAATGTGAGGAAATTGAATCCCTTCTTGTTCATACGGGACAGCATTATGACCAGAGAATGAGCGATCTGTTCTTCGACCAATTAGGCATACCGGAACCAGACATCAACCTTGAAGTGGGCTCCGCCAGCCATGCCGTTCAGACGGCAAATATCATGAAGGCTTTTGAACCCGTGGTTATCGAGCACAAGCCCGACGCCGTGCTGGTGGTGGGTGACGTTAACAGCACGGTCGCTTGTGGCCTCGTGGCGGTCAAGCTGGGAGTCAAGCTCGTTCACGTGGAAGCGGGTCTTCGCAGCTTCGACCGTTCGATGCCCGAAGAAGTCAATCGTGTTTTGACGGATTCCATGAGCGACCTGCTCTTCTGCACGGAACAAAGCGGGGTTGACAACCTTCTTCGCGAAGGTATCTCGAAGGACAAGATATTCCTGACCGGAAATGTCATGATCGATACTCTCTTGAGTAACAAGGCCAGGGCCGATGAATCCACGATCTTGCATGAACTCGGGCTTGACAGCAGTGACTTTGCGGTTTTGACGCTCCACCGGCCCTCGAACGTGGATGACGGGACCGTTCTTGCCCGGATCCTTGACGCCCTTGAGATCATCCAGGGAGATATGCCCATAGTCTTCCCTGTACATCCGCGAACCCGCAGGGACTTGTCTTCGATGGCTCTGGGCGAAAGAGTTGATGCTATGACGGGGCTTCGTTTGTCGGATCCGTTAGGCTATCTTGATTTTCTCAAGCTGATGTCTTCGGCGAGAATTGTGCTGACCGATTCGGGCGGCATACAGGAAGAGACCACCATCCTCGGGATTCCCTGTCTAACTCTACGGGAGAACACTGAGCGTCCTGTCACGGTCCAGATCGGTTCTAATTGCCTTGTTGGTACGCAAACGCGACGGATAATCGAAGCCTACAGGCAGGCTGTGAATAACGGCCGGCATGTTTATCAGGTCCCGCCTTTCTGGGATGGGCGGGCGGCCGAACGTATTGTCGAAATACTCTTGGACAGACTCTCAAATCGCCGAAACCGTTTACGAAGCACGTATGGAAACACACCGCGACGACAGCGGACTCACCCGGCATCCCCAGATGACTCGGTACTTTCACGAAGTTCCACCGAGATTCCTGTCATCTAAGTACGATGCCGGTTCGGGAGGGTCACGGCCTGCGACCCTCCCAGTCTTCTTGTTGGCATTGCGGAGGTATCACCACAGTGGCGCGAAACTGACTTTGGTCTCACCGACAGAGACATAGCAGGTGCAGAACAGGACGGATTATGAGCACAAGAATCATACTGGCTGATGACCACGCCATACTGCGCCACGGGCTGAGCGAGTCGTTCGAACAGGAGCAAGACTTAAAAGTAGTCTGTCAGGCAAGGGACGGCCGTTCCACAGTTGAGCGTGCTAAAGAACTGTCACCCGACGTGGTAGTGATGGATATCGGAATGCCAAACTTGAACGGAGTTGAAGCGACGCGCCAAATTACAAAAGAATGCCCTCATGTGAAGGTAGTCGGCCTCTCGATGCATGCCGACAAAAAATATGTCAGAGAGATGTTCAGAGCAGGCGCTAGGGGATATTTGCTGAAAGATTGCTCCTTCGAGGAACTCGTGCAAGCTATAAGAACGGTCATCACCGGTAAGGTGTATGTCAGCCCGTCGGTGGGACACACAGTGATCGAAGACTACATCAGTAAGTCCTATGAAGGGTCGGCCTTTTTTGTCTTGAGTCAACGGGAGAGGGAGATTCTACAGCTTCTGGCTGAGGGCAAAACCATCAAACAAGCAGCCATGCGGCTGCATATCAGCCCCAAGACCGCGCAGGCTCACCGCTTGCAGATCATGAACAAGCTGCGGATCGACAATGTGGCACAGTTAACCAAATATGCCATACAGGAAGGACTTACCCTGCCTGAGCCACAACGACAGTTCTGATTCTATTACATTCGCCCGTCTTTATTCACACCCGAAAATCCCACGAAGTATCTACTGTTTATCAGCGGCCACGTTGAATGGCCGTATCCATCCGCTGCTGCCAACCCGCCTGCGTATGCCTGAAGGTACTCACATCCGTTGAATCCAAGGCAACTCACGCCTGATATGATTTCAAGAGCCAGGTTTGTGACGGTATCAAGCATTGAGCCGCTTCAAGAATTGCGGCTCGACGCGGGCAAATGTGGGTAGGATGGACACGCCTCACTCGGCGCCGTCCTGCGACCTTACCCTAATCCAGGGCAAGCCAGAGCATATTTTCAGCGATTCTGAAAGAAATCTACTCACAAAAGTTGATAATATCTTGGCGTAGTGCTATAATATCTGCATCGTTTAAGCGGTTGAACTTGCTTAGATGGAGGAGACGTGATGAGCAGGTATTCGCACTTTCTGGCGGTCCGCATCGGCGTCGCAACCCTATGTTCGTTAGTCCTTTGCGCCCCTGTGAACGCGGGCCTGGTGACAATCGACAACGAATTGATAAGCGCCTGGGGGGTTGAGCGCATCGGAGCCGGGTATGCACACGACCAGGACAACAAAGGTACCAGCGTCAAGATCGGTATCATCGACAGCGGAATCGACTACACGCACCCGGAGTTGAGTGCGAACTATGCCGGTGGATGGGATTTCGTCAATAATGACGACGACCCGCGTGATGACTACGGTCACGGAACGCTTGTGGCGGGTATCGTGGGCGCCGCAGACGACGGGCAAGGCATCGTTGGCGTCGCTCCAGAGGCAAGCCTTTACGCCTACAAGGTAATAGACAGTGTGGGCGGCGGCAGCTTTAGTAATGTGATTGCTGCACTGGACCGGGCTATAGCCGATGGAATGGATGTGGTGAATATGAGTTTCGGTTCACTTGGCGATCCGGGTCAAGCACTGCTGGACGCCTGTGATCGCGCTGCGGCGGCGGGCATCTTATTGGTGGCAGCGGCGGGAAATTTCGGAACATTCGACGGCACTGGCGACAATGTTCTCTATCCTGCCCGTTATTCGTCCACCATAGCTGTGGCGGCGACTACAGATTTGGATGAGCGTGCTTTCTTCTCCAGCACGGGACCGTATCTGGAACTGGCGGCACCCGGTTACAATATCTATTCTACCGATCTGTTCGGTGGCTACGCTTACGAGAGCGGTACTTCTCTGGCTGCGGCGCACGTTGCAGGTGCTGCCGCCTTGTTGATCTATGATGGAATTTTTGATGTTAGAGGCAGACTGCTCGCCACTGCCTATGACCTGGGACCGGCAGGATTTGACACCCTCTACGGCTACGGGCTGGTGGATGTCGCCGCGGCCCTGCGACCGGTTCCGATTCCAGCACCATCGGCGTTGGGTTTGGCTCTGTTCGGCGTGTTGCTTGTCCGTACGAAACGTCGGTCGATTACCCATGTCCCCCCGAAAAACTCCATCCTGATAGCAAGTTGAAGCCAAGACTATAGATGGATTTCTTGCTACTTCAAAGTGTATGACTTTGCGTCGGCCATGATCAAAAACAAGGAATACATACAAGGTGGCGAAGTTGATGGTCGTGACAGTGAAGAAATCGATTGCCCATGATACATCCAAGTGATTACGCAAAAACGGCAGCCACGTAGTTGATCTTTCGCAAGGTTTTCGCGGCTTGCACATGTATTTGCCGATTGTGTCGTCGCATGGTGGGTCGTAGTTGAGAAGCAGAAGCGTGTCACGAATCCTTTCATCGCTCCACGAGGGATTCTCTTTGCTTAGCTTGTAAATCAGATTCTGCATCTCCCTGGAAATCGGAGGTCGACCGCCTTTTCTTCGCGACTTCCATCGCCGGAAGTATCGAAAAGCCCTGTTATGCCATTTCTTGACTGTGGCTGGCTGCATAAGGTGGACGAGGTTATTCGGGTGGACAACTGGCGTGCAAGATGCAATCTTTGTTGCGTCCTGTCCTGACTGGCGGATATAATGCCGCACGTCTTGCTGATTGAGATATAATTAGGAGAAATGCTGATGACTTCCTCTCGACTCAGAATATCGCAAGGAGGACCTGAGTTCTCGCGGACGGCCCACGGACTCTGGAGACTGAAGGATTGGGGCAAAAACCGGGCCGAAATAAAGGAAATGATCCACGCGTGTCTGGAACTTGGCATAACAACCTTCGATCACGCAGATATCTACGGAGACTATACCTGTGAAGGCCTGTTCGGTGCTGCGCTGGCCGAAAGCTCAGTTCGCAGGACTGATATCGAATTGGTCACAAAGTGCGGCATCAGACTGGTATCGGGGAATCGCCCGGAAAATTCAGTCAAACATTATGATACCAGTGCTTCACATATTATAAGTTCCGTTGAAAAGTCGCTGAAGAACCTCAGGACCGATTACATCGATCTTCTGCTCATTCACCGCCCGGACCCTTTAATGAATGCACAGGAAGTGGCCGAAGCATTTTCCCGCCTGCGACAATCCGGAAAAGTGCTTCACTTCGGAGTATCCAACTTCCTTCCTTCCCAGTTTGAAATGCTCTCGTCGCAAATGGACTTCCCCCTTGTCACAAATCAGATTGAGTTTTCCGTACTCGACATGGAAGCTCAGGACAACGGCATGCTCGACATGTGCCAGAAGCTGAGCACCTCTCCGATGGCATGGTCCCCGCTCGGCGGCGGCAGATTCTTCAAAGAGCATGGCGAACAGATTGTACGGCTGCGAAAAGCACTCGAGGACATCGCTGAGGAGCTTGGCGATGCTTCAATCGACCAGATTGCGCTGGCCTGGATACTCAATCACCCAGCCGACTTCGTTGTAGTTCTGGGAACAGGAAATCTCGATCGCATAAGAAAGGCCGTGGAGGCAGAGAAAATCAAGCTCACTCGCGAGCAATGGTTCACTATCTGGACGGCATCTACCGGCCATGATGTCCCGTAGATCAAACTTGAAACCTGAGAGAGCGGATGATAATATAGGCAGCGAACATGGCGAATATTCACCAGAGACAACTGTGGACTATCCGGGACCTATATGAATAAGCGTACGCAGCAAGTTGCAAAGAAGATTGCTCTTCTTTTATGTGGAACTATAGCGGCTCTCGGGTGCACAGTCCTTGGCTTGTTCTGCCATTTTTCCTGCTCTCGTGCAGTTGATGAGCACACACCCAGAAAGATCGCACTCATCGCCGGCACACTCAGCCATGGCGAAGGGACCCACGAATGGGAGCAAGATGCAGAGTTGCTCAAGCAGTGCCTGCAGGAAGCCCCCGGCGTCGAAGGCCTCAACATAGATATCCACCATAACGGCTGGCCGCAAAATCCCCGCGACCTCGATGATGCGGATGTGATCGTGTTTTTGTCCGACGGCGACGACTACCATCCTCTCAAAGAACCCGGCCGCCGTGAGCAGATTCGCAAACTGGCCGCACACGGAGTCGGCCTTGTGTTTCTTCACTATTCCGTCCATCCGCCGGAAGGGGCCGCATCGGACTTCCTTGAATGGATCGGAGGCTGCTATGAACGCGGCTACTCACAGAACCCCATCAATACCGCCAAAGTCTCGCTTCTCGATAACGGCCATCCCATATCTCGGGGCTGCGGCGGCTATGTCGCAGAGGATGAATGGTACTTCGACATCCGCTTCCGCCCGGAGACATACCCTGTCATCCCTATCCTGACCGGCAAACTTCCCCCCTGGGCCCCTGAAGACAAGGTACTGGCCTGGGCCATGGAGCGCAAGGACGGCGGACGCAGCTTCGCCTTCACCGGGGGCCACTATCACAAGAACTGGGAAATGGAACCTTTCCGAAAACTGGTTTTGAACGGTATCTTGTGGGCCGCCAAAGTGGATGTCCCGCTGAACGGAGTCGCCTCGACAAAACCATGGCGGTTCGTAAGTATCCCCGATTTCGTGAACGTGGACCTGACTTATCCCCAACCCGGCTGGGAGGATACTCTGGACTACGTGCTCAAGGCGATCAAAGCGGAGAACCCGCAGTTCGTCCTCGTGGCCGGCGATCTGCTCATGGGACGCTGGCCGGACAAGGAAAGCATCGCGAAATACGCCGCCATCTATTATCCGGCGTGGATCAAGCGGATGCAGGATCATGGCCTGGAGTTTTACACTGCGCTCGGCGACCACGAAATCGGCGATAATCCCTGGCACGGCGAGAAAGCCGAACTTATCTCGTATTTCAAGCGTCAGTTTCAAAAGTATCTCAAGATGCCTCTTAACGGCCCCTTGCGAATGAGGGGAACGGCCTTCTGGTTCATTCATGACAACACGTTATTCATTGCGGTTGACGTCTTCGAGAAAGGAAACGGCCCGCAGGGCGGCATCGTGCCCAAGGTCACCGGAGAACAGCTCGAATGGTTTGAACAGGTCATAACCGACAACCCCGGCGTCAGGCACATAATCGTGATGGGCCACACCCCCATCCTGGGGCCTGTCAAAAAGGAAAGTTCCAGCGGCCTTATGTTGGAAGACGGACAGCAATCGCCTTTCTGGCAGACTATGAAGAAGCATGGCGTTGATCTGTACTTGTGCGGCGAGGTTCACGCTGTCACCTGCACGCAAGCCGACGATGTTCTTCAAATCGCACACGGCGGCTTGTTCGGATACAATCCGAAAGTCAACTACATGGTCGGCACCGTCTCTGGAAACCAGATAAACCTGGAGTTGAAGGAGATCGAGATTATCAACCAAGGCGAGAAGCTCTGGCAGGAGGGAACCAATCGTCCTCAAGAAACCGTCTCGATAGCCGATGACGTCAAACAGAAGGGCTTTGTTACCGTGGGCACGGTGAGGCTCGACAAGACAAGCACCAACAACTCCCTGATAAACGCAACCGGGTGCTTTAACACCCCGGCCAGCCCATGAACCTTTGACAGGATGAATGTTCAACGCCGGGACTTGTATGCTGGATTCGCAGTGGGCATTTGAGCATCGACCCGGCTGCGCCAGTCGTGAAGACTCTTGCGCAGCTCCTCAGCCTTTTCGGGCATTTTTTCCGCAAGGTCGCTCTTCTCGCTGATGTCATCCTTGAGGTTGTACAGTTCGACGTGATTATCCTCCAAATATTCCAGCAGCTTCCAGTCATCCTGGCGAATTGAGCTGACCGGGCTTGTCGTGGGATAATAGTGAGGATAATGCCAATAAAGGGCCGTGCGTTTCAGTTTGGCGGTTGTATATTTCAAGAGAGGTACAAGGCTTAGACCGTCCACGTCGGCGTTGTGCTTCAGGTTGCCGTTAAGCCCGCTCATATCAAGGATTGTGGGGTAGAAATCTATCGAGCTGACCGGATGCCCGCAAACGCTGCCGGCCTCGGTAACGCCGGGCCATCGGATAATCAACGGTACGCGGGTACCGCCTTCGTAGAGCGAGCCTTTGCCGGAACGTAGCGGATAGTTGTCGGTGACGGCCTTTTTGTTGTAGTCGTTGATGAAGCCGCCGTTGTCGGAAGATAAGATAACGACAGTGTGGTTGGCGATGCCCAGTTCGTCGAGCCTGGTCAGGATGCGGCCGACGTTCTCATCGAGACTGTGAACCATGGCGGCATATTCGTAGTTTTGATGATGCATGCCGGGCTTGACTTTATTCTTGTATCGCTCGACCAGCTCAGGCTTGCCCTCGATCGGCGTATGAACCGTGTGGTAGCAGAGGTTAAGAAAGAAAGGCTTGTCTTTCGTCCTGCTCAGAACTCCAATCGCCTCATCGGTCAGACGGTCGGTCAGGTACTCGCCTTCACTTCCGAATTCCAGGTGTGGCACATATCGAAACTCCCCGCCCCACCGGCTTGCGCCGCCGTAGGGATAGAAGAACGTGGTCGGCGCGCCCCAGAATGTCCCGCCGATATTGACGTCGAAGCCCTGCGTCTCGGGATAGTGAGCGGCGTCACCGAGATGCCACTTGCCTATATGCGCGGTGAAATAGCCGGCTTCCTTGAGAACTTCGGCTATCGTCACCTGCTCGTGCGGCATGTTGCCCTGCGTTACCGGTGGAATGAGCTTGCGGTTCTGCGGCGGATTCGCCGAGCTTTCGTACCAGATTGTCATGTGCAGCCGGGCCGGATACCTGCCCGTCATGATCGACGCCCGCGTAGGCGAGCAAACCGGCGCCGCAGCGTAAGCATCGGTAAACCGCA
>JBDREF010000337.1:0-6374 GCA_043820045.1 Planctomycetota bacterium | reverse complement strand
TGCTGATCGACGCTAAGTTGGGCCGGAACCAACTGTCCGGGCTGGAACGCCTCCGTCCGGAGAATATCGAAATAATGGACACGTGAACGTATCCATGAGGCCAGTTATGGAAGAACACATTCAATCCAGAGACAGCAGCCGCTTCGCCGGTGTCAGGCAGGTTCTCTTTTACGGGACACTGTGTTGCCTGGCTTTCATTCTTGTCGCATACTTCATGCTCTGCTGGTCCATAAGGTCCAGTATCAAAGAGATATCCGCCAAGGCTATGCAAGAATGCCCGGGCGAGAGGGTCGAGGCGCTGATAGCGTACGTGAACTCGAAGAATCACAGCCTGAGAGAAAGAAATCGCGCCGTCTGGGCCCTCGGCCAAATCGGCGACAAACGTGCTTTGCCCGTACTGAGAGGATACTATACGGGCGGGCCGTGCGACCACAACAATACCCTGTGTCAGCACGAGCTTCAAAAGGCGATAAAGCTATGTGAAGGCAGCTTCAACGCAACCGCATGGCTGCCGCGATAGAACCCCACACATGGCAACATGTTCTTCACCGCCGTGGAATATGTCGAAGGGCCAAGGCACCGAAATGAAGAACGGGCCCGTACCGAATTGATCGATACAGGCCCTGAAATCATACAAATCTAACTTATAAAGCGTGCGAGTGCACGCCGCCTCAGTTAGCCTCGTGCGCTACCGATACAGTCGGATATCGTCGAAGTACATTGTTCCTGCGCCGCCGGCGGCCGGACTGTTCTTGGTGCCGATGCCAATGGGAATCGTGTTGACGTTGGCGAGGTTCACGCCCTGATTGGCAAACGCCTGCAGGTCGATTACCCATCGAGTCCATCCGGTCTTCTGCGTTACTGCCGGATCGTCATGATAGACAACTGCGTTGCCGTTCAGAGCAACATACATCCGCTCGGCGGAATTCGCCGAAGCACCTCGGAACCACAGCGACAGTTTGGCCACTCCTTCTTCGGTCCAGTCACGTGGATAAACCAGCGTCAGCGTTGCCTCGGAAGTCTTGAGGTTGTTGTCGTATGAGTATGGCATTGACTGAGTGCCGCTGTGAACAACAGTCTGCTCGGCATAGGGAGGAAGATCATTACCGACGAGGGCGCCGTTTGTCGTAGTTCCGAAACCATCGATCCATTTATCAAATATCCTGTTGCTGTTGGGGTCAGGTGGATCGATGTCGTTGTAGGACTCGAAATCATCCACGAGGAGGAAATCGGCAGTCGTGAAGTTCCAGACGAGGCCCTTAACCGAGCCTGTATTATAGACTGCATCGATGCGCCAGTAGTAGTTGCTGTTCCACGCGAGTTTTCCGGGATCGTAGCTCTCGGAACCGGACGCTCTATTACCCTTGTATTCCGGTGAAGCAGTCGTGGCATTCCTCACGGCATCCTTATCCGTACCGACGTACACATCATGCGAAACGGCGGTAGTTGCCGGCATCCAGTTCAGCGTTGAATTTATCTGCACATCGGTCGCGCCATTGGCTGGCTGCAAACTGCCGGCGGCACCCGGAGTAGTAAAGCCCCAGACGTCGCCTTTGTAAGTGGCCAGAGCGTCGAACTCATCGACCCGCCAATAGTAAACCTTCTCCACTTCGAGCGACGCGGGCTTGTAGGTTGCGGTGCCTTGCGGCGCGCCTCCTGCTGCATTGTCCACGGCGTCGAAATCAGTGCCCATATAGACTGTGTGCAATTTCGCGCCGTAACCGGGCGTCCAGCTCAAAGTCGCATCGGTAGCCACGAACTCGGCTCCATCTGCCGGATCGGGATTGTAGGCCGTCTTGGGTGCAATCGAGAAGCTCCAGATATCGCCTTTCCACGGACTGGCCGCATTGGCATCGTTGACTTCATCGATGCGCCAATAGTACGTTGTTCCGGGTACAAGGCCATCCGGGATGGCGAAGCCGGGAAAACCTACTACCATCAACGTATCCATCTGGTTGCCTATGAATCCCGGCGCGCCGGGAGTGCCATTGTTGACATCGTCGAAATTGTCGCCGATATAAACATCGTGCGAGACGGCGAAATCACCCGGTCGCCAGGTAAGGGTTGCCCATGTCTCCATAAGCAGGGTCCCGTCCTTCGGATTCGGCCCGGAAGCCTGTGGAAAAGCGGCAATTTTCATGGCAGCCTGCATTTCACCTGCGCTAAGCGCGTTATCGTAAAGCCGGACCTCGTCCAGTTTGCCGACAAAAGCTTCGTAAGGTGCAGAGCTTCCATCATTACCGATATTGGCAACGGGATGAAGACCAGCGAGCCCCGTGTAACTCCCAGTGGCTACTTCTTCTCCATTGACGAAAACCCCATAGGTGCCTGAGTCCCAGGTCAGACCAACATGGACCCATTCTTCCAGCGGCAGCTCCACGATATCGTTCTTGAGGTTGTGGCTATCGCCCAGCCCGACGTCCAGGAGTGTCGTGGGGTTGCTTGTATCCGCATCCTGCATAAAGAGCTGGATGCGGTTATTGAACTGCGGCTGGGTCGTATGGCCGAAGAAGTACCGGCCGGATGTCGGTGCCTGAGGATCGGCGAGGTAGCTCCACATGGCGACCGTTCCTGCCGTTGTGGACATGCCCGTTGTGGGAAACTCCACACCGTCATCCGTATCTACCATACCCAAATGCGACAGAGCGCCGCCGGCCCTGCCTTCCACCCACTGGATTTCGTCGCCGATTAGAGTGCCATTATTATCACCGCCGGCGTCGTCGGCTGCTATCGTACCTGATGCGTCGTCGAGCTTCCAATACCCGATCAAACCGGCCTGGGCATCGGAGCCGAAGGGGGCCGTGCTCAAGCCCAGCACAAAAACAAGAAAAGTCAAGCAAACCAATCTTCTACACATAATATTCCTCCTTTAAGAATTACAGAAATAGAACAAGACCAGCTAACGATGATCCCCCCTCGCCAGACCACTATACCTGCTTGCATATATTCTCCTGGGCTTGGTGCCACCTCCTTCCTTCGAACGCCCTGTGCGAGCGGCTGCTTGAAGCGAGTTCAACAAACTGCATTCGTCATAGAGCCCACAGTTGGCCATCTTAATATCCTTACTTATACCACATCCAGACCTTTCTCGTCAATGAGAAATCTTTGCGTGGAGTTCGCGAATTGCCTGATTTTCGGCTCGAATCGGTCAAAAAGGGCCTATGCCGAATCGGCATAGGCCCACAACTTGCAAAAATCCTCATGTCGCGTCAATGAAAGCGACGTTTATTTCTCGACGCCGTATTACGGCCGATTGAGCCGGATGTCGTCGAAGTACATCGTTCCTGTTCCGCCGGCTGCAGGACTGCCTTTCGTGCCAAAGCCGATGCTAATCGTATTGACACTGGTGAGCGCCGCGCCCTGGTCGGCAAACGCCTGCAGGTCGATAACCCACTGCGTCCACCCGGCTGTCTGCGTTACTGCAGGGTCGTCATTATAGACCACTGCATTGCCATTGAGTGCGACGAACATCCGCTCGGCGGAATTACCCGAATTGCCAATGAACCACAGCGACACTTTCGTGACGCCTTCCTCGGTCCAGTCGCGCGGATAAACCAGCGTCAGCGTCGCCTCGGAGGTCTTCAGGTTGTTGTCGTATGCGTACGGCATCGATTGAGAGCCGCCGTGAACGATAGTCTGCTCGGCGTAGGGAGGCAGCTCGTTGCCGACGAGAGCGCCGTTTGTCGTGGTTCCGAAACCGTCAATCCACGATTCGAATATCCTGTTGCTCGCGGCATCGGGAGGATCGATGTCGTTGTAGGACTCGAAATCATCCACTGCGATATAATCGGCCGTCGTAAAGCTCCAGACGAGCCCTTTGACTGCACCGGTGTTATACACTGCATCGACGCGCCAGTAGTAGTCGCTGTGCCAGGCAAGCTTTCCGGCGTCGTGACTCTCAGCGCCCGCCGCTTTGTTACCCTTATACTCCGGCGAAGCAGTCGTGGCATTTCTCACGGCATCCTTATCACTGCCGAGGTAAACATCGTGCGAGACGGCAGTGGTCGCCGGCGTCCAGCTCAGCGTCGCATTCATCTGCACACCTGCAGCACCATTAGCCGGCTGGGGCGCTCCGGCTGCACCGAGAGTCGTGAAGCCCCAGACATCACCTTTGTATGTGGCCAGAGCGTCGAATTCATCGACCCGCCAATAGTAAACCTTTTCCAGTTCGAATGGGGAGGCCGGCTTATACTTCGCGAGTCCCTGTGGGGCGCCTCCGGCGGCGCTGTTTACAGTATCGTAATCTGTGCCGACATAGACCGTGTGCAATTTTGCACGGAAACCTGCGGTCCAGTTGAGTTCGGCGTCGGTGGCCACAGATTCGGCGCCGTCGGCCGGAACGGGATTGTAGGCCGTCTTCGGCGGAATGGAGAAGCTCCAGACCTCGCCCTTCCACGGGCTGTTTGGTTCGGCCTCGTTAACCTCGTCGATTCGCCAATAGTAGGTCGTGCCCGGAACCAGGCCATCCGGATAGGCGAATCCGGGGAAGCCTGCAACGACGAATGCCCCGGCCTGGTTGCCTCGGAAGGTGTCGCCGGTACCGTTGTCCACATCATCAAAGTTGTCACCGAGATAGACATCGTGTGAAACCGCGAAAGCTCCCGGCCTCCACGACAGATTCACCCATGTGTCCTTGTGCAAAGCGCCGTCGGCGGGGTTGGGAGCAGAGGCGTACGGCCATGCCCCGCCGGATCCCGCCATGACTCCAAGAACCTCGGCGGCCGTGAGCGCACTTTCATAAAGTCGCACGTCGCTCATATGGCCCTGCCACATCTCTGCGACGTTGAGGCCGTCGCCACCCATGAAAAAGGGATTCGAATCGATGGTTTTCGAGATGGTGTTGGTGCCGGACTCCTCGCCGTTTCGGTAATATGTCAAGTTCCTCGCGGCCTTGACGATTACGTGGTGGGCCCATTCGTTGCTTGGCATGGGATCGTAGTTGATGCCTTCCGCGTAGGCCCCGTCGTTGTTGTAGAACTCGAACCTCGTCGGGGTGAATTTGATAAACTGCAGGGGAGCAGCCGTTCCGCCGTAGCGATTGCCGAGAATCGTGTCATTGTTGGTGGCCTGGTCGGCATGCTGTTTGGCCCAGAACGCCCATGTGAAATCGTTGGTGAAGGTCATCGCAGGAAGGGTAACACCGGTTGTAACGTATGCACTGCTTGAGTCGGTTCCGTTGAAGCTCAGGACTGTGTCATGGTCCGGGTCAACCACCCAGGCGGAACCTCCGGACCCGAGACCGCCGGCGGCAGTCCTGTGGATGGTTCCGTCATCGGCCGAAGGGGACGAATCGACGGCAACGTCGCCGGCGCCTTCATCCAGCTTCCACCAGCCAACAAGTCCAGAGGTGTCGGCGCCCGCTGTGCTTGTCAGAACAAAGCCGAGCACCAGAACAAGAGAAACCGGGTAAATCAGTTTTTTACACATAACAGTCCTCCTTAATTAGAAAGAATCTGACTACTCACGCCTTGGCCACACGCCAAAGCAATGGAAAACGATCTTCATTAGTATGAGGCTATTTGTGTCCGGCCAGGACAGCTTTTTCGGCTTGCGACTACCTCCTTCCTTCTAAAATACGATATGACGCCCTAAAGGCATAAAACCACGTGCGCAAGGCTCGAACTTCTGCGACCCTTACAATCCTACATATACCAGATTGTCAGCCTTCCCGTCAAGGAAAATCCTCGCGTGAAATCGTACTTTTCCTCGGTTGCGCCAGGGATGATTATATGCAGCCCTGGAGAGATTGGAACCGCCGCCTCGATATGGCCGGTTCCGGCGAATCAGTGGAAAAGGGGCCTATACCGAATAGCTCGGTATAGGCCCGTAACTTGTAGAAATTCCGTTGTCGCCTCGGCGAAAGCGGTGTTTATTCCTTGACGCCGTATCACGGCCGGTACAACCGGATGTCGTCAAAGTACATCGTCCCTATGCCGCTGGCGGCCGGACTATTCTTTGTGCCAATGCCAATGGTAATTGTATTGATATTGGTCAGAGCCACGCCCTGGTCGCCAAAGGCCTGCAGGTCGATAACCCACTCCGTCCATCGGCCTGTCTTAGTGGCCGCGGCATCATCATGATAGACAACAGTGCTGCCGTTGAGGGCAACATACATCCGCTCGGCGGAATTGGCCGATGCGCCGCGGAGCCACAGTGACAGCTTCGCAACGCCTTCGGCGGTCCAGTCACGCGGAGAAACCAGCGTCAGGGTTGCCTCGGAAGTCTTCAGGTTGTTGTCGTAGCGATATATGAGCGATTGCCCGCCGCTGTGAACGATAGTCTGCTCGGCATAAGGAGGAAGGTCGTTGCCGACAAGAGCACCGTTGTCCGTGGTTCCAAAGCCGTCGATCCACTTGTCGAATATCCTGTTGCTT
>JBDREF010000336.1:0-26657 GCA_043820045.1 Planctomycetota bacterium | reverse complement strand
GTAGCCGATGAAGGTGCCCGTCGAATCCGTGGGGAAGGGAACTCCCGCCTGAACGAGGTGGTAGAATTCACGCAGTGAGCCGATTCCTTCGATAAGCGCCGAATCGCCGTGGCAGCAGCCGGCCGCGGTCAGGCTTTTGGCAAATTCTTCAGCGCTGTCGGCGACGTCGGGACTTGTGCCCATCTTGTAGTATGTTTGCTTGTCGGAACCGCTCATGCGCGATGCACCAAGTCCCAGCCCTGTGGTAACTACGGCGATCCTTTCGGCTGGGTTTGCGACGCCTTTCTGCTCCATGAATTCGCACAGGTGCACGGCGCAGTTCATACCGGCGGCGCCTGCGCCTACGATGACTGTGTTATAGCGATGGAAGGTTATTGTCTGGTTCGCTATTTGTCTTGTCTCCATATTGTCTTGCTCCCGTTCGATTCGTACTCCAATAATTCAGGTTTTGCGAAATCTCCGGTCATTTCCCGCGGCAGGATGTGGACGTTTCCCTGTTTATCGCAGAAGTATAAACACGACTGCGACGGCTCTCTGCTGTGGCCGTCTGCCCAGAATGCGTAGAAATCCGGATGCGCATTGACCGGATGCCGTGCGTATGTATGATTGCGCGGGCTTGCCTTGGTGAGCTGCCTGAGCTTTTTCCAGCTTAGTCCCAGGTCGGTGCTTGTCCACATGGCGATTTCGCCGCCAGGGTTATACGGCTGCGGCCCGGTTTCGGTCGGCGCGATGACCCGCCACGTGCCGTCATCCTCGATATAGAGCGAGCCCATGTCGTAATTGTTGTCGGATGTGAAAGCCGGCCATATCTGCCACTCTGTCCCCGTCCAGCGGGCGGTCGCCCACGTGCGCGGATCGTTCTTCGGGCCGGATTCGTAACCCTTGCTCGTTATGAACAGAATCACGGGCCTGTCCTGAGCGTCGAACCGAATGTCCTTGAGATATACATTCAGACCCTCTTTCTGATAATCGTGTACGAGCGCCGGGCTTTTCGGCTCGGTCAGCGGCAGCGTCAGATTGGACCCGGCGGCGCTGCTCCACGTTTCGCCGAGGTCGTCGGTCTCGATATAGTACAGATTCGTGCGCCAGTTCAGACCCTTTCCCTGCGGGTGGAAATTGAACGCAGAGCCGGCCTTTCTTTTACCGGCGGCGCTGATTTGGTAATGTCCCTCGTCAATCGCCGCAAGGCGGAGCCACTTCGACCATTCGACGCCGTCCCGGCTTGTCATAAAGCAGATCGTCCGGGCGGCGGGGTAGTTGTAGCGTGTGAAAAAGCATACGAAGCCCCTGTCCTTGAGATGCCAGGGCTGCATATACGAGAAATTGGTCATAGGGACTTCGCGGGAGTTCTCGATCTTCGTGGCGTTGACCAGCTCGAATTCATCGATGTCGTAGGGTTTTTTGCTTTTGTGAATATAAGACGGCCTCGATGTGCCGTGCGAGGTTGAGAATATCCAGATGTAGCCGGCACCATCCACGGATATGACGGGATTGTCGTGGGCGTCGTCGGTTTTCTTGTCGAGCAGTATGGTCGGACGGGGCACCATGCCGGTTTCGTGGTCGTAATATGATACCATGTGGAGCAGCTTGCGGTTGCTGTCGGCTGTCGTTCCGCCGTAGCAGAAGAAGGTCTTGCCGACCTTGTCGCAGTAAACGGCAAACGGTTTATGCTTGGCGCAGTAGGTTCCGAGTCCGCCGCTGTATTTATAGACGTATTCATCGCCGGACGGCTGATTCATATACCATATCCCGCGGTAGCCGTCTGTCTTTGTGTTAATCGTTACGGGTGCGGAAGATTGCCCGTAAGCATCGCCGCCGGGCAGCAGGACAACCGCCAACGAAAAGACGACGCAAATCAAAATTGTAGGAGGGGCAAACTTTTTGCCCATGCGGTTCGATTTGCGGAATATTGACAGCATGGGCAAATGAATTGCCCATCCTACGAGTTCTGGGAAAACTTGCATCATCCGGATTTCTTACAAATTCGATTTCTATGAGATATTGAAATTTCTGCCGGTGGCCCGGCTTATCTGTTCGAGCGAGGCGGAAGCGAAATCAATGCCGGGGTATTTCTCTGCACGTACGCGGTCGATCAAATGTTTAATCCTTGTGAGTTCTTCGGCCAATAGATCGTACTGCTGCTTGTCGACGATTCTTTTCATTGTATGCGGCTCGATCATGCTGAACGAGCCGCCCAGGACCAGCACGCCGGCGCTGATGTAGTCCGGAATATTTCCAGCGTTGGTTCCGCCGGTCGGCACGAGGCTGATGATCTTGTGAATAGCCGGGTCGATGGCCTTGACGAAGTCCGGGCCGCCGAGCTGATTTGCCGGGAATATCTTGCAGAGATTCGCACCTTTGGAGAACTGGCTCACAATTTCCGTCGCGCCGTCGCAGCCCGGTATCATCGGGATTCGCCCGGCGAATTTTTCGAAGCCGTCGTCGCTGAAATTGATCGCCGAGACGATATAGCACGCTCCGGCGTCCACGGCCTGTGCAACCGAGGGCAGCGGGTCCTGCGGATTGGCCTTGTTGTAAACGTCCAGCATTACGGGCGAGTCGATCAGGCTCGCCGCACCCGTTGCGAAGTCCGGCAGCTCCTTGCGAAGCCGGATGATTTTCTCCAGCGGCTTGCTAATCCGGCAGGTGACTTCCATATTGTTGATGCCTGCCTCGATCAGCGCCTCGGCGGTTCTGACAACGTCGAGCTTGTCCTGGTTGAAGACCAGAATGAACCCGTCTCTCAGCAACGTCGTGATTGTGCTTTTGATATCCATTTGCCCTTCCTAAAGTCTTCTAAGGTGAAAGCCGCCGTCAACGTTAATTACCTGGCCGGTTGAGAAATCAAGCCTGCCTTCTGCAATCGCTCCGACCGCCTTTGCGATATCCTCGGGCCGGCCCCACCGCTTGATGGGAGTCAGGCCCTCTGCTATGAGCTTGTCGTATTTGTCTTTGACCACGCTGGTCATGTCGGTCTCTATGATTCCGGGCCGAATCTCGAATACGCCGATGCCGTATTCGGCAAGCCTGTCTGCGTACAGTGCCGTCATCATGCTGATACCGGCCTTGCTCACACAATATTCCCCGCGTGCAGGCGAGCTGGTGTACGCCGATATCGAGCTTGTATTGACGATTCGAAACGCCCGCTCGGGATGAGTCTTTTTCTGCTCGACCATCCAGTTAGCTACCTTTTGAGTCAGGAAGTACGGCCCTTTGAGATTGATTCCCAACACGCGGTCGAAGCTCTCTTCCGTAGCTTCGAGCAGGTCCATCCGTTTCGAAGGCGCCACGCCGGCGTTATTCACTAACATATCGCATCTGCCGAATCCGGTCCGGGCCAGCGCAACCAGCTTGTCCCGGTTGCCGGCGCTGCTTACATCGCCTCGCAGAATCTCGCACTCGGCGCCGAGGTTCTTGATTTCCTTCTGTGTCTGGACTGCTCTGGATTCGTCGGCCTTGCCCTCGGCGGTAAAATCGAAGTGGTTCACTACGAGGTTATAGCCCAGGGAGGCCAGCTCTTGTGCAATTGCCTTTCCAATGCCGCGGCTTGCTCCGGTGACGATCGCTACAGGTCGTTCCGCCATATTCAAAATCCTCTTTTCTTAAGTTTCTTCTCTCAGGAATTCGTCGATTTCATGTGCGGCCGCCATTCCATCGGCCACGGCGGCAACCACCGTCGATGCTCCTGCGACGAGGTCGCCGCCGGCAAAGACGCCCGGCCTGGAGGTGGCCAAAGTCCCTTCTTTTGTACGTATAAGGCCGTCTTTCAACTCGACGCCCGGCAGGATTTTGTCGATGCCCTCCGGCGGCTCCTGGCCTATCGCCTCGACCACGATGTCCATGTCAAGCTCGTAAGCGCTCCCTTCCACCGGCTCGGGTTTGCGCCGGCCGCTGCGGTCAGGCTCGCCGAGCCTTGTCGGGCAGACTTTGACGCCTTTTAGTTTTCCGTCGGCGGAAATGAACCCGATTGGCTGAGTCAGTATCAGAAAATGCACACCTTCGCCGATTGCCTTCTCTCGCTCGGCGCTCCATGCGGGCATCTCCTTGAACGAACGGCGGTATATGACATAGACGTCTTTTGCGCCGAGCTGGGCCGCGGTGACCGCGACGTCCATCGCAGTATTGCCGCCGCCGATGGCCGCAACGCGTTTGCCTTTAATGTCCGGCCCTCCCGATCCTTTGGCCCTTGCGAGGAATTCCATCGCGTTCCACAGGCCGTCAGGATTCTTGTCTTTGCTGCCGATACTGGCCGCCTTCGGCAGGCCCATGCCGATAAAGACTGCATCGTATCCCTCTTCAACGATGGTGTCCAAATTGAAAGCGGCGTTGAACTGTTTGCCCAGACGCAGAATCATTCGCCCTTTGGGCACATCTGCGAAGACGGATGCGATTTCGTTCTTCAGCGATTCGCCCTGTCTGTCCTCCGGGATTACCGATTCTATCATTCCGCCGAATTCGGTGCTGCGGTCGAAGATTGTCACTGTATGTCCCGCTTCGAGCAGCCTGGCCGCACACGACAGGCCGGCAGGCCCGGCGCCGACGATCGCTGCGTTCTTTCCGCTTGACTTTGCCGGTGTTTTGAGCTTTGACCAGCCGTTCTTGTTGGCCTGTTCCGCGAGATACCTTTGTATGTCGGCAATCGGCAGGGGGCCGTCGCCGATGAACCTCTGGAGGCAATTGCCTTCGCACTGCTGCTCGACCGGGCAGAGCCATGCGCAGACCTCCGGAAACATATTCGCTTCTCTGAGCGTTTCGTAGGCGGCCCTTTCATCGCCGTCCAGAAACTGGCTGATGAATTTCGGAATATCAACATCGGCGGGGCACCCAAGCCGGCACGTCGGCTCCTGGCACTTACGGCAGGAAGCGGCGAGCCTGACAAGATTTTCCCTGTCGCTCATTCGGCCGTGCTGGAATATGGGCCCGTAAACCTTGTTGTCCCGCACTACGCAGCCGGTCATTCCGGCGTCGCGCATTATCTGTGTGCAGGCGCTGCAACCGACACAGACCTTCTCCGGACACATTTTTCCGGTCGTTAGAATATCTTTGGCGAAATCAGGATATGCAAACGCCATTCGGCCGGCGCCGACGAGGGTGGTCAGGCCGCCCGCCTTGTTTGCTGCCCCCACGTTGGCGAAAAGGGTCCTCAGCCAGCTATAACCCGTGCCGACGATAGCGGTGTCGGCAAACTGCTGCTGGATTTCGCCGGTTATGCCGACAAGCCTGCTCACGCCGGCGAGCGGATGCTCCGGCTCTTCGTAGCCGCCAACTATCGGCTCGTTGAACGGCCTGCCGACGTGCGGATTGTAATACGGATTTGCAATGGTGATGTTGATGATACCGACGCCGCGCCGGCGCAGCAGCGCGATCAGCTTCTTCGGCTCGGTCAGGTCCGGCTTTGTGTAATCGTCCTTGTCAACGGCCCAGCCGTACGGGTAAGGTATGGCGTCATAAACGCCCAAACGAGTCACCACGGATGCGCCTTTGCCGAGCTTGCTGTGAATCTTATCGATTGTCTCCAGCAGCAGCCGGGTGCGGTTCTCGAACGAGCCGCCGTATTTGCCTTTCCTCTCGCGGCAGCCGAACAGCTCATTGATCAAGTACCCGTGACAGGACTTTATATCGACAGCGTCGAATCCGACTTCGTACGCAATTTTCGCCGCTTCCACGTAGGCATCCTGGAGTCTGTCGAGATAGTCGTCCGTGACAAGCGGCCAGTCGTCCGGTATCCTGCTCTTGCCGTTTGGATTTGGCGTCTGCTGAGGGACCAGGGCGTCGCGATACGGGTCGCGCTGGGCAATCATCGGCTGCGCGGCGCCTTCGGGCTTGCTGTATCGGCCCGAATGCGTCAACTGCAGCACGATTACCGGCTTATGGTCGGCCCCCATGCCCTTTGCCGCCGCTTGCCGCATCATTGCGACCATCGCGGCGAAACTGTCCTTGTTCTTTTCATGCAGCCACAGTTGCCTCGGATTGGCTCTGCCTTCGGGAACAACCGCCGTCGCCTCGGCCCAGATCAGCCCTGCTCCGCCTGCGGCAAATCTTTCGTATCGCCTGAGTGTGAGTTTTCCCGGCCGGCCCTGGGAATCGCCGTCGCAGCCTTCCATGGGATGTACGGCCAGCGAGTTCGATATTACCAGCTCGCCCGCCCGCACCGGCGCGGCCAGAATCGAGACATCCTCCGTCGCCTCGACGCAGACCCCGAGCCGCCTGCCAAGCTGCTTCAAATCCTCAATTCCACGCAACCGGAATTCCCACATCCTGTTATTCGCCTTCCGTTTTGATTTCTGCGAGCTTTGCTTTCAGGAATTTGGCCGTATAGCTTTTCTTGGTCTTGACGATATCCTCGGGCTTGCCTGCGGCTACGACCTCGCCGCCGGCATCTCCACCTTCGGGGCCAAGGTCTATAATATAATCCGCCGTCTTGATAACATCAAGGTTATGCTCGATTACTACCACGGTATTGCCGCAATCCGTCAGCCGCTGCAAAACGTTCAGCAGGCTGTGAATATCGGCGAAATGCAGCCCTGTGGTCGGTTCATCGAGCAGATAAAGGGTGTGTCCGGTCGCCGCTTTGCCTAATTCCGCCGAAAGTTTCACACGCTGAGCTTCGCCGCCGGAGAGCGTTGTTGAGGCCTGGCCGAGCTGCATATAGCCCAATCCGACGTCGGTCAGTGTCTTCAATATCCGCACGATGGTCGGAAAGTTGGCGAAGAAGTTAAGGGCATCGTCGATTCTCATATCGAGGACGTCGGCGATATTCTTGCCCTTGTACGTGACCGCGAGGGTTTCCTGGTTGAATCTTGTGCCTTTGCAGTTCTGGCACGTGACGTAAACATCCGGCAGGAAGTGCATCTCGATCTTCTTCGTTCCCTGCCCCTTGCAGGATTCGCATCGGCCGCCTTTGACGTTGAAGCTGAATCGGCCGGGCTTGTAGCCTCGAATCTTCGACTCCCGCGTCATGCTGAACAGTTTCCTTATCACGTCGAAGGCGCCGGTATATGTCGCCGGGTTGCTCCTCGGCGTCTTTCCGATAGGCGACTGGTCTATTTCGATTACCTTGTCGATCTGCGAAGTGCCTAGAACGGTTTTGTGTTTGCCGGGCCTTTCCCGGGATTGATAGAGCCGGCGTTTGAGAGCTTTGAGCAGAATCTCGTTGACCAAAGTGCTCTTTCCGGAACCGGAGACGCCTGTGACACAGATGAACACTCCGAGCGGAAATTTAACGTCGATGTTCTTCAGATTGTTCTGCGCTGCGGCCTTTACCTCGATGCAGTTTCTCAGGTTGTAGCGCCTTCTCTTCAGCGGAAGGTCTATGCTCCTCCTGCCGCTCAGGTAGTCTCCCGTCAGTGAGTTTTCGCAGTTGATGATGTCACTGAGGCTGCCCTGCGCGATGAGTTCGCCGCCGTGCGCGCCTGCGGCCGGTCCTATGTCGATGATATGGTCGGCGCTCCTGATAATATCCTCGTCGTGCTCGACCACGATGACTGTATTGCCTAATCGGGTGAGCCGTTGCAGTATTCCCAATAATCGGTCGTTGTCGCGCTTGTGCAGGCCTATTGTCGGCTCGTCGAGCACATAGCAGACGCCGACCAGGCCGCTTCCGACCTGCGTAGCTAAGCGGATTCGCTGGGCTTCGCCGCCGGCTAAGGTGCTGCTGGTCCGGTCCAGGGTCAGATACCCGAGTCCGACGTCGACCATGAATTTCAGCCGTGCTTTTATCTCCTTCAGCACCGCGGCGGCAATGATGGTTTTTTCCTCATCCAGCTTCAACTTGCTGAAGAAGCTCTGCGCCTTCTCGATGCTCAGGGCGGACAATTGGTGGATATTCTTGTTTCCGACCGTGACTGCGACGGCCTCGGGGCGAAGCCGGGCGCCTTCGCAGGTCCGGCAGGGTTGCTGCGAGAGGTAGCTGGTCAATCTGGTCTTTACGTACTCGCTGGTGGTGTTTTCCCACCGCCGGATTAGGTTCGGGATTACGCCTTCGAACGCCATGCCGTGTTTCTGCTCGTCGGCGCGGCCGGTCCCGTTCATCAGGATCGTTCTGTACTCTTCCGGTATTTGCGCGAACGCTACCGATTTGCTGATGCCCGTTTTCTTGCAGAAGCGTTTGACGAGCCTGTTGTAGAATATGTTCATTCTCTTGCCGCCTTTGCGCCAGGCGTCGATCGCGCCGCTTTCGAGCGAGACGCTTTTGTCGGGCACGATCAGGTCGGGGTCGAACTCCAGAATCGTCCCCAGGCCGTCGCAGCTCTTACAGGCACCGTAGGGGCTGTTGAAACTGAACAATCTCGGCGAGAGTTCTTCGAGGCTGGCCTGCGGATGGTCTGAACATGCAAACTTTTCACTGTAAACGATCTGGTCCCACTGACCGTTGCCGCCGTTCGCCTTGTCTGCATCGGGCTGTTGCAGCAAAACCAGGATAACGCCTTCAGCGAGTTTCAGCGCGGTCTCGACCGAATCGGCCAACCGAATGCGAATGACGTCCTTGATTATCAATCTGTCAACAACCGCCGCGATGTCGTGTTTCTTATTCTTGTTCAGGGCCGGGACATTACGCACGTCATAGGTCGCTCCGTCAACGCGGACGCGGACGAAACCTTCTCGCTGTATCCCGACAAAAATGTCCTTGTGCTCACCCTTTTTGCCTCTGACCAGTGGCGCACAGACCTGGACTTTGGTGCCCTCTGGCCGGGAAAGAATCGACTCTACTATCTGCGATGAATGCTGGCTTGTAATCTCCTTGCCGCATACCCAGCAGTGCGGCTGGCCAACGCGGGCGAAGAGCAGCCTGAAATAATCGTAGATTTCGGTAGTGGTAGCCACTGTCGAGCGGGGATTGTGGCTGGCGCTTCTTTGCTCGATTGCGATAGTGGGGGGCAGGCCCGTAATCTCCGCTACGGCGGGCTTCTGCATCTGTTCGAGAAACTGCCGCGCGTAGGCGCTCAGCGACTCGACGTATTTTCTGCGACCTTCGGCGTAAATCGTATCGAAGGCAAGCGAACTCTTGCCCGAGCCGCTGATACCGGTGATTACCACCAGCTTGTCTCGCGGTACGCTGAGATTGATATTCTTGAGATTGTGCTCGGCTGCACCCGTAATCCGTATGACTTTTTCCGCTCGCCCGGCCATCCTGTTTTATTGCTACCCCAGGTAATACTGCTGTAAAATTCGACAATTACACAAACCCGCAATTGTAACAAAACACCCCGGAAAGGTAAAATGTGTTTTTCAGTCGATTCAAATTCCTCGGTTACGGGCCTGGCGGGCGATATTATCGGCACAAGCGAGTCTTGTCAGCGTCATACTGATTTAATACTAAAATATGTAAAATTAGTATTTGGCTGGGGCGGGAAGAGTTATATACTAAATCTTAATAAATTAGTATATAATTAGTAGTATGTTTGTATCTCTATGTTGATGCTGAGGATAACGCGATGAAGATGCCAAAAAAGCCACCTGAAATTGGGGAAATATGGGCCCAAATCAGGGATGATCAAGAGTTGATTTTCAAGATTTTTGGCGAAGGAGTCGCTCTTTCTACTCGAGGCAAGTACCTTCATTGGGACAGGCTTATTTACTACAATCCCCCAAAAGGACTTACACACCAACAATGGTGGTACGCTCTGAAAATGCGGCGCCGAAATCTTTTCAAGCAGGTTACGCTGACCGACAAATACGGAACACCTTTTAATTACCTTGAAGTAGACCCTATTCCGGAAATACTTCATGAGATAGACCAAGGCGCTGGTGGGCTGATACGAATGCCGGAACAAATCACAAATCCAAATACAAGGGACCAATACTACATTAGCTCACTTATCCAAGAGGCAATCACCTCAAGTCAACTCGAAGGAGCAGCAACAACTCGAAGGGTAGCCAAGGAGATGATCAAAACTGGCCGCCCTCCGCGTGACAGAAGCGAACGCATGATTCTTAACAACTTTAAGACTATGCAGCGAATCGGCGAGATCAAGAATGAACCTTTGTCAAGAGAGCTGATCTTTGAGATACACCGACTTGTTACAGAGGAAACATTAGATGCACCGTCAGCAGCAGGGCGATTCCGTACGGCTGATGAACAGATACACATTATCGATCCTTACAACGAAGTCTTTCATGATCCTCCCACTGCGGACCAACTCGAGGAGAGACTGGTCCGTATGTGCGATTTTGCAAATGGCACAGCGCCCCAAGGATTCATCCATCCTGTGATCAGATCGATTATATTGCACTTCTGGCTGGCCTACGACCATCCTTTTGTCGACGGGAATGGCAGGACTGCCAGGGCATTATTCTACTGGTCAATGCTGCGCCATAACTTCTGGCTATTCGAGTTCATTTCCATTTCACAGATTATTCGCAAAGCACCCGCAAAATATGGTCGTGCCTTCCTCTACACGGAGACAGATGATAACGATCTCACGTACTTTGTTCTTTATCATCTTGATGTGATTCGACGGGCAGTAACCGAACTTCACAAATACATCGAACGCAAGACTGCGACTCTACAGGCTATCGAGCGCGAGCTTCGAGGCACTGCAGTCCTCAACCATCGCCAACGTGCGCTGGTCAGTCATGCCCTCCGACATCCTCACCATCGCTACACAATCAAATCACATCAAACAAGCCATAATGTAGTCTATCAGACGAGTCGATTTGACCTTTTGGACTTGGAGAATCGCAGTCTTTTGACCAGCCGGAAAATAGGCAGAACCTGGTACTTTACGCCAGCAAGTGACCTTGAGGAAAAACTGGCCAAGTTAGATTAAGTATTGCATGGAAACGAAAAAGCTGCATGACTGGGATTTGTCTTATTCGCAGGCCCGGCAGTTGCAGGTCAGCCTTGCCGGGAAGGTGCAGTTTACGCCTCTGAAGGCTCCTCCGAGGCTGGTTGCGGGGCTTGATTGTGCGTTCAGCAGGGACGGCGGGCGGATTTTCGCCGCAGTTGTTGTTTTGCGGCTACCCGATTTTGAGCTTGTCGAAACGGCCAGTGCGGTTCGAAAAGTGACTTTTCCCTACATACCCGGGCTGCTTTCCTTTCGAGAAGCCCCGGTATGTATCGCTGCGGTCGAAAAGCTGCAAGTGCGGCCGGATGTATTCATCATCGATGGCCAGGGCGTCGCCCATCCGCGCCGGCTCGGCTTAGCGGCGCATCTGGGCCTTTTTTTCGACAAGCCAACCATCGGCTGTGCAAAAAGCCGCCTGACCGGCACCTACGAGGAACCGCCGTTAGAAAAAGGCGGCTATAGTCTGTTGAGAGACGAAAAGGGCAGGCAGGGGGGCGAGCCTGAAACGATCGGCGCGGTCGTCAGGACCCGCACCAACGTCAAGCCGGTATTCGTATCGGTGGGCAACAAATGCCGGTTGGCCGATGCGATAGAGACCACGCTCGCCTGTACGACGAAATATCGCCTGCCGGAGCCGACCCGCCTTGCCCACCAACTGGTCGGCAAGCTTAAACTAAAACCCTGAGCGGTTCCAGACTTCACTTGCCCTTGACGTCGGCGCAGAGAATCAGAAGAACCGCCGTCTCTTCATCCTGTGTCGCGCCGACTATCGCCGGCTGGCCCGGGTCGAGATATGCCTCGCCCGACCATCGCCTGGTGACAGTATTTTCTGGTGCTTCGTCGTCGTCGGCAGTCTGCCGGTATGTGTTTTGATCGAATGCGAAGCCCACAAGTATCATGCCGTTCGGGCGGATAAATGCCCTGGCGTTAAACTGCCTGCCAACGTTGTGGCTCTTGAAGCTTTTCGAAACCAAGGGGCTCCGGCCATCGGGCCTCTTGCCGCCCGGAGCGTTTACCAGGTGTTCCACGTAAACCGTTTCTGTTGTCTTGGCCTCTCCGCTTTCCTCTGACTTGAGCGATACTTTCAGTCCTGTACTGACCTGTGCCATATCCTTGGCGCCCAGACAGTGGAGGATGTTTTCCACAGACACGGAGTTGGGCTTCTGGCCTATGGGACTGACTCCCAGCTCATCAAGTGCGGCGAGTTTGACCTCGACTACGAATGCCTCGACCAGGATGCACTCATCAGGTTGCGGGGCTTCGGCTTTATTGTTCTGGTTTGCCTGCCCTTCGGCCTTTGGCCCTGTGGAATAGCCGGCCATGAGCACGATGCAGAGCACTGCGACAGCCAATAGAACGAGGCTTCTTAAAGTCTTCGCCATAATTTTTCCCTTTCAAAGTCCACCTTCATAAATGTCTGCCGTCTAATATTAAAGAGGCCGAAGGGCGGGTCTTCGTTACGGAAAAAATGCCGCTGGCGAAAAAAATATAGGGCATAGGCATAGGGAAAAAGTCCCGTCGTGACGCCCTGAGTGCGGCTGCTGCTTATTCCACGATACTTGCGGACTTAATCACTACGGGTTCTACGGGAACGTCCTCCATGCCGTTGCGCGTGGTTGTCTTGACCGCTGCGATTGCATCTACGACGTCCATTCCCTCAGTTGTTTTGCCGAATACCGCGTATCCAGGACTGTTGGCGCCGGCATAGTCGAGGGGAGTGTTGTCGCTGTGGTTGATGAAGAACTGGGCCGTGGCGCTGTGGGGGTCGCCGGTGCGGGCCATTGCTATTGTGCCCCGCTCGTTGCTCAGGCCGTTATTCGCTTCGTTGACTATCGGATCGTGCGTTTTCTTGCGTGTCATATCGGCCGTGAAGCCGCCGCCCTGTATCATGAAGCCCGCTATGACTCTGTGAAAGATCGTCGCGTCATAGAACCCGTCGTCTACGTATCTGAGGAAATTTTTGACCGTGACGGGAGCGGCCTGCCCGTTGAGTTCGATGACGATATTACCCTTGCTTGTTTGAAGTTTGACGACAATCTTTTCTGAATTCACGATTTTCCTTTCCCACTTTGAATCTTGCGTTTTCCCGTTGCAGCCGCAGAGCAACACGGCGGCCGTCAACGATACGTATAACCAGGACTTGCCAATCATAGTTTTCGCCTCTCACTGAATCCGATGGGACGACGTTTTGTCTATCCTGCGAACCGTTCGCTATTCGTCGTCGCCGATTTTCTCATGCCACTTGTGTTTCTTAACCGAGGCCAGAATCGCCGCGGCGCATTCCAGTGCAGCCAATCCTTCCTGGGCGCTCACTTCAGGCATGTGCGATCTATCGACAACCGCCTCCAGAAAGGCCTCCTGCTCAAGACGGATGGGCTCCTTGTCGTCTATTTCGAGCTGCTCGATATGCAGCAGGTCCGGCCAGTTTACCTTTGTCAGGTCGAAGTCGCCGGCCTGCCTGTGCTCCTGTATCCATTTGACGACGTTGATATTCGGGCCGGCTTTGATGATGATTCCACTTTTCTTGAGATAATCCACGCTTAGATACGCCTGCCGGCTGAACACTCTGACCCTTCTCTCGGTTTTCAGGGCAAGTCTGGACGCCGTGATATTTGCGATGCAGCCGCTGTCAAAAACGATTCTTGCGTTACAGATGTCTTCTTTGTCTTCGACGACGTTGACGCCGACCGCGTCCACTTTCTCAATCTTACTTGCCGCCAGGGACAAGATAATGTCTATATCGTGGATCATGACATCAAGAACCACGCCCACGTCCGTCGAGCGGAACGGGTACGGACTGATGCGGTTGGCCTCGATAAATTTGGGTTTGATGTTGAGTCTTTTTATCGCCTGGGCGACGGGGTTGCACCTCTCGGAATGACCGACCGCCACCACGCTGTCGTATTTCTTCGCAAGGGCGACGATTTTTTTGCCTTCCCTGACATTGGCCGCCAGAGGCTTTTCAATCAGCACCGCGATATTGTTCTTGATGAATGTCTTCGCCAGGTTCAGATGTGTCACCGTCGGCGTTGCTATCGTTACGGCGTCGACCTTGCCGAGCACGTCCTCGCAGTTGGCGGAGGACATGCAGCCGTATTGATCGGCCAGGCGCCTAGCCTTGTCGGCGTCGATATCGACTATGGCAACAAGCTCGCTTTGCGGCAGTTGGCTATAAACCTTCGCGTGTATAGTCCCCATTTTACCGGCGCCTATGACCGCGGTTCGCACTTTCGTGTTTTGCATTTCGTATTCCTATTCAGTGGTTGGCGAGTCAGGCAAGTCGAATCAGCCACTTTACGTTTGTTATTCTCTGAATGTTTCCAGGTACCTGCCGAACTGATGCTTGCTGCTTTTTTCGATGGCATCAATTATGGCCCGGACGTTCTTATCGAGCCCGTCCTCCAGCGACAAGGCCGCGGTGTTTTCCAGCAACGTGCCGGGCTGCCTGTAGAGCCGTTTGTATGCCTCGAATATGTTTTCCTGCTGCTGCTCGTCCAGCCCGGCCCGAGTCAGACCTCGCTTGTTGACGCCTCTGACTCTTGGCGGGTAATGTCCGCTTACAGTCAGGAACGGCGGGATATCGCGGGTGATCCCGGCCAGGCCCGCCACGTAGCACCACTTGCCGACGGTGACAAACTGATGCGAGGCGGACAGGCCGCTGAACCATGCTCCGGTCTCAATCTTGCAGTGCCCGCCTATCTGGACGCTGTTGCTCATGACAATGTTGTCTTCGAGCGTACAGTCGTGCCCGATATGAACGCCGACCATCAGGAAATTCTCGTTCCCGATTCTCGTAGATGTTCCGGGGTGAATGCCGGGATGAATTGTGACCTGTTCGTGAATCACATTTCCGTCGCCTATTTCGAGTCTGCCGATTTCGGCGTCCAGGCCGAGGCGCAGGACCTGCGGCCGGCTTCCAATCACGCAGTTGGGAAAAAGATAATTTTGCCGGCCCATCTTGACGTTCTTGCCGATGACTACGTTGGCCTCGAGTATCGTGCCGGCACCGATCTCGACGCCGCTTCCCACGACGCAATTCGGGCCCACGGCCACGTCCTCAGCCAATCGAGCATCTTTGTGGATTACTGCACTGGGATGTATCTGGGTCATGTTACCTCTTTAAAGAATCTTCTCTACACTCTTTCATCATCGACCAGCATGAATCTGATCTGTGCTTCGGCTGCCACTACATCGCCGACCATGGCTTTGCACTTACAATGTGCCGTTCTGCTGCGCAGTTTGATCGTCTCGGAGGTAAGAATCAACTGGTCGCCGGGGACGACCGATTTGCGGAGTTTTACATTATCCATACTCAGCAGCACCGCCAGCTTACCGGTATGTTCCAGTCTTTGGGCGAACAGCAAGCCGGAGATCTGCGCCATCGCTTCGACAATAAGAACGCCGGGCATAATTGGCGTGCCGGGAAAATGCCCCTGGAAAAACTGCTCGTTGAAGGTCACATTCTTTATGCCCTTTATACGCGTGTCTCCTTCGATTTCGATCACCTTGTCCACGAGCAGGAACGGGTAGCGGTGCGGCAGGATCTTGGCAATCTGCCGAATGTCCAGCAGTGCATCCGTGCCGAACTTGGCCATGCGCTCCTGCTGTTGGGCGGCCTCGTACAGTTTTCTTGCAAGCTGCTGATTCAGCGAGTGGCCGCTCTTGTAGGCCACAATCCTGCCCTTGATGGCCCGTCCGACCAGTCCCAGATCGCCGATCAAATCGGCGAGTTTGTGCCTGACGCACTCGTTGGGAAATCTGTAACTGTTCTTGATCGGTCCGTCCGAGTTGATGACCAGAAGGTCCCGCGGGCTGATGTGCGTTCCCATGCCGCGGGCCTGGAACTGCTTTGCCTCGGCCTCGAGCAGGAAAGTTCGAGCCGTGGCCAGGTTTTGCTCGAAGCTCTCCGGCGTTAGCCGGAAACTGAATATCTGCCTGCCGATCCCGGTGTGTCCGCCGTAGTCGAGATCGTAGGTCAGGCTCAATCCGTTGTCGGAGTTGGGCAGGGCGTAAATGCACGCGTCGCCGGCGGCGATGGTGATAGGCTTGTTGATGACATACTCTTTGCGCGTGACATTCTGCTCGGTAAGTCCGATGCGTTTGAGAACCTTGAAGTACTCGGCGCAACTACAGTCGGGGGCCGGCAGTTCCGGGCCGTTGACCTCGATAATGATGTTGTCTATCTCGAGCGCATTGATGGCGGCCATGCAGTGCTCGATGGTCTCTATGCTGACCGAGCCTTTCTTCAGCGTGGTACGGCGGCTGCGCTCGGCGACATTGGACGCAACGGCGCTGATCCGCACCGGCTCAGGCCCATCGGTCCGAATGAAAGTTATACCGGAATCCGCGGGGGCCGGACGGAAGACGACCTTTGCCTCCTTACCCCCGAACAGGCCGTGACCTCGGATCTTGGCTTCACTTTTTATCGTCTTCTGCAGCTTCAAGTCTTTCCAGCCTCTTGCCCAGTTCCTTCAGCTTCGCAGCCATCTTCGGCAGTCGCATTATCTGGCCGACCGTTCGGAACGCATCTTCTCTCTTCATTGCCGGCGTCCAGGCCATCTTCTGCCCCGCCGGGACGCTGCTCATCACGCCCGACTGGGCGGCGACCATCGTGCCGTCGCCTATCTCGATATTGTCCGCCAGGCCGACCTGGCCGGCCAATACTACGCCGTCGCCGAGTTTGGAGCTGCCGGAGATGCCGACGAGTGCCGCTATCAGACAGCATTTGCCGATTACCACGTTGTGCGCGATTTGCACGAGATTATCTATTTTTGTTCCTGCTCCGATTACCGTATTTCCGAACTTTGCCCTGTCAATGCAGCAATTTGCGCCTATCTCGACGAAATCTTCGATCACCACCCCGCCGTTATGCGGGATGAGCCTGTGCGAACCTTCGATGAACGAATACCCGAAGCCCGTTGAGCCGACGGTGCTGTTTGCCTGGATGATTACGTTGTCGCCCAGCCTGCAGTTGCGGTATATGACGACGTTGCTGTCGAGCCGGCAATTCCTGCCGAGCTTCGAATTCTCACCGATTTTGCACCCACTGCCGATTATGCTATTATCTCCGATTTCGACGCCGTCGTCAATAACCGCGCCCGGGCCGATGCTGACGCCTTCGGCTATCTTCACGTTGTCGGCGAGCCTGGCTGTCGGGTCGATACCTTCGGCCGGGGCCTTCAGTTTGGGGGCAAAAATGGACAACGCTTCTATAAGAGCCGCGTTGACGTTCTTGACGATCAGTTGCGGCATCTCCAGGCCGTCGATACGTTCCGAGACAATAGCCGCACCGGCTCGGCAGCGCTTGAGCGAAGCCATGCGTTTTTCATCTGCGGCGAAAGTAACCTCATTTTCGCCTGCTGTCTCGATCGGGCTGACGGCGGTTATCTGCCTGCCGGGATCACCGGCGTCGCCGGCCAGTTCGGCGCCGAGCCGCTGAGCTAATTGTGTAACTGTCAATTTCATTGCAAATCGAACGCCTCGAAAAGTGGTCAGGATGTACACTCAAGACGATGAATAGTACAAGCGAATAGTGAGTATTCTTCAACGGTTCCCGGTCCTTTCGGGCCGGGACTTGGCCCTTTCTCCGGTGCTTAGTTGTCGAATTTCAAATCTTTCTTATTCAATTCGGCTATCACCTCGTCGGTAATATCCAGACATCCGCCATCGTACAGCACCTTATGGGTGCTCAGCGTCATCATCAACTGGTCCGCAGTCGCCACGGGGAATGTCGGCTCGGTCCGTTCGAGCACCATCTCCAGGGCCTTTTTCTCCGAGAGATCTTTCACCACCGTCAGAATCTCTTTGTAAAGCTGCTCAGTCCAGTTGCGGTCTCTTAATCCGCTCTGCTGACTGTTGTACTCCTCGAGGACCTTCAGTTCGGCCTGCTTTTGCAGCAGCTCCTTGTACCTCGCCATATAATCTTCGCTGCCGCGTCTCAATGCCCTGATCTCCCCCGTCAGCCCCTGGACCTCTCTGGTGAGCCTGGCTTCCTCCAGGGCCATCTTATCGTTTTCAGCGGCGGTTTTTTCCCGGTACTTGGCCGTCGCCTGGCAATCCCGCAGCGCCCGCGAGACACTGACGACGCCTATCTTGCTGGCCGAGACGCCAGCCCCCGCCCGGGCCGTGCCGTACTGATGGATAGTAAAAAGAACAACCACGCTCATCAAACAACCTAAAGCTAAAACTTTGCTCTTCATAAAATCATCCTTTCCAGATTCTTGCTCTGTTCGAAAACTCAATTATGCGTCTAATACAGACTTCCCATTCGGAAACTGAACACCCGTGTTTCGTCTTCGTCGTCCTTCATGAACGGCCAGGCAAGCTCGAACCTCATCGGCATAGGCCCGAGCAGTTGCGGTATTATTATTTGTATGCCCGTTCCGACCGCAGCGCGATACCTGCCGGTGTCCACCGTTCCGCTGTCGACGAACGCCAGCGCCGCAACATTTTCACCTACCAGAGGTACGACAACTTCCGTATTGGCTATGAATATCCAGTCGCTGCCTATCGGGTCCTTCCGCTCCGGAAAAGGCACGCCGCCGGTCTGAAGACCTCTCGTGCTCACGCCCCGGTAGTCGAAACCTCTCAGGCCGTAAGTGCCCGTGCCGCCGCCGTAGAACTTCTCGAAAGGAGGAGCGTCGGACAACGTAGTCGCACCGAGAAGCTTGAAGGCCAGCACGGTTTTTCGCTCGGCCAAATCCTCGTACAGGGTCCAGTACTCGATGCGGGAGCCTCTCAGTATTCCGAAATCCTCATCGCCGGTGACCTGCTCGTAGCTGACGTCGAAAGTATTACCCGAACTCGGCGTAAACCTGTCGTCCGTCATATTTCTGCCGATGCCGAACTTCGCCCCGGCGAGGAAGTTGTTGCCTCTGACGTCGATGATTTCCTGCGGTGCATCGATATCGAGATCGCCCACATTGACGTTTTCGGCCCTGAAGCCAAGGCTCGCCCGCCACCGGTTCTTGTATCGATTCTCGAAACCGAAATACCCTTTTTTCCTCTTCTCGTCATAGCTCTCCAGCCACCTTTCCCAACTGGAGCCTCCCACTTCGAGCGACGTGGGCTTGTCATTCAAGTACGGCTCGTTGAACGTGACCGAGTAGTAGCTCACTACCGTCCCCGGCTCCAGTGCGACTCTCAAGGTCTGGCCGGCGCCTTTGAAGGCGTTCATTGTAATAAACTCGCCGAAGCTCTCGGGCCAGTCGTGAACATCGAAATTTCGCTGCTGCCAGAGCAACTGGCCGATAATGCCGCTGTCGCTTCCGATGGCCACGCCGGGGTTCCACATCCCGGTCAGGCCTTCCTTGACGTCCACCTGTGCGTCCCTGCGGTCGTCGGCTCCGTCGGCGGGCTTGACGGGTTTGATGATGACCTGGTCGGCTAAAGTCATCGTCTGCACGTATCGTTCCAGTTTGCCGCCGCCTTGCCTGGGCGCCATATCGGCGTTATACAACTGCCCCGGCGTAAAGTCGTACTCGTCGAGTATCCGCCGAACGACTTTGTCCTGCGTCTGCTCGTTGCCGATGATGTCAACTTTGCCGATTCTGAACTGGCTGCCCTCCACAATTCTGAATTCCACGTCCACGACGTGGTCGCCCTCGACAAAAACCGGGCTCTGGCTGACCTCGGCGTCCACAAAGCCGTTCTCGCCGTAGAGCTTACGAATCTGCCGGACGTGCGTCTCGGCTCTTCGACTGTAATAGGTCTGTCCCGGTTCCAGTTGCAGACCAGCCAGGAGAGTCGCATCGTCGAAATGCGTGTTGCCGGTCAGAATAAGGTTCCTGACTTTATAAACCGGGCCTTCGTTTATCACGAAAATAATGTCGGTTGTACCCTCGACTTCTATGCGGTGATCCAGAAAGCCCCGTTCCCAGTAGATAGTTCCGAGCTTCTCTATGTCCGCGGCTACTTTCTCCTCTGTGTAGTAGGCGGGCCAGACAAGCCAGCTCCGCGTATCTGTCTTTATGGCGTTCTTCAAGTCGCCGGTCTTCAGAGACTCATTACCCTCGAACCTCACCGATTTGATTCTGAGCCTCGGACCCTCTACGATCGCATAGACGACCTTACCCTCCGGCAGCCCTTCTTTTTCCACCGCCACCTCGGTCCGGGCAAAACCTTTTTTCCGATAGTATTCCGCTATCGCCGTCCTGCCGGCCTCGAGCAGTATCGGATCGAGGTAACTGCCTTTCTCGAAGTCCAGCTTCTTTTTCAGAGTTTTATCTTTGTACTTGCGATTGCCCACGAATTCGATCGACTTGATAATGACTCTGCCGGTGCTGTCTGCGGCTGATGCAGTTGCCTCGTCATTTTCCCCCTGGCTCGCAGCAGATGCACGGCACAAGAGCGGCCCGGCAATCAAAGTCGCAATAACAGCAATCCCAACAATTTTTAGCATCCCGTATCCCATTTCTTCTCGCGAATCGCCGGACCAGCCGCGAATCACAGGCCTGCCGCTAAAACGGCGTTGCCTGTTCGGCCGCGTGAGAGGCGTTCTCGAATCGTGTAACTTTTTCCCTGAATACCAGCTTGACGGTTCCGGTCGGTCCGTTCCGCTGCTTGGCGATGATCAATTCCGCCGTATTGTTCGGCTCGTAACCATCCTCGCCGCGGTGGTAGTAGTCTTCGCGGTGCAGCAGCATTATAACGTCGGCGTCCTGCTCGATACTGCCGCTCTCGCGCAGGTCGCTCATTCTGGGCTTGTGTCCTTCCCGGCCCTCCGGAGAGCGGTTCAACTGGCTCAGGACTATTACCGGAACGCTCAGCTCCCTTGCCAGGGCTTTGAGATACCTCGAGATGGTGGTAATCTCCTGCTGACGCGATTCGCTTCGTCCGGTGCCGAGATGCATCAACTGAAGGTAATCGACTATAACGCACCTTATGTCGTACTTGCTTTTCAGCCGCCTTGCCTTGGCGCTGAGTTCGAGCGGCGTAAGCGTCGATGTATCGTCGATATAAATCGGGGCTTCGGAAAGTTCCGCGCAGGCGTCGGCAAGCTTCTTGTAATCCTCGTCGCCGAGAAGGCCCCGCCGGACCTTCTGGCTGTCGATCTCGCTGATACTGCACAGGAACCTCTCGGCCAATTGCTGGCGGCCCATCTCCAACGAGAATATCGCAGTCGGGACCTTCTCGACCTGGCCCAGGTGTTCGGCGATGTTCAGGGCAAGGCTGGTCTTACCCATACTCGGCCGGCCCGCGACGATTATCATCTCGCCGTCCTGCAGGCCGCAGGTCATATCGTTAAGCTCATAATAGCCGGTGTCCAGTCCCGTGACGTGCGTGCCCTGGCGATTCTCTATCAGCTCGAACGAGCGAACGACCAGGTCCTTGAGCGCCGAGGCGCTGCTGCTGACGTTCCTGTCCGTTATGGCGAATATCCTGCGTTCGGCGTCGTCGAGCGCCTCGCTGGGCTCGCCGGTCTGGGCGTAGGCGTTTTCGAGTATCTCGCCTGCGGCGGTGATCAGCTCTCGCAGCAGCATCTTATTCTTGACGATGCCCGCATAATAAGCGACGTTGGCCGCCGAAGGCACCGAATCCAGAACCCTGCCGATATACTCGACGCCGCCCACCTCTTCGAGACGGCTGCGTTTGACAAGCTCGTCGCGCAGCAGCACCGCATCTATTCCGATGCCCTTGTTCTTCTCGTAAAGCGTGATCAGGGCGTCATAAATGTAGCGATGCTCGATCCGGTAGAACGACTCGCTTTCCAGAAGCTCGACGACGTCCCCGATACATTCCGGGTCGAGCAGCATCGAGCCCAGGACCGCCGCCTCGGCCGCTAACGACTCCGGCAGGCTGCGAACCGTCGAAAGCGCACCCTGGGCGTCCGTCTTGGCACTGACCGACCCCACCGGTGAAGCTGTCTGACGCCTTTCTTTAACTGCCATATACGGCCTCCTGCCTCCTACCCAACTCAAAAACCCCGCAAGCCACGCAGGATGCGATATTTAACACCACGTTTTCATTTCAACCGAGCCAAGCAGGGTGCGATGAATCGCACCACGTTCTCATTTCGACCAGCCAACCCACCCTTGTCATTTCGACCAACTCAGCCTTTAGCCCCATTCGACAGGCTCTGAGCGAAGCCGAAGGGACAGCGAGCGGAGAAATCTACCTATCAAATCAAACAAAACATCAGAACACACACGTATTCTGCACAAACCGGCATTTTACACCCCGCCCCCCCAGCCGTCAAACACTTGCCAAAGATTATTACCCGCCCGCCCGCGTCCGCCATCTCCCGGAAGACCTCTCCACCGTCGATTTTTTGACACAGCCGGATAAGTTTGTTATTATTCCTTAACGCTTGTGGCTTTTTTTAGAATCGAGGGAAAAGTGCAGGATGACTAACATACCTCCCAGAGTTGCAGAACTTGTTGAGACGTTTGGCCAGCATATCGAAGCGTATCGTTCGCAGCAGTATAACGAGACCCAGGTTCGGCGGGAATTCATCGATCCGTTTTTTGAGCAATTGGGCTGGGACGTTACAAACAAAGCCGGATACGCCCATGCCTACAAAGACGTTATTCACGAAGACGCCATCAAGATCGGCGGCGCGACAAAGGCCCCCGACTACTGTTTTCGTATCGGCGGGGTGCGTAAGTTCTTTCTGGAAGCGAAAAAACCGTCGGTGGACATCAAAGGAGACCCGCACCCGGCTTACCAGTTAAGGCGTTACGCCTGGTCTGCGAAGCTGCCGCTCTCGATCCTGACCGATTTCGAGGAGTTCGCCGTCTATGACTGCCGGATACGGCCAAAGCAGACTGACAGGGCCGACAACGCCAGGATTATGTTGTTCAGCTACAAGGACTACCTCAAAAACTGGTCCAGGATTGCCGAGGTCTTTAGCAGAGAAGCAATCCTGAAAGGCTCGTTCGACAAATTCGCTGCTGCCACAAAAGGCAAACGAGGCACGAGTACCGTCGATAAGGAATTCCTCGCGGAAATTGAGAAATGGCGCAACATGCTCGCCCGGATTATCGCGCTGCGAAACAGAACGCTGTCTGTGAGAGAAATCAACTTTTCGGTTCAGCGCACGATTGACCGAATCCTGTTTCTGCGGATGTGCGAGGATAGAGGCATCGAGACTTACGGCCAGCTCCAATCGATAATCAGCGGCGAGCGAACTTATCCGAGGCTTTGCGAGGTATTCGAGAAGGCCGACCAGAAGTACAACTCGGGCCTGTTCCATTTTCACGATGAACCCGACCGAACCGAAGGGCCCGACGAGCTGACGCCCAATATCATCATCGACGACAAAGACCTCAAATGGATCTTGCACAGTCTCTATTATCCGCAAAGCCCTTACGAATTTTCCGTCCTGCCCTTAGAAATCTTAGGTAATGTCTATGAGCAGTTCCTCGGCAAGGTCATCACACTTACAACAGGGCATCGTGCCAACGTCGAGGACAAACCCGAAGTAAAGAAAGCGGGCGGCGTCTATTACACGCCCTCATATATCGTCGACTACATCGTCACGAACACCGTCGGCAAGCTCTGCGAGGGCAAGACGCCGCGCCAGGTAGAGAACCTTCGTATCCTCGACCCCGCATGCGGCTCAGGCTCGTTTCTGATCGGGGCGTATCAGTATTTGCTCGATTGGCATCTCAGATTCTATACCGAGAATGACCCTGCAAAAAACGCAAAGGGGCGAAACCCGAAAATCTACGAAGCCAATAGCACTCGTCACTGCGAGGAGCCGGGCGACAAACCAGTCTCGTACTACCGGCTGACCATCACCGAGAAAAAGCGAATCCTGCTCAACAACATCTTCGGCGTGGATATCGATTCGCAGGCCGTAGAAGTGACGAAACTATCGCTGCTGCTGAAAGTCCTCGAAGGCGAGGATGCTCAGACGCTCGAAAATCAGTACCGCCTCTTCCACGAACGGGCGCTGCCCGACCTGGCCGCCAACATCAAGTGCGGCAACTCCCTCATCGGCCCCGACTTCTACTCCTCTTGTCATTCCCGCGAAGGCGGGAATCCAGAAGAGCTTCGCGACAAAATCAACGCCTTCGACTGGCACGCCGAATTCCCTGATATCTTCAGTGGCAAGAACCCCGGCTTCGACGCCGTAATCGGAAACCCGCCATACGTGAGGATTCAGGGCTTTCCTCGCGAACAGGTCCACTATTTCACACAACGTTATTCCTCCGCGGTAAAGAATTTCGACATCTATGTCAATTTCGTGGAAATGGCATATTCCCTTCTCCAATCTCACGGCTTGCTCGGCTTTATCCTGCCAAACAAATTCTTCCGCACTGATTATGGTGAGGGCTTGCGAGCCTTCCTTTCTTCAGAGCGAGCGGTCGCGCAGGTCGTGGATTTCAAGGCCAGCCAGGTGTTCGGCGGGTCCACCTATACGTGTTTGCTTTTCCTGAGCCGCAATCCTGTGGAAGAGGCATTTTATGCTGAGAGCGAAGGTTCACCTTCCGCCCTCGATGGGATATCATTTGCGCGGATATCTGCATCCTCTCTGGGCAGAGGATCGTGGTCATTTCGCTCCGGTAAGGCCGAGACCCTTTTGCTCAAAATCCGACAAGGAGGCGTAAGACTTCTTGATGTTCCGGCAGATATGAGCAGAGGAAGCAGCACAGGTGCGGACGCTGCGTTCATTTTGGAAGATGACAGTTTCAGCATCGAGGCGGAAGTCCTCCGGACCCCACTTTTTGCAAGCGATTTCGGACGATACGTATTTTCTCTGTCACACACACAGCGAATCATATTTCCCTACGATGCGAAAAGTGGCGACTACTCGCTTTACTCCGAATCTGATTTGCGAACACGTTTCCCCAACGCGTTCAGGTATCTTTCGGCTAACCGCCGAGTTCTGGAGAAAAGAAAACAGTATAAGACATGGTTCTCATTCAGTGCCCCCCGCAATCTTGAATTACACGATCGCGCTTGTATAGCTGTTCCACTCTTGGCAAGACAAGGCTCCTTTGCCCTCATCCCAGCCCAACTGCGAGGGACACTCTGTCCGATGGCGAGTGGTGGATTCACAATAAACCTCCCGGCCGGTGCCTGTGTCTGTGCGGAATACCTGCTGGGGCTTCTCAACTCCAGACTCCTGTACTGGACCTTAGAGCAGACGAGCAATATCTTCAGAGGTGGATGGATAACTTGCACGAAGCAATACTTCGGGGAGTTGCCTATAAGAATACCTGACACCACGAAGCATCGAGAGAAGGACCTCTGTGATCGCATGATATCTCTTGTGCAGCAGATGTTGGACTTGCACAAGAAATTAGCTACCGCCAAAGTGCCGGGTGACAAAACACGAATCCAGCGGCAAATCGACGCCAGCGACAAACAAATCGACCAGCTCGTCTATGCCCTCTACGGCCTAACCGAAGAAGAGATAAAAATTGTGGAGGGCGCACTTGATGAGGCCGATTGATATTGAGAATTGGGCTCTCAAGGTAATCGAACGCGTGATATCTCGACAGCCTGTTGAAGATTTTCGCGTTGAATTGAAGTCTGAATGGCCTGAAGATCCGCATCGAGCGGCCCGCCAGATAGCTGGCCATGCAAATGCCGCGCGAGGTGAACCCATTCTTTGGCTTATTGGCATTGATGAGAAAAAGGCGATGGTCACCGGTGCAGGCTATGAAGAAATATCCAACTGGAAACAATCGATCGAAGCGAAGTTTGATGAACTATCGCCGGTTCTTACTCACCTTAACGTTCCGTATGAAGACAAGACCGTTGTCGCTCTTTTTTGGGAGACGGATAGAAGGCCGTTCTTGGTCAAGACCCCCGGCGGCGGGCAAGTCACTTTGGAAGTTCCGTGGAGAGACGCCTGTTCCACGAGAACAGCCACTCGAATGGATCTTCTGAGACTACTCTATCCGGTGAGCAAGGCTCCTGCTTTCGAACTAATAGACGGCCACCTGCAAATATCGACTGGGGAACGCGATGAATATAATCGACCATATCCTCCAGGCCGTTTGTCCATTGACGTATACATTGTTTCTGGTAGCAGTGAACGTATTGTCATACCCTATCACAAGTGCGAAGCAAATCTGCGATTTCTGTCTACGGAATTGTGCCTTGCCCCCAAGCATGTATGGTTCCATTCGTCCTATTCCTACCCAGGCATTTCAATATTTGAGACGCGCCCGCCTTCCTCGACAGTCATTTGCACAGGAACAGAGGCAGTTATAGATGGGCCGGGAATGGCGACTATCATCACAAGCGATCTCCCTGTATCCTCTGAGCAGATGAATCTTATTCATGGTGACATAGAGATGAAGATCAAGATGCTGCCAATCGGTACGGATATGCCAATAAGCATCGTGGGGAGACTGAGTCAGGTAGAGGCTCCGAAAGGCACTCTGGGTCGCTGGGTCATATCGCCGTTTGATAAGCGGTAGGGTGCGATGAATCGCACCAATTACATCTTGTGCGCCCGGCGGGGGTAACTTCGAGAGGCCGTTGGCCTCCTTGCCTACGGCCGCCCGAAGTCAACTTCTTGTCAGAAACCCTGCTTGCAGCTATATCGGGTCCGACTGCGAGCGCTTCCATGAAGGCGCGCCTGCCCGCACCTCAAATCCAAAAGCACGTCAGATATGTAGCAACACTCCTCCTCGAAACACCATCGTTTCGCGGGTACATCCTTCACCACCTGTGAAATGATATTGGGCTATCGCGGCGGGTTTGTCTATTTCGGTAACTACGTAATTCCTGGCCCGGCAACGGGATTTCTCGTGCTCTGGACCGAGCGGATTTTCGAATCAAATACGGGGGTACCCCCGGAGGAAAATAGGGAATGTGAAAGTTTTTTTAACTCCTTTAGCGGCAATAACTTGGCGGATTCAGCCGGCTCGAACATACCATTTTTTTCGCATCAAACGTGAAGGTAGCTCC
>JBDREF010000335.1:0-3108 GCA_043820045.1 Planctomycetota bacterium | reverse complement strand
GAAGTCATCACTGTGGATCGAGGAAAAGGACCCCAACGGTCCCCCCGTGCGCAAGCTGTTTCTCGGCGATATTGCCTGGAGCATCGCTTGTTCAGACCCGGTCGGTGCCTCGGTCGTGCGCGCAACGGCTTCGAATGAAGCATCGGACTGGCCTGGAGCCACGCAGGTGGCAAATCCGCCTCTGGTGGTTGCGGGACACACGATTGTAGCCGGTACACTAAACGGCAAGGTCATCACCGCCGACATGGACTCAAGGGCCGTTGTGACAACTATCGAACTTGACGGGCTGGCCCTCGGCTTGGCTGTCGCGGACCAAGCCCTTTACGTTGGCACAGACAAAGGCACGATCTATTGTCTTGTTCCGGCAGAAAGCGATGAACCTGGCTTGCCGAGTGAGGAGACTGTGCGTCGAAAGCCGCCATATTCAGACAGTGGGCTGCATGCCAAGGTGGCCCGAGAGATCATTGAGGCAACGAACCTCAGAGACGGCTATTGCGTTGATCTTGGGTGTGGGGATGGGGCTCTGGCTTATGCGCTGGCCAAAGCAAGTCAACTCCACATCATCGCCGTTGATAGAAATCCCCGCCGTGTGGCGCTGGCCCGCAAGAATCTCAGCGAGGCCGGATTGTATGGCACCCGAGTTACTGTCCTGGAAAGAGAACCAGCCGGCACGGGTCTGCCCTCAAGTTTCGCAAAACTCGTTGTGTCCGGACGATCCGTGACCGAAAGCCGGCATGTGGTGCCCGCAGAAGAAATGAGACGGCTCCTCCACCCGTATGATGGCGTGGCACTGATTGGCAAACCAGGCAATCTCAGGCGAACCGTCGGTCGGCCGCCGGCTGGCGCAAGCGAATGGACACATCAGTATGCCGATGCGGCAAATACCTTGTGTGCCACGGATGATTTGGCGCGTAGCCCCCTGAGGATGCGGTGGTTCACGGACTTCGGAATCCAGATGTCCAGCAGGCACGGACGCGGTCCCGCACCGTTATGCAAGAACGGAATCATGATCATTGAAGCTCTTCATGGCCTGCTTGGTGTTGATGCCTACAGTGGATGTCGACTTTGGTTCTATGGCATGGATAACATTCTTGAACCCTATGACCAGGAACACCTCCTGGGAACAGCCGGTACCGGAAGCAATATGTGCCTTGCCGATAACAGCTTGTTTGTTCGCCGTGGCGGGCGGTGTCTGCGCATCAACATCAAGACAGGGACGCTGACGCGGGAGTACACCATGCCGGACAAAGATGGCGCGTGGGGATTCATTGCCTGTGACGGGGGTGTTCTCTACGGCACGAGCGCCGACCGGACGCATGTTGTGCGACAGCTCTTCAGGGACGTGTCAAATATGGAGAATCTGCTGACCCAGTCCCGCAGCCTGTTTGCCCTGGATATAGAGACTGGCAAGACCCGGTGGGTCTACGAGGCCCAGGCCTCCATCGGGCATAACGCTATCGCCATCGGCAACGGCAGGGTCTATCTGATAGATAAGTCCAAGCAGACGATGGATCTTCCTAAGAACGACGAGGACAGCGAGGCCCCTGCGACCGTACAGCCCGAGACATCCCGTTTGGTGTGTCTTGATGCCGGCACCGGCAGCATTCTGTGGGAGCAGAGTACGGATATTTACGGCACCACTCTCGCCGCGAGCTCAAAGCACAACGTGTTACTCATGAGTTATCAATATGCACAACGCTCATATCAACTGCCCTCTGAGAAGGGGGACAGGCTTACCGGATTTCGCACGACTGACGGAAAACGCCTTTGGGACACAAGGGAGCGTTACATCTCCCGCCCCATTATCAACGACTCGACCATCTACGTGCAACCCTACTCCTATGACCTGCTTACCGGAATGCGAAATCCTGACTTTGCGATTGAGGATCGTCAACCGGGAGGCTGCGGGCCCATGACGGGATCTACCCATCTATTGCTATATCGGTCTGGAACGTTGGGGTATACAGATCTGTCGAGGAGTTCCGCGACCCAAAACTACGGACCCGTGCGTCCCGGATGTTGGATTAACACGATCGTGGCCGGCGGCCTCGTGCTAATGCCCGATGCTACTGACCGCTGTACGTGCAGCTATCTCATGAAAGCCTCCATCGCCTTGGCTCCTGCAGATGAGAACGCAGCGTCGCTTAGATGACACTGTTTTACCTTGCTCATAACTGTCTAACACATGCGCGTAACAGAGCGACTCTCAGTCCTTCAAGAGTCGCTCTTAAACGGCGATGGTGGTGGTTGAAATGCAATTAGAAACAATTGGCGGAGACGCTCAGCTCGCTATGCTACTCCGGCACAAATGGCGGGCTGAGATTGAGAAGGCTGTCAATAAGGTGTAGCTTGGCATTGTTCCGGCGAGGAAGCGGACGAAGACAGACCAGTGGTTCAGGCGGCAGTGGTACAGGTCGATGATGAGGGGTAGGAGGCGGAATGCAAAGGATGGCAAAGGGCCGGTAGGACTCGCACAGTGAGGGTTACAACACTCATGATGGTGGATTAAGACAATTAAAAACTGAGGTCTCTACCGTTGTGAATTGCCAGACCAACTTGCTCGGAGCTGCCTTTTCGGCCATTGTACCATAGTAGCCAGCGGTTGGCCGGCTGCTCGTATATGGCGAAAGGCTTGTAGCAGGCGTCCTCATCCCAGGAGCCTCCAGTCGGGAAGATAATAGGATTGGCAGAATGACGCTCCCAGCCGGTGATGCCGTCGCGCGAGCGGGTCAGGCCGATCTGGGCGTGGTGCTCGTCACGAAAGCCGATGTAGAACATCAGGTGCCAGTCGCCGGCAGGGATCACCTGGCAGGCTGTAACCTTATGCTGCTCCCACTCGTTGGTCGGGTCGGCCGCGAACACGGGATTATCCTTGTACTTCGTCCAGTGGAGTCCATCCGGGCTGGTGGCATAGCCGATTGCATTGGGCTCGTACTGCTCGCCGGCCGAGTACCACATCCGGTACAGTTGGCTATCGCCATCCCAGAGCACATGTGGACACATCACGGCGACCTTTTCCCAGGATTCTTCAGGTGACAACACCGGCTCAGCCGAACATCGCGTCCAATGGACACCGTCAGGGCTGGTGGCGTAGCCAATCCAACTATG
>JBDREF010000334.1:0-4167 GCA_043820045.1 Planctomycetota bacterium | reverse complement strand
CCCTTGCCGGGATGAACAATGATCTGTTTGTTTCCAAGTATCAGGTTGAGCTGCCGAAGAAGGAAGAGATGCAACGGTTCATTGAAGAGCAGATGAAAGAGGCGGGAAAATGACTGCTCTGTTAACGAAAAAACGCTTTATCTAAACGTGGAACTGTATGAACTGCTGTCAAAATAACATGTCGATGACATCGACACGAAACAATAACGTGTTGATGTATAATCTATTCATGGACGCGTTTTCCGAACGTGTCCATGACGCGGACATGAAAGGGCAGGCCCAAACCACCGAGAGGCTCGGCTACACCAGATTGGAGGATGTCGGTCATGGCGGGTGATGTTGTCGCTACAGTCTATGGCCCCATGTCTGCCAAGTTAGCCAAGTCGTCGCTCGCTGATCTTTGCCTTCCCAATGTTGGTATTCAGACTGGCCCCTTCGGCAGTCAACTACACGCCAGCGACTACGTGGAGTACGGCACTCCGATCATCACTGTTGAGCATTTGGGCGAGAATCGGATCATCCATAGCAACCTTCCGCGCGTCACCGACGAAGACAAAGAGCGACTTTCGCGGTACAAGCTCATTACTGGCGATATCGTGTTCAGCCGAGTTGGATCAGTTGATCGACGGGCAATCGTACATCCAGAGGAAAATGACTGGCTGCTATCCGGTCGATGCCTTCGTGTGCGCCCAGACCGGAAGAAGATCGACCCCAGCTTCTTATCTTGGTTCTTCGGGCTACCGACATTTCAAGAGCACATTAGACAGATAGCGGTGGGCGCGACTATGCCGTCGCTTAACACCAAGATTCTTGGCGATGTGACAATTTTCTACCCGCCATCGCTCAAAGAGCAGCAGGCCATTGCCTGCATCTTGGGTGCGCTGGACGACAAGATTGAACTGAACCGGAAGATGAACCGGACGCTGGAGGCCATGGCACAGGCCATCTTCAAAAGCTGGTTCGTGGATTTTGACCCCGTCCGCGCCAAGACCGCCGGCCGTGCCCCCGGTCTGCCAAAAAAAATCGCCGACCTCTTCCCCGACTGCTTTGTGGACTCCGATCTGGGCGAGATTCCGAGGGGGTGGAATGTGGCTAATCTCGGAGACATTGCGGAAGTTATAGATTGTCTTCACTCAAAAAAACCAGAACGTCAAGCAAGCGGAAAGCCATTGTTACAGCTCTGGAATATTCGGGATGACAGCCTCATAGATATGACGGACACCTATTTTATTACCGAGGATGATTACAGCCAGTGGATTTCGAGGATGGAGGCTATTCCTGGCGATTGTGTCATTACAAATGTTGGGCGAGTAGCAGCCACGGCACAGATTCCCATTGGTTTGAACGCTGCACTTGGCAGGAATATGACGGGGATACGTTGCCGTGTATCGTTTCCATTTCCAACATTCTTAATCGAGTGTTTGCATTCTTCTGCGATGATGGAAGAAATTGCACAAAAAACCGATACTGGAACAATTCTGGATGCACTAAACGTCCGCAATATTCCCAAATTACGTATTATAAAACCAAGCAACAATATTGCGTCTCAGTTTGAAGTTACAAGCCGTCCGCTGCGTTCAAAGATGGAACGTAACTTTTCAATATTGATCCAATTTACAAATCTTCGAGACACATTGCTGCCCAAACTGATCTCCGGCGAACTTTCTCTCCCGGATGCTGAGCAGATTATTGCGAGGTGCCTGTGATGGTCATCAATCGCATAGCGCACCTGCGTCACCCTGGGGTTTTCCGCGACTTCACATGGCTGGTGGACTTGCCGGACTTCGGCCGGTACAACTTGATCTATGGCTGGAATGGCTCCGGCAAGTCTACCATCAGCCGCATGTTCCAAGCTCTAGAAGCACATGTCGCCCCGGCAAGCGGTGAGGTGACATTCACGATCAAGGGGCGTAACGTCAGAGGTGATGAGTTTCCCCATCAAACGACCAATGTTCGCGTTTTCAACCGGGATTTCATGCGAGATAGTGTCTTCCCCCTGGACGGTAGCGATGTGCCCCCGATCTTCATAGTAGGTAAGGAAAGCGTCGAGAAACAGAAAGAGGTCGAGAAGCTCAAAAAGAAGCTAGCCGATGCCGAGGCCGCGTTGCCTTCCCAGCAGTCGAAGAAACGGGATGCGGAGAAAACGTTCGACAAGCACTGCATCGATCGGGCGACGGTGATCAGGGACACGCTAAGATCATCCGGTTCCAATCCCTACAACAATTACGACAAGGCCAGCTACCGAAGCCGCGCGCAGAAGATGGCGAAGGCGGGCGACACAGCCTTGCATTTACTAAGCGAGTCCGATCGCGAGAAACTGCTCGCGCAGCATCGAGCCACTCCGAAACCCAAGGTCCAGCAGATCTCATATCAAGCTCCCGATTTGCAGAGGCAAGCCGATGCTATATCGCGGTTGCTCGAGGAGACCGTCGTCTCAGAAGCCATTAAGGCGCTCAGGGATGACCCGGCTCTGTCTTCCTGGGTGCATCAGGGCCTGGGGTTGCACCAGGCACGCCAAGCCGATAGATGCCTATTCTGCGAGCAACCAATTCTAAGTGGGCGCCTCGCTGCCCTCGAAGACCACTTCAGCGCCGAGTACGAAACCTTCCTCACGCGGCTTAATGCCAAGATCGCCGAACTCGAGGCGGCATCAAAGGCTGCTGCCAACGTGTCGTTTCCGAATCGCGCGGAGTTCTACGACGATCTGGGAGACGAATATGAGAAGGAGAGGATTGCGTTCAGGGAAGTGCTTAACACGGGGAAAGGCACTCTCGATGCACTATCCGACGCGCTCAGGGACAAGAAGGCGCGTGCGTTTGAGAGTATTGGTCTTACAGTCAACGTTCCGAACGTGGACTTCCAGGGCCTTGCTCGTCTGAACATAATCGTCCGGAAGCACAACGAGGCGTGCGACAGCTTTCAAACCCGTGCTACGGAAGCGAGAAAGTGCCTGGAGGCCGATTCTGTCGCTGCCACCTTGGATGACTTCAACAACATGGTGGTTGCCGTTAAGGGAGCACAGAAATCGTTTGACCAAGCGGAAGCGGAGACGAAACTTCTGAAGACGGAGATCGAACGAATCGAGCGCGAGATCGTGGAGCATCGCCAGCCGGCGGAGGAGCTTAACGAAGACCTCCGGAAGTACTTGGGTCACGATGAGCTGCGCCTGGATGTGAAGGACACGGGTTATACGATCACGCGGAACGGCGTTCCTGCAACAGCCCTGAGCGAAGGCGAGACGACAGCGATCGCCTTGCTCTACTTCCTAAAGTCCCTCAGGGACCGCCGGTTCGACCTTGCAAACGGCGTAGCAATTCTTGACGACCCAGTTTCGAGCCTTGACGCTAACGCGCTGTACCTGGCGTTCGGTTTCATCCGTGAACGTACCAAAGACGCAGCCCAACTTTTCATCCTCACGCACAACTTTGCGTTCTTTCGGCAGGTTCGAAATTGGTTTCATCATCTCAAAGGGCAAAACAAAAATGACGTCAGCAAACGACCGTCGCGATTCTACATGCTCGAGTGCGCGCGTGAAGGAGATCAGCGGTGCTCCAGCATTCGTCCGCTTGATCCGCTGCTTGAGCAGTACGAATCGGAGTATCACTACCTCTTCGCCCGCATATATCGAGCCGCCACATCCTCCAGACCGAAAGCCTTAGAAGAGAGCTACATCTTTCCGAACATGGCAAGGCGCCTTTTAGAAGCATTTCTTGCTTTCCGTCAGCCGCATTTATCTGGCGAGCTCTGGCAGAAGCTGAAGGATGTCGAATTTGATGAAACAAAAAAGTTGCGGATTCTTCGGTTCCTGCACACCCACTCGCATGGCGACGTCATAGGAGAACCGGAGCACGACCCCTCGCTTCTTGGCGAGGCTGATTCCGTTCTCAAAAATCTTCTGGAGTTCATCAAGGACCAAGATCCGAAGCACTGCGAAGCGATGGTTAGGCTCGTCGATCCACCAGCTGAAGAAGGAGACGACAAATGACAACGCCTGCCTTCACTGAATCCGTCGTCGAGCAGGCTTCGCTGGCCTGGCTGGAGAGTCTTGATTATACGATCCTGTCAGGGCTGGAAATCGCCCCCGGTGAGATACAAACTGAACGTGCAAATTACGGACAGGTCGTTCTGGAGCGGCGGTTGCGGCAGGCCCTTCAGCGGTTGAACCCA
>JBDREF010000333.1:0-6921 GCA_043820045.1 Planctomycetota bacterium | reverse complement strand
CAGGGTGTGGTGCGCCGATTTGGCAAGTTTGTAAGGATTACTGAGCCGGGTCCGCATTACTGCTTGCCAAGCCCAATCGAAAAAGTCGACAAACCCAAGATACAGCAGGCACGGCGAATAGAAATCGGCTTTGAGACCATTAGCCAGGGCCCACCGGCAAGGTACAGGTTCCACCCCGAAGAGTCGCTGATGCTTAGCGGCGACGAGCAAATTATCGATGCGCAAATCACAGTCCAGTATAAAATAAAGGACCCTGCTGACTATCTGTTCAACGTGCGCAGTCTGGAGGGGCCGCAGGGCACAATTAAGGACGCAGCCGAAGTGGCCCTGCGACAGGTTGTCGGGCAGAGGCCGATTGACGATGTGCTCATCACAGAAAAACTCCAGGTGGAAATCGACGTCTTAGAACTCCTTCAGGAAATAGTCGATGGATACGAAAGTGGTATTCGAATAACCGAGGTTAAACTTCAGACCGTCCAGCCGCCGAAAGAAGTCGCATCGTCATTCAGCGACGTGGTCAGCGCCAAGGAGGATAAGGACAAATTGATCCAGGAAGCTGAAGGCTATAAAGAGGACATAATCCCAAAGGCGCGCGGAGAGGCCAGGAGCTTAGTTCTTGCGGCGGAGGCTTACAAGGAAGAGAAAACAAAAAAGGCCCAGGGCGATGTGGCGAAATTCTTGGCCGTGCTTAATGAGTACGAAAAGGCAAAAGATGTAACTCGAACGCGACTATATTTGGAAATGATGGAGCAAGTACTCCCGGGCATCAAAAAGTTTGTGATAGATTCCGAGACTTCAGACGGCCTGCTTAAGCTTTTGCCCCTTGAGGGCGCCCCGTTTAGCAATACACCGCAAAATCCAAACCCGGAAACCCGGAGGTAAAAATGAATAGAAACGTTATTATTGGGATTGTAATAATCGTGATAATTGCAGCGGTATTAGCTGCTTCAGTGTTCGCTGTAGATGAAACCGAACAGGTCATTGTCACTCAATTGGGAAAACCCATAAGAGATGTAAACCAACCAGGCCTGCATTTCAAGATTCCACTAATTCAAAAAGTGCGCAGATTTGAAGCCAGGGTTTTGGAATATGACGCCGCTGCGGCAAATATTATGACCGACGACAAGAAGTATCTGGTTATTGATAACTATGCCCGGTGGAAAATCATCGACCCGCTCAAATTCTACCAAACCGTGGCAAACGAGTCCGGCGCCCAGGAAAGACTGGATGATATCGTCTTTTCTGAATTGCGCGAAGAGATTGCCAGGCACACCTTGACGGAAATAGTCTCAGTTAACCGCGAGGAAATAATGGACAAGGTAGCCGAGCAGTGCAACCAAAAAGCCGGCGACTTTGGAATCCAGGTCATCGATGTGCGAATTAAGCGGGCTGACCTGCCGCAGGAGGTTAGACAATCGGTCTATGACCGAATGAGGGCCGAAAGGGAGAGAATCGCAAAAAAATATCGCTCCGAAGGCGAGGAGGAGGCTGTGAAGATTAGGGCCGAGACCGACAAAGAAAAGACAATCCTGCTTGCAGATAGCTACATGCAGGCCGAGAAAACTAAAGGCGAAGGTGACGCCGAGGCCGTCAAAATATACGCCCAGGCTTATGAAAAGGACCTTGAGTTTTATTCATTTGTCCGCACTTTGGAAGCTTACGGCAAATCGCTCGGCGAGGGGACAACTATCGTTTTGCCGAGCGATTCGGAGTTCTTTCAGTATTTGGCCCCGCCGGCAAAAGAATAGACGTAGACAATGCCCAAGGTTCCTGACCTGCTCCTTCTTCTTTCAAGTATTTTGTTTCTGTCACCCTGCCTTTAGAATTCCACTTTCGGCACTTCAGTTTTCGCCTGCTCGGTGGCTTCGAAGTAATCGACTTTCTCCACACCTGCACGCTTGCAGAAGAATGAGCCAAAGAACTCTCTTGTGTAGGCGTTGAGTTGCTTGGCTGCCTCGTTATATCGTGTGCGAGCGACATTTATCCGATTCTCCGTCCCTTCGAGAGCTACCTGAAGGTCTCGAAAGTTCTCGTTGGCCTTCAAGTCCGGATATCTCTCCTGCAGCATCAATAGACGGGACAGGAAGCCGGTCATTTCATTCGATGCTTCGATTTTGTCCGCTCTGCCGCCCGCCTGGAAATACTTCTCTCTGGATTTGGCGATGCTTTCGAACAGCTCTTTCTCGTGCTCGGCGTATCCTTTGACGGTATTGACGAGGTTGGGCACAAGATCGAGCCTTCTCTGCAAGGCGGCGTCAATATCCGCCCAGGCCTGCTCGGCGCCCTGCTCGAGATTGACGGCTTTGTTGTAACCCCCGATGTACCAGCTAAACACGCCCAAGCCCACCAGCAGCAAAACCACGAGTATTACGACCAGGACTACCCATGCTTTTCCGAAGTTCTTCATTTTATTTTCCCCTATTGGACTTCTTCATTCTCAATTCCGGACTGAATCTTTACCAGCCGCCACTTGCGCCTCCCCCTCCGAATCCACCGCCCATGCCGCCGCCGAAGCTTCCGAACCCCCCGCCGAAACTTCCGCCTCCGAACGAGCCGGAGCGGCCGTAGCCGCCGTGGCCCCCGAATCCGCCGAACATAAACGGCAGAAGGAACCACCACCCCATCCCTCTACCGCCGCCAAAGATCAGCAGCATGATGAACAACATGGGCACAGCAGCGCCACAGCAAGGCAGGCCTCTCGGTCTGCCTCTGACGGGGACGGGCGTAATGTTGGGCATGCCGCTCAGAGACACGCCTGCTTCGGAGGCAATCTTCTGAACAATTTGTAAGTTGGCTTGGCAGATGCCCTGGCTGAAGTCTCCCTTCCTCAGATACGGCACAAGAACTTCTCGCCCGATACGGCCGCAGTACTGATCCGTTACAAAGCCCTCTAATCCATAGCCTACCTCGAATCGGTATTTCCTGTCCTTCGCTGCGAGGGTAAAAAGCATTCCGTTGTCTTTACCTTTTTGGCCGAGCTTCCATTTCTGGACTAATTCGATGGAGAATTGCTCGATAGGCATTCCGGCGGTTGTCTGCACAGTCAGAACGATATACTGAGCGCGGGTTTTCTGCTCCAGTTCCTGGAGTATCCCGTTAAGGGCCTGCTCATCGGAGGCATTTATGACGTTGGCGTAGTCCTCGACGTAGTGATCCGGCATCGGCAAATCGGTTTGGCCGTAGCCGACGGCAGTAAGGGCCGATACCGAAAGCACAAGTACAGTCAATGCGCGAAAGCTTCTTTGCATAATCTATACCTCGAGCCTATCGACGGCATCAGCTAACTGGTCAATCGTTGAGTAGATTGATTCGAAGCTGTTTTGCATTTCGGTTTCGCTCAAACGAATCTTCCGGCGCCGCCATTGTCCCGCGGCTGTCACGGAATCCAGATTGATGGACAACTCGCCCGCTGCTTTCTTGAACGTGCGTTCGGCGCCGGCGGCCCGCTCGATGTCTCTCAGCCACAAGATCGCCCGCAGGAGCGGTTCCAGTCCTTTTGCCGTCGAGATGAGGATATCTCGCACGAGTTTCCTGTCGGCCGCCGAGGCGATGTAGCCCTGTCTGAGCCTGATAAGCATGGCTTTAAGCTCGCGTTCGCACTGGAGACGAACATCCTTTTTCTCGAACGTGAGGGAGGCAAAAGGGTCGTCGCCCAGGATCGTCCGATGGCTCAGTTGAAAGTCGAGAAACTCAACGCCGAACACGTCGCGTGACCGCTCGATATAAGATGCCGTCATGAGCAGCGGCGGGGAAATTCTTTTCCTGCTCATCGGTCTGACCAGCGCGGCCAGCGCGTTGAGCGAAGGGAGGTTTTGTCGGCCGAGGACCAGGACGGTATTGATGTCACTGAGGCCTGGCTTGAAGTCCTCTGTCACGCTGCTGCCGACCACGGTGATGCTGCGGAGATTGTCGCCCAGGGCCGGCAGAATTTTCTCGCAGAACGCATTCACGCCGTCGCGGACCTGAGCGTCGATTGCATCGAGTTTGAGATCAGTCTTATTTGCGGCCATCTTCTTTTTACCCCTTCGTTTTCCAGCACAGATTGAAAGTTACGCTTAGTTTACAGCATTTGTTCGATTGCCACAACCGCCGTATCAAATTGACAGAACAAGTGCCAAATTGACAGCCGCGGCGAGACGATAAAAGGGCTGCAACGGGCTGTTTGGCGCGGTTTTTGAGGACTTTCGGCAAAGAGACGGTTTGGCACGCATTTTGCAGAATGCTATTAGCGAGAGTAGTAAGTTGGAAGAAAAGTCCGATGGGAAGAGTTTAGAAATTCAGATAGGAGGTGTTACTATGGCACTGGTACCTTTCAACAAGAGAAATAGAAATGGGCTGGCGGGACTTCACAGCGAAATGGACGATTTGTTCGACAGCTTCTTCAGGGGTCTGGACAGGCCGTTCGCCGGGTACAAGGCCTGGCCTGCAATCGACGTTGCCGAGGAAGAAGATGCGATTGTCATCAGAGCCGAGGTTCCCGGCTGCAAGGCAGAGGATATCGACATCTCCGTTTACGGCAATACATTGACCATAAGCGGAGAGAAGAAGTTCGAAGAAGAGAAGAAGGAAAAAGGCTACTACCACGTTGAGAGCACCTACGGCAGCTTCAGGCGCGAGCTGACTCTGCCCACGGACGTTGAAGCAGGCAAGATCGACGCGGTATGCAAAGACGGCGTACTGTCCATCACCCTGCCCAAAGCCGCCACTGCAAAAGCAGTAAAAGTCAAGGTCAAAGGATAACCCGCCCGGCATCGCATAACCGCCGGCGAACGAACGATCAAAATGGTTCCCCTTCTGCTATGGACCGCAGAAGAGGGAACCTTTTTTTATGGTGTGTTCGTTACTATCTCAGGCGTTCTGGAACTTGAACAACTGCGTCTTTAATTGGTGCGAGTCGGGCCTTTTTTCACAGAGCTTGACAGCTTTTCATCGTCAGGGCTGAGGATTATCTCGCATATCTTTAAAATAGCAGGTCGGATTGTCGGAAAAAAGAAAATTTTTCGAGGAGTGACAACTGTATGGCACTCCGAGCGAAAAAAGTTGCCTCTAAAATGGAGAATAGGCCTTTTTGGAACTGAAAAAGGGGGTGCCGCTGGAGCAACAGGCGGACGGTATCCGGGCCGCGCGAGCGGGAATTACCCCCCAATTAGCTCCCCGACCCCGGCGGTCGGGGGCATTAACCCCCCAAGGCAGGCCTGGGGGCTAAAAAACCCGGCCTGCTACATCGCGACAATCTTATCGATGCGTTTGGACAGGTCCGTCAGGTATTCTTCGTCTCCGCCCCTGAGTTCGGGCGTCAGGAAACCGTCGTAACCGATCTCACCCAGCGCCAGCCGCACCTGTTTCCAGTTCACGTCACCTTCGAGCAGGTTGGTCCATTCATAGCCCTTGCGCTTGAAGTCTTTTAGGTGGATTTTCACGATGCGTTTGCCGAGCGTGCGGATCCAATCCTGTGCATAGCCGTAGATGATGACATTGCCGACGTCGAAGTAGGCCTTCAGCCACGGGCTGTCGAATTCGTCCACGTACCGCGCGAACTCGAGCGGGCTGAGCAGGAATTTGTTCCACACGTTCTCGACCGCAATGACCACGCGAAGCTCCGCGGCCAGCGGCAGCAGTTTGCGTATATGTTTCTGTGAGCGCTCGTAGGCTTGGCCGTATCCCACGTCTTCGTTGAGAACCGCCGGTACGAGCAGAACCGTGTCGGCACCGAGCGCTTTGGCGCTGCGCAGTGCCGTCTCCATCCCGGCCAGTCCCTTGTCTATCACTTCCGGCCTTGGATCTGAAAACGGCGCTCCCCAGCCGCCGTAAACAATAGAGTGAATCGGCGTGCCGGCCTCGCGTGCCAGGGCAGCCAGCTCCTTGGCGGCTGCCAGGTCTTCCATCGGCGAGCCCTCGATGCCCTCAAAACCGCACTTTTTCGCGAGTTTGAATTTGTCCGCGTCGGAAAGGCTCTTGGGCAACATCCCAAATTGAAGCGCTTTGTGCAATCTGGCCCCTCTTTGACCGGCGTGAACTGGCGCCGGCCTTCCCAGCAGGGCCGTCCCGACGGCGGCCGAAGCGGCGTACTTCAGGAAGCTGCGGCGTTCAACCATTCTGTCTCTCATAACTCCATCTCCTAACTGGCGTATGTACCCGAAAATTATCAACCAATTTACCGATGCACACCCGTCCCCACCATGTATCCGGGCGACTGTCCGCAATATACCAGTTTCCCCGGATAATCCAAATTGAAAAACTTCAATCGTTCACAGAAAACGTACTTTATTGTGCTTTCAGCGGACATTGACGGCGGGACATTTGTTATCGGAACAAATATGCAGCACTCTGTCTTTCAGCCATCAATTGCTGATAATCGCGCATGAATGTCATCTGTCCGTGCGGATAGTTCTGTTTTTATTGGCCCGTCCCATAAAAAGGTAAAGTTTTTCTTATTTCTTTGCCGAAGAAAATAAAAAAGGTGTAGTGCTGTTCTTACGACGCTGACAAGGCGTTTTCTACAGCGAAAAGGGATTTTTTCGGGCTATCCCCAATTTTGTGGGCTGGAGAGAAACAATGAAGACCATAGCGGTTGTTAATCAAAAAGGTGGTTGTGGCAAGACAACGGTATCAATAAACCTGGCGAGTGCTCTTGCCGAGGCTGGCCAGCGGGTTCTGCTGGTCGATATGGACCCGCAGTCGCACTGCGCAGTCGGCCTGGCCGTACCTGAGGAGCAGATCGAACAGAGCATCTACGATGTCCTGATCAGCAGGAGCAGAAACGAGCCGATCAAGATGACCGAAATACTCTGGCAGATCAGTGACAGGTTGGAGCTGGCGCCGGCCAGTTTAGACCTGTCCGCGTTCGAGCAGCAGATGGTAGGCATTGCGGAGCGCGAGTGCTGCCTTAAAGAAGCCCTGACCGAGATGAAGGATGATTAT
>JBDREF010000332.1:0-14423 GCA_043820045.1 Planctomycetota bacterium | reverse complement strand
AGCCGGGAATCGGACAGGACCGGCCTCGCTGGACTTTTTGCCACGATATTTGCTCATGCCCATATTCTTGCCTACGACGCCGACAAAGTCAACAGTCATAAGCAAGAATAAGTCAGCTCGCGCAGGAAGTCCTCTTATGGCGATTTGTCCGCCGGTTGTCCGCTTGCAGCCGGAATGGGCACCCAGTCTGGCTCCTTGTTGTGGTTGCCATCGGTGGTGATTTTCACCCATTTTCCCGACAGATCGCTCACGCAGATATTCCAGCCCCTCGCCCTGCCGCCCACCTGCTGGCCTCCATCGAAAGGACCGAAGCTAAAAACGATATACTTGTTGTCCGGCGAGATATCGACATGATAAACCTTCGCGGCAGTCAGGCACTTGACGACTTTTCGTATATTATCGACCCGCGGCACCGGAGGCGTAAAATCAATATCGGCCAGACACAATTCCCAGTCGGTCTCGCCCCAGGTCAGCTTTTTGCCGTCACGGCTGATGTCCGGCCTGCACCCTTTGACCCCCCATTGCATCATGTCGAACACGCCCATCCCGTCGGCTTCGATAGCAAGGATCGTATCGCTGTAGCCCATCCCCCCGTGGATAGCAGCGAGAAACCACTTGCCGTCGGGCGACCAGCAGATTGCATAAATATGGTGCAACCCCGTATTGGGATGCGGCCTGTATCGGCCGGTCTCCAGGTCGTAGATGAACAGTTCCGAGGTCGCGTATTCTCTTGTACTGTAACGCTCATATTCACCCTTGAGATAGGCTATGCTTTTGCCATCCGGACTCCAGCACGGCTGCCGGGCGTTTCTGGCGACTTTGACCCGCTCCGTTCCATCGATGTTCATGTAATAGACATTTCGAAGCATGCCGGAGCCTATCTCTTCATCTATGACGAAACATATCTTCGTACCGTCCGGGGAAGCGTGTGGATACATCTCATCCTGGTCGGGGGTCTGCGTGAGATTGATCTGATCGGACCCGTCCGCATTCATCTGGTACAGCTCCCAGTTCTGCTTGCCGTCGGTCCGGCGATAGGTTTCAAAAAGAATCTTGAAAGGTATGTCTTTAAGATTCAAGTCTTCCCGCGCAGAGGGCATCTTCTTCACCCTCAGCTCTTTTTGAGCCGCCGGCCCGCAGAAAGCCTCATCGGTTACACCCAGGATCAAAAGAGCAACCATGATTGTTGCGACCCGTGCCCCGAACAGCCGTTCTCTTCCGACGCGGCATTGCCTCAGCATATTACCTTGCTCCACCTAACCATACATTCAGCGCCGTCATAACGGGAAAGTGTATCATTGTTTGCGCCAATAGCAACAGCACAATAGCGTTCACGCTCCAAGAAAGCAATATGCCGGTGTTACCCCCTGGTACGGACAGCAGGCCTGCGAATCAATATAAACGGTTTTATTTTTGCGGCGGTTTTGATACAGTGGAGGCAAAGGAAAGTTACCAGGAGTACTTCGCCGAGTGCAGCGAAGCGTTTTTCGGAACGAACGATTTCTATCCGTTTGTTCGTTCTGAACTAAAGCAGCATGACCTGCAAATGCACGAACTTCTGGTGAAGCTGTGGAAAGCAGAATAGCCCCAACGGCCGGCTCAAATACGTAGGGGTGTGACCCGTTCAAAAGAAAAATCTTCTATTTGAAAGGATATTCCGATGATCGCAAGAAACATTGCAAAGGCTGCACTAACAATCATTCTACTTTTCACCTGCGGCTGCGGCGCAGCTCTCTCGAGCGGGCCTTATCAGGCTACCGGCACTAAAATCGGTGAAGTCACGGACAATTCCGCAATTGTCTGGACCCGCCTGACGCGCTATCCGCAGCGAGTAGGACCATCGGCGCCTATGCCGAAAGTTCGGTATCGTGACCCCAAAACAGGCGCATTGTCGGAGCAGGCCGGGGGCGGAAGGCAATATCGGCCTCCGGTCGTGGAATTTCCCGGGGGCTCAAACATCGAGACAATCGAAGGGGCCGTACCGGGTGCGCCCGGCAAAGCCAGACTACTCTACAGGGTAGAAGGTGCTCCCGACTGGACGGCCACGGATTGGCGAGCGGTAGATCCAAAACGAGATTACACCTGTCAGTTCCAATTAACAGGCCTTGAGGCAAACGCAAGTTATCAGGTGCGCGTCCAGGCAAGGGCAGACTCAGGAGACAAGCCGTCATGTCAGGTCGATGGCCGCCTCAGAACGGCACCGCGGCCCGACAAACCGGAACGGGTCGTATTCACAGTCATAACCGGCCAGGCCTATCCGGACCAGGATGCTCCCGGCGGCGGGTACAAAATTTACCCCGCCATGCTCAAACTCGATCCGAGCTTCTTCGTCCACACGGGCGATATCCTCTACTACGACAAACTGGCCAAGACGTTGCCGTTAGCTCGCTGGCATTGGGCCCGCATGTACAGCCTCCCCACCAACGTGGAATTTCATCGTCAGGTTTCCAGCTACTTTATCAAGGACGATCACGACACATGGATGAACGACTGCTGGCCCGGCAGGAAGACCAGATTTATGGGAGATTTCACATTCGAGCAGGGCCAGGCCGTATTCCTGGAGCAGGTGCCGATGGGCGAGCGAACATGGCGAACCTTCCGCTGGGGAAAGGACCTCCAGATATGGCTGGTCGAAGGGCGCGATGTTCGCAGCCCCAATACGATGCCCGATGGCCCCGACAAGACAATCTGGGGCAAAGAGCAAAAAGCGTGGTTCAAGCACACCGTCAGGGAATCGGACGCCACATTTCGCATTCTGATCAGCCCCACGCCTATAGTGGGGCCTGACCGACCGAACAAGCATGACAACCACTCAAATAAGGATTTTGAACACGAAGGCAACGAGATTAGAAAGTTCGTCTCGGAACAGAAGAACATTTATGTTATGTGCGGCGACCGTCACTGGCAATACGTCTCGGTGAACGAAGAAACGGGCGTGAGAGAATATTCGTCGGGGCCAGCCAGCGACAAACATGCCGGCGGCTGGAGCAACGACATGCTGCGCCCCGAGCACCGCTATCTGAACGTCGTAGGCGGATTCCTCGCCGCAACGGTTGACCGCCCCGAAGGCAAACCCGTACTGACGGTTCGACATTACAGCGTTGACGGCGATATTCTCAACGAGGAGCACATGGCCGCAGAATAGAACCGAGGAGCGCATCGGATCGAAGCCTCCGGCAGGCGAGAAGCACGGCAGGCGGACAATAAAGACTCTGCTTCCGCAGAACGCCCGATAATGGCGTATCTGACTATATTGTAAGATTTTATGAGAGCACAAGAAAGCCGTGTGCCGACGCTGCCGCATAGGTATTTGCGTCGAATCAAGCCTCCAGGAGACAGTCTCACAAACAGGAAATTTTTGAATTTGAGCAGCCTTTGTTGTGGACGCAACTTCGGCTTTCTGATAGAATCGCCGCGCTTGTTGGAAGGCATCCGTGCAAGATGCCTTGCTTTGTATAGATTTTGGCCTGGAAAGAACCAAGGAGCTTCGATGCGGTTGGTTTTGGTTGACAGTTTGCGTGATATCAGAAGCAATTTCTATCCCTTGGCGCTGGGGCGTCCACTCTGGGAACTTAAATGCGGTATGACCTCTCTGAAGGAGAAGTTGACCGCCACAATCAAGCCAAACGACGTTGTGTACTTCGTTCCGGATTATATGGCTGAGTTTTATCGGACGCAGACAGATGGGCCCGTGAACGACATGACGACTCTGGCCGGCGACGATCTGCTTATCGCCGATCCATTGATCAAGGCCGAGAGTTTCGAAGTTCCGACCAAGACCGGCAGCCGGATAGGCACCGATGAGCAGGGGCAGATCCTTTACGCCCGAATCGACAAAGCCGACATCGGCGGGCTCACCGGCGGCAACATCGCTGAATTCGCAGCCTCGGCCAGGAAGAGCTTGCCAAATGTCTCATGCAAGCTGCCCACATGGCAGTACACGTGGGACCTCGTACTGGCCAATGGCAAGCACCTGACGGCGGAATTCGCCGCCCTCGGGCAGAGCGGAATTGAAGGAACTTTGGAGCAACCCATGGCGATCCGGGGCAGCAAGAAAGACGTCTATATAGCCCCCGGGGTCAAAGTGCACCCAATGGTGGTAATCGACGCCGAACACGGCCCGGTATATATCGACGAGGGCGCCGAGATACATCCTTTCACCAGAATCGAGGGGCCCTGCTACATCGGCAAGAAATCGATTCTGTTGGGCGCTAAGTGCCGTGAGGGCAATTATATCGGACCATTCTGCCGAATCGGGGGCGAGGTCGAAGAATCGATCATACACGGATATTCAAACAAATATCACGACGGCTTTCTCGGACACAGCTACGTCGGTGAATGGGTGAACCTGGGAGCCCTGACGACCAACAGCGACCTGAAAAACGACTACTCGAACGTCTCGGTAATGTTGGACGGGCGATCCTCCACCGACACCGGTTCGACGAAAGTCGGCTCGCTAATAGGCGATCACGTGAAAACTTCCATCGGCACCCTGTTGAACACGGGCTCGTATGTTGGGGCGATGGCACTTATAATGGCGACCGGCAAGCCGCTGCCTAAGCACATCCCGTCGTTCGGCTGGTTCATAGAAGGAATAGTAACCAAGGGTTTCGGCAAAGGCCGGCTCTATGAGACGGCAAAGACGGCCATGAACCGGCGCGGATGCCAGTGGTCGGCGGCGGCCGAGGCGATGTGGGATGCGGTCTTCGAGATGACAGCGCCGGTACGGAATACGGCCATAAAGAAGGGCCGCAGAACTTTGTTAACTTAAACCGACAAAGAGGAGAAAATTCAATGGCAACAGCAGAAGAACGCGTAAAGGCGATCACCGCCAGGGTCCTGAAACTCAGCGCCGATGAAATCAATATCGAAGACGACTTCACCGCCGATCTGGGCGCCGAGAGCGTGCAGTCCATCGAACTGGTGGCGATGTTCGAAGAGGAGTTCGGCATTGAGATGGATGAGGATGCCGCCCTTTCCGTCCAGACTGTAGGCGATGCGGTTGAGTTCATTAAGAAGGTCTGCAAAGACCAGGGAGTGGATGTAGAGTAGGATAATTCGTTACAGTAAGAAGATGAAAGGACTTTCGATGAGTAAAGTCAAAAAGAAGCACCGTCTCGTAGATGCAAAGGAGCCGAATCTCCTGGCAGATATCTTCCCTTATGATCTGCCTCCCAGGATTCGTCTTGAAGGCCCGGTAGTCGAGTATATCGACGGCAAGCCGGTCGAGTTCGACTTTGAGGCCGTCAAGGACAGACCCATCCTGATTACAGATACGACGTTTCGAGACGGACAGCAGGCTCGGCCTCCCTACACCATCGACCAGATGGTGCACATTTATGACTTGCTGGCCAAGCTGAGCGGCCCAAACGGCGTGATCCGCCAGACCGAGTTCTTCCTCTACACAAAGAACGACCGCGAAACCCTGGACCGCTGTCGCGCGTTGGGACACAAGTTTCCAGAATGCACTGGCTGGATCAGAGCAGTCAAAGGCGACTTCCGGCTCGTCAAGGAAGCAGGCTTGCAGGAGACCGGCATGCTGACGAGCTGCTCGGATTATCACATATTTCACAAGCTCAAATTCCGCACCCGCAAAGAGTGCATCGACAGCTACTGCGAAGTCGTCGCCGCTGCGTTCGAAGCGGGGGTTCGTCCGCGCTGTCATCTGGAGGACGTCACGCGTGCGGATATCGAGGGCTTCGTGCTGCCGTTCATTGACCGCCTGATGGAAATGAGCGAACAGGTACCGCCCGAGCAGTCCGTGAAGATCCGCCTGTGCGACACCATGGGTTTCGGCGTGAGCTATCCCGGGGCCGAGTTGCCCAGGAGTATCCCAAAGCTTATCTACAAACTGAACCAAGAATGCGGGGTGCCGAGCGACAGGCTGGAATGGCACGGGCACAACGACTTCCACAAGGTGCATGTAAACGCCGCGACGGCGTGGCTGTACGGGTGCGACTTCAGCAATACCACACTCTTCGGCTTCGGAGAGCGAACCGGCAATCCGCCCCTGGAGAGCGCCATCTTCGAGTATATCGCTCTCAAAGGCGACCTCTGCGGGATTAACACACTGGTTATTACTGAGCTTGCAGATTACATGCGATCCATCGGCTTGCCCATTCCCGATAATTATCCGTTTGCGGGCAGAGCATTTAACACTACCCGGGCGGGCATTCACGCCGGCGGACTTCGCCAGCATGAGCAGATATATAACATCTTCGACACGACAAAATTGTTGGGCCGGCCCCCGCGCGTCGCTATCACCGACAAGAGCGGCGCCGACGGTGTGGCTCATTGGCTAAACGAATTCTTCGGACTCAAGGGCGAAGACCGGCTCAACAAAATCCGGATCCACAAGCTGGCCCGCTGGGTCATCGATCAGTACGATGTGGAAGGCCGTCTGACCGCCATCAGCGATCAGGAGCTTGAGGCCAAGGCGAAAGAGTTCTTCCCGGACTATTGGGAGAAGCACAAAGGGAAATAATCATCGCGACCCTCGTGGGCGTCCTGCGTCTTCGCGCAACGAAGCGCATCACGCTCATGAGGACATCGCCTCGACCTCGTCGATGATCTTGGGGATTTGTAGATTCCGATGCCGGTTAAGACAAGCAGATACGCGAATATTCCAATCAGGTAAATCATCTCTTTCTCGGTCTCTGGCACAGACAGGCACAACAAACGGGCCGATACTGTTTAGATACGGCGGTGACATTAAGACGCCGTGCATCATGGCAGAATTATAAGGGCTATTTGACAAATTCGTTAACAAAATATTTCGGCGTAAGCAGCTCGCCGGTCGCACGTTCGATCATGTCGTTCCATGTGTAAAGAGCCCCGGGAGCAAAAACCTTCTCTCGCAGATAATCTCCGAGCCTTTTGTCGCCAACGTAGCTGATGCACTCGTCGGACTCAAGATCGAAAACTTCCCGTACGACGAAATGATGCAGCTGAGAAGCCAACAATTCCCCCAACATATAGTTATGATAGTAACAGGGCGCGGTGGTGAAATGCAGCTTCGAGGCCCAACCGGCATCAACAGGTCCGGGCGGCCTCTTGACGAACTGGTACTTCTCAACCAGTTCCCACCACAGATTGTTCAAATCCTGGTCCGGGTCCGCATAGAGCTGCTTCTCGAAGTTGTACATAACCATCGCCCAGCGGGCAAAGAGAATCTGCTGAAATCGCAGGTATTTCCTGCTGACTTCTTCAATTTTCTCGCGTTCTTGGTCCGGCAAATCGAGCATTTGCTGCATCCATGCGGCGTTGCGACTCAACCGGCCGAAGAACATCGCGACAGCTTCGGTGGTAAAACTGTGGGCCGGCTCTCTGAGCAGCCAAGGCTCGGCGGACTCGTGGTACTTGCTGTAAATCGCATGGCCCAACTCGTGCAATATCGTTTCCATCCAGCGTTCGGTATTCTGAAGATTGCACAGAATTCGAACATCGCCCCGCCGATCAACGTCGTGACTGAACGCGTGAGGGTACTTGCCTTCACGGTCGTACAGGTCGCTTCGGGCAAGGATATCATCTACGGGCAAGCCTACGCCAGCGTAGTATTTTCGTGCCAACTCCTTCACATCCTTGTCTTTGTAATAGGCGTCCAGGTCCTGGTCATAGACCAAAGGCGTCCTTTGAAAGAAGGGGTCGTGATAGTGCCACGGCTTCAAGTCATCAGGCGAGATGCCGTAGCTGTCCGCCAGGATGCGATCCAATTCCTCCTTGAGCCGAATGAAAGGCTCGCGGGTCAACTCGCAAAGCTCATCGAAGATGCGGTCCAGCTCTTCGACGCTCTGCTCGCCGGTGACTACCGAAAGCGTATGATAATTGTCAAAGCCAACCGCACGGGCCGCCTGGTTGCGCAGCTTGATAAGCTCGATGAAATCCTCGACGATCACGTCTCCCACCTGCTTGCTCGCCCTCCAGGCCAGCTCCCTTTTGCGGCAATCCTTCTCCGTAGTCAGGATAGTATAGATGTCGCTCATGGTGACTTTCCTGCCGTCAATCGTGCCGCGGAAGTTGTTGTATTCCCCCTGGACTCTGGTGTCCAAATCCACAATTCTTTCGAGCAACTCCGGGTCTATTTGATTTTGCAGATAGGCGTAGTACAGCTTGTCCAATTGCCGAGCCAGCCTCGCATCCGTAATTTGCCCGGAATCTTTTATGTCTTTTAGAAACGCGTACTCTTCAGGGTTGCTGTAAATCCGGCGCATCTCAAGTTGCAGCCGTCCGAGTTTATCATACTCCGCCGTCTTGCCTGTGGCGGATGCCTCCCAGTACGTAAGATTGGCCTGTGTCGCCAAGGGCTCAATTTTTTCGGTGTGATGTTCGATAAACTGTGCCAACCGTCTTTGCTTTGTCGCGGTCCTGGGGACTCCATACGGAGAGCTGCAACCGAAAAAGAAAACGGACACAGCAAATAAAGTCATCGCAGTCAGTATTGTCTTCATAACGAACCTCTGCTTCCTTACAGATTCTTACCGCCGAGACCGCGGAGAGCGCCGAGTTTTTTTGATTTTTGTCTTTCTCTGCGTCCTCTGCGGTTAATTCGTTTCCCGTCTTCGTCCGCGGATCAGAATGCCTGTTGCTCGGTGCGGGCGATAATTTCATTTTGCAGGTCTCTGCCGACGTCCACGAAGTAATCGCTGTAGCCCGCAACCCTTACGATCAGCTCGCGATGCTGCTCCGGATTCTGCTGGGCCTGGCGCAGCGTCTGGGCGTTGATGACATTGAACTGGATATGATGGCCATCAAGCTTGAAATAGGACCTTATCAGGTGAACCAACTTGTCTATTCCGTCATCTCCGGCCAGCACCTGCGGATTGAACTTGATATTGAGAAGAGTGCCTCCGGTGCGGGCATGGTCGATTCTTGCTGCGGACTTCACAACGGCGGTGGGCCCGTGAGAGTCGCTACCCTGGCTCGGCGAGATACCTTCGGAAACAGGCTGGCCGGCCTTTCGGCCGCAGGGCAGCGCGCCCACTACCTGCCCGAAGTAGATGTGCACCGTCGTCGGCAGGAGATTGACGCGATACTTTCCCCCTTTTGTGTTTGGCCGGCCGTTGAGCAGGTCGTAATAGGCGTCAAACACCTCCTCGATGATCGTGTCGGCGTAATCGTCATCATTACCGTACTTCGGCGAGTGCTCAACCAGCGCGTGTCGCAGTTGCTCGTATCCGTAAAAGTCGGCCTGCATCGCAGCGAGCAGATCATCCATTGTAATGTCTTGCTCGTCAAAGACGTGGTATTTCACAGCGGCCAGGGAATCGGTCACCGTGCCGACTCCAACTCCCTGGATATACGTCGGATTATACCGCGAGCCGCCGTTGTGGTAGTCAACTCCGCGGGCGATGCAGTCGTCCATCACGATAGACATGAACGGAGCAGGCATGTAGTTAGCGAAAAGACGCTCGATGATATTGTTGCCGCGTATTTTCAGGTCAATGAAATACGCAAGCTGCGTTTTGTAGGCGTCCATCAACTGCTGGTACGAAGTGAACCGGCGGGCATCGCCGGTTCCGGGACCAAGCTGCCGGCCCGACTGAGGATCGACGCCGTCGTTGCAGGCCAGCTCAAGAATCTTGGGCCAGTTTATATAGCCGGTCAGAGTGCAGCTTTCCTTGCCGAACGCACTGACCGTCACACAGCCGCTCGGGCCGCCGCTGCGAGCGTCGGCGATGCTCTTGCCGTCCTGAAGCATCTCCTTGATGATGACATCGGTATTGAATACGGAGGGCTGGCCGAGGCCGGTGCGAATGATCTTGCAGGCGCGATTGAGGAAATGGTCCGGATTTCTCTTGCTGACCTGGATGCAGGCGCTGGGCTGAGTCAGGTGCATCTCTTCGACCACATCCAACATCATATAAGAAACATCGTTAACGCCGTCGGCCCCGTCCGCCGGTCTGAGCCCGCCGATATTGATCAGGGCAAAGTCCGTGTAGGTCCCGCTCTGCTCCTCAGTCACGCCGACTTTCGGAGGGGCCGGCTGATTGTTGAACTTGATCCAGAAGCATTGCAGAAGTTCCTTCGCCTGTTCGGACGTTAGGGTCCCTTCTTCCAGGGCCTTTTGGTAGAACGGCAGCAGGTGCTGATCGAGTCGGCCGGGATTGAACGAGTCCCATGTGTTCAGCTCCGTGATCACCGACAGGTGTACAAACCAGTACGCCTGCAACGCTTCCTGAAAATCGCGCGGTGCATGAGCCGGAACATGTGAGCAGACCTCCGCGATCCGCTGCAATTCACTCCGGCGAACAGGGTCGGTCTCTTGATTCGCAAGCTGTATCGCCTTTTCGGCGTGCCGTTGAGCGAAAATAATCACTGCCTCGGCACAGATATCCATCGCCCGGTATTCCTGGTCCTTATCGTAAGCGCGAGGGTCGTTGAAATAGTCGAGCTTCTTGCGGTTGGCCGCTATGTCACGCTTGAAGTCAATCATGCCCTTGCGGTAAATCTTGTCGTCGAGGATGGCGTGTCCAGGCGCTCGCTGCTCCATGAATTCCGTGAACACTCCCGCCTCGAACGCCTCGTGCCACTGCGGCTCCATCGCATTGAAGACCTTCTCCCGCATCGTCTTGCCGGTCCAGAATGGGATGATTTTCTCTTCGTAAATCTCTTTCACCTCGTCGGTAACCACAAACGGCGTTCTCTCCCGGCTGTTAAGTATGCGCAGGTCCTCCATACTGTGACAGCATAACTCCGGGTAAGTCGGCGTTGCCTTGGGCGCCGGGCCGCGCTCGCCCACGATCAGCTCGCCGTCATTTATGCAGATGGTCTTGTGTTCCATCAGGTACTTGAAAGACAAGGCGCGGCAGACTGGAACTGACTCTCGAAGGGGAACATCGCCGCTGTAGAACTCCGTCATCAGTTCGGCGCGTTCGGTCGATATGTACGGCCGGATCTCGACACTTTGCTCACGCAGTTTCGCCACTCTTTCGTTCATATCATTAACCGCCTATCTTCACTTCGAAGCCGAAACTCCGCAGAGTCTCGGCAATCATCGCCATTTTTCCGTCGCCCGGCGCTTCTGTCTCCATCAGGTTGAACTCGGTCGTCAGCCGCGTCGATTTCTCTCTTCCACCACTGTTATACGGCAGAATATCAATTTGGCGTACTCCAGCCAGCGAAGCTGCAAATTCCGCCGTCTTCTCGATATTGGTCGGCTCGTCGTTAAAGCCGGGGATAATCGGAATTCTTATCACGATTCTCTTGCCGGCGTCCGACAAACTCTTGATATTATACAATATCAGGGCATTATCCACAGAAGTAAACTGCTCGTGCAGCACCGGGTCCATGTGTTTGAGGTCGCAGAGAAACAGGTCCGTTTGCCCGGCTACCTTCATGACAATTTCCGGCTCGGCGTAACAGGTCGTATCGACAGCAGTGCGTACGCCCCTCGCCCGGCACCGGTTCAGCAGTGCAAGAAGATAGTCCGGCTGCATCAGCGGCTCGCCACCGGAGAATGTGACCCCACCGCCCGATTCATCGTAAAATATGATGTCCTTTTCGACCTCGGCCATGACCTGATCGACGGTCATTTCCCGCCCGATTATCTCTATAGCGCTTCTCAGGCAGCCGTCCACGCATTCGCCGCATACACTGCACTTACTTGCGTCCGTAACAGGAACGCCGTCCGCAAGTGTGATGGCCCCCCGCGTACATACTTCCACGCAGGAGCCGCACCTGATGCATCGGGCTTTGCGAAAGCCGGGTTCAGGATACATTTTCCAGCTCTCGGGGTTATGGCACCACCGGCACTGCAAAGGACAGCCCTTGAAGAAGACGGTCGTTCGAATCCCCGGTCCGTCATGGATGGCATACTTCTTGATGTCGAATACGTATCCCCTCGTCATTCCACTACGATACCGGATGCAGGCGGCAAATGCAACGATTTCGAGCTGCCTCGGTCGCGGTCTTTCCACGCTTATGCCCCTCGGATTGCCTGAGTTCGAAAGAGAATCAGGGGAGAGAGAGCCAAAAGTTCTTAACTTATACCAACGGATTTGGTATTCTAACTGTAAAGCAACTTTCACAGTAGAGACCCAGGAATGTTGAGGCAAGAATGTCTGACAATGCTCGAAAGATTTGCTCGGTCCTTGCAGTAGCCCTGTTTTTCAGCATGGCCTCGTCCGTCCGGTCGGCTGCGGGTGAATCCATCGTCCCACAGAGACAGAGGGCGGCTTTGGCCGCAGCGATTGAAGACCTGACCAGCACTTTCGGCCACCAGTATCCGAACGGCCGAGAGTATCTAAACAGACTGCAAGATATCGAACGGCAATTGGAGGGGCCCGGTCAGGCCGGGGCCGAAGCGATTGAGGCAGAGTTTGTGAAGCTGCAGCGTGAGGCTCTCATCGCCAATCCCCTGGTCAGCGGCCGGCCGATTCTCTTCGTGGCCCGAGCCCAGTACAAGAGCGACCACCACAACACCGCCACGATGTTCAAGACAGGAGAGATCAACACAAACAGCTTTAAGGGCGGCGGAGCAATAAAGACCATAGACTTCGCCGCAGGCGGCAAAACCAAAACACTGATCGAAACACGCGAGGGCCTCGTGCGCGACCCGGAGGTCCACTTCGACGGCGAAAGAATCGTCTTCTCGATGCGAAAAGACATCACGGATGATTACCACATTTACGAGATTAGCGCTGACGGCACAGGTCTGAGGCAGCTAACCTCCGTGCCGGGCGTAGCGGATTTCGACCCCATGTACGCGCCGGACGACAGTATTGTCTTCTCTTCCACCCGTGAGCCGAAGTACTGCATGTGCAACCGCCATATCATGGGCAACCTCTTCCGAATGGACCCGGACGGCGCCAACATCCATCAGATCGGCAAGAGTACGCTGCACGAGGGCCACGCCTCGCTGATGCCGGACGGCCGCATACTCTACGACCGATGGGAATACGTGGATCGCAACTTCGGCGACGCACAGGGGCTCTGGACCGTAAACCCCGACGGCACAAACCATTGTGTTTACTGGGGCAACAATACGTGGTCGCCCGGCGCGGTAATCGACGCCCGTGCCATCCCCGGTACGGAAACAGCTCTGGCCGTATTTGGTTCCTGCCATGACCGCCCGTGGGGGGCGCTGGCTATAATCGACCGTCGATTGGGCGTCGATGGTAGAGAACCGGTCCTTCGCACATGGGACGAGAATGCAATCAAACTCGTGAGCGAATCGGGCCCGAGGCCGGACGTCTATGGATTTGACAGCTTCACACGTGTGAACCCCAAGTATGAAGACCCGTATCCGTTGAATGACAAGTACTTCCTCTGCTCGCGGATGACCGGTAGGGGCGAGCAGATGGGCATCTATCTGCTTGATATTTTCGGCAACGAGCTTCTGCTGCACGCTGAGGAGCCCGGCTGTTTCGACCCGATGCCGCTGTGTCCGCGCCGGCGTCCGACGGTTGTTCCCACGCGACGTGACTTTGAAAACGCGAAAGGATATTTCTACATCCTGAACGTTTATGAGGGAACTCACATGAAGGGTGTGGAGCCGGGAACGGTCAAGTACCTGCGCGTGGTCGAGTCGCCTGAGAAGCGTTTCTGGACGCAGGCACAATGGGGCGGCCAGGGCGTGCACTGCCCGGCGATGAACTGGCACGGTTTCGAGAACAAGAGAATTCTTGGCACTGTCCCCGTGGCCGAGGACGGCTCGGCGCACTTCGAGGTTCCGTCCGACAGATTCGTCTATTTCCAGCTTCTCGACGCCAACAAAATGATGGTCCAGTCGATGCGCAGCGGCACCATCGTTCAATCCGGCGAACTGACGGGCTGCACGGGGTGCCACGAGGACCGCCGTTCGACACCCCGGCAGGTCAGCCGAAAGATATCAATGGCACTGGAACGACCACCGGATAAGCTCACCGGCTGGTATGGCCAGCCAAGACTGTTCAACTACGCAACCGAGGTACAGCCCGTATTCGACAAGCATTGTGCCGGCTGTCACGACTACGGCAAAGATGTCGGCAAAAAGCTGGTCCTCGCCGGCGACCGCGACATCACGTTTAACGCATCTTACAACGAGTTGTGGCGGAAGAAATACGTCGGCGCCATCGGAGCTGGGCCTTCCGAAATCCAGCAGCCCTTTTCCTGGGGCTCCCATGTGAGCACGCTTGTCAAGGTGATTCGCCAGGGACACTACGACATCAAGTTAAACGAGGAGGACTTCGAGCGTATTGTTACTTGGATCGATCTGAATGCACCTTACTATCCGAGATACGACTGCGCCTATCCGGACAATCTTTCAGGCCGGTGTCCGCTCGATGACAAACAGCTAAGCAGGCTGACCGAACTGACCGGCGTGCCTTTTGCGAAACTGGCCGACCACGCAAAGAATTCCGGGCCGCAGATAAGCTTCAATCGGCCTCGATTGAGCCCGTGCCTGGCCAAATTCGACGATACCGGCGACGCCGGGTACATCGAAG
>JBDREF010000331.1:0-11001 GCA_043820045.1 Planctomycetota bacterium | reverse complement strand
CTTCACATCGTCACTCTGCGATGCCGAGGTCATATAGTACTCGGCCCACTCGGTCGTCAAATCGAAGTCCGTCTCGCCCCAGGTAACCGTATTGTCCGCAGCCTTAAACCCCGCCGAAAGGGGGCGCGGCTCCGCAGCTTTTACCCAGAAGCTGGCAGTGACGTTGGCGCCGTTCGTTACCGGGAAGGATATGTACGCCACCACTAAATGCCAGTTTTCCGTTCCCACCGGCTCAATCCTGAGGCTCCTTTTGCCGTCAATGAACTCGGTGTCGTCGATTTCGACGATGCTGCCGGTAACATCATCCGGATTCCAGGTGCACCACTGCTCCCAGTCCGGGTCGTTTAAGATGACCTCATCCTCTTCAAAACTGAAATTCAACACAAGGTTCTCGACTTGTGCGTGAGTAACCGACGGGATAGCGACCAGAACCAAGGCCGCCAACATCACCAGATAGATCGATTTGCGAGACATGATAGTCCTCCTTCATAAAGAGTAGTTGATAACGACTTTGCGCTTACCGCACGTTATTTACCCCTGCTAAACACGATTTGTAATGACCAGGTTTCGCCTCCTTTACCCGATAGCCGGATATGAACGGCTAATCGGACGCCGCAAACGCCGATTCCCTGCAAGACCTCCTTCATGCACTCGAAGGCGGAAAACCGCGGCTGCCGACCATGTCGCTTATATCATACCGGGCACCCTGTCGTCAAGGAAAATCTCCCGGCCCCTCACATGGCAAAACGCCGCCGCGATCCTGAACATTTCCCCGGCGAAAGCAAGAAATAAGTAAGATGTCCCCATAGCATCTCTGGTATATAGTTTCTCCATTTTTATCGTGGACAGACAGACTCACACTTGATACTCTGAAGCTTATGGATGCCTAACAGGCGGCTCTTGACACGTCTTCGGGAAGGACCCTATGCGAGATAAGAGATACGACAGAGTGGGAGACAGGGGAAGAAACAGGTATGGTGTTCGCAGATTTGCGACTATGAGAATGAAAAGGCTCTGGATTTTGGCCGCTATTCTCGTAGTCGTTTCCGGCGCTTGGGCCGTTCTATTCCGTACGAATTTGATGCCGAATCAAAGGATTGTGGTGAGCGAGTTCATTGAAGACCTCCTGGCGGGAAAGCGAAGGGGACGTATACACGGCATAGTCTCCGGCGAAGATAGCTCCACTGCCCTTATCGATGGCCAGGCAATCCGTGAAGGAGATAGCATTTACGGCGTCACAGTTGTCAAGATACTTCCGGACGAGGTCGAATTCGAGAAGAACGGCAGGCGGTGGACTCAAGGACTGAACGAGACTCCAGGCCGGGAGTGGCGAGGAGACGCCGAAGCCAAGGCCCAAGCGAAAGCTCAGGCAGACACCGAAGCCAAGGCCCAGGCAGACACCGAAGCCAAGGCCCAGGCAAACGCGGAAGCTAAGACCCAGGCAGACGCCAAAACGAAAGCTCAGGCAGAAGCCGAAGCTCAAGCCCAGGCAGACACCGAAGCCAAGGCTCAGGCAGAGGCCGAAGCTCAAGCCCAGGCAGACACCGAAGCTAAGGCCCAGGCAAACGCGGAAGCTAAGACCCAGGCAGACGCCGAAGCTCAAGCCCAGGCAGACGCCAAAGCCAAGGCTCAGACAGACGCGCAAGCCAAGGCCCAGGCAGAGGCCAAAGCTCAGGCCCAGGCGGAAGCCGAAGATAAGACCAAAGCGAAAGCTCAGGCAGAAGCCGAAGCCAGGGCCCAAGAGGAAGCAGAGGCCAAGGCCCAAGCGGAAGCCCAAGCCAGGGCGACAATTGAGCCGGCAGGAATAGATGAGGCAGTGCAAGAGAGCATGGAGGTATTGAGACAGCAGCCTGGAGATGAAGGTACGCAAGAGAGAATAGCCGGATTGATCGGGCAGCTTGGAGACAAAGAGCCCTCCGTCCGCGATTCCATCGTCGCAACCTTAGTACAGATAGGCCCCCCTGCGGTGCCGCTTCTCATCACGGCCATGGAAGATGAAGATTGGATCATCAGACAGGGGGCGTCGCAAGCGTTAGGCAGAATCGGTGATCCGCAGGCAGTCGAACCCCTCATTAACGCCCTTGAGGACAAGAATCAATGGATTCGCCAATATGCAGCCGAAGCCCTGGGCCTGATCGGCGATGAGCGGGCTATCGAGCCTCTCGTGGAGGCTTTAGAAGATGATAACCCAAATGTCCGTGCACTTGCAGCCAGGGGGCTGGAGTCAATAAGAGGTCTTGCCGACCAGCAAGAGCAGGGGCACGCGCCGGATAAGAAACAGGCCAACACGATAATTGGAAAACTCATCGACCTCAAGATATACATCGGTGCGGGGACAGGTGCTGTTCTACTGTTGGCCGGGCTCGCAGTAGCATCAGTCAGACGCCGAAAGAGAATCGCAGAGTGGGGCTCGCCCCAACATCGTTAACCCGTGGGCCGAGGCGCACGCAAGACTGACCGCAGAGTATTATACCTGTAGTCTGAAAGCGGTAATAAGGCCGTACCATATTATATACATTTTCCCTTTTTCGATTATGTTCGCCTGACATTAAAGCTCGGCGATGGCGATAAGCCGTCCACTCCAGCGATTGGTTAAAATCATAATCTGCTCTTTTCATACTCTATCGCTACCCGATTGTTCGCAAATTCAATCAAATCCCACGAAAACGAATTGTGCCTGTTGCCCAAGTAACGCTTGAATTCCGCGTATGCCTTGCGGTCCAGACAAATATTGTTCCGGTAGGAGAGATTGCCAACCAAGTTGGCCCACGGCTTACGGCGATGCCACAGGTTGTTGCCAATTCTCCGCAGAATGTGTGGCAGGGAATAGAAGTCCCGGTTGCAAGAGATCATTTCATGGAGGATGCTGTCCAGGGAAAAATGCTTATATCGGGCCACCGGGAAGGTCAGCGTGTAATATTTCCAGTCTTCCGTGAACGCATTGAGAGCGATGCGGCCCTGCGATTTCATCTTGTCCCACAGGTGCGTACCGGGCAAGGGCGTCAGAAACAGCACATTGAGGCTATCGACACCGTACCGGCCGGCCACGTCGGCGATACGTTTGCCGATGCCCGGCTCGTCGACGTCCAAACCGATGATGAAAGAACCCATGACCAGTATGTGGTGTCGCTGTATGCGCCGCACGGAGGCGCGGAAATCCCGGCCCTTCAGAAGGTTGAATTTCTTGCCAATCTCGTGCAGCCCTTCGGCCGTGGGGGATTCAAAGCCGATGAAGACACCGCAGCACCCGGCCTTTGCAGCCAAGGCCAGGAGTTCTTCATCGTCGGCGAAGTTTATGGTGGCCTGGGCAATCCATTCTTTTCGCAGGTTCGCCTGTGCCATGGCGCGGAACAGGTCTTTGGCGCGGGCGACATGTTCGGGACGAGTACCGATGAGGTTGTCGTCCACTAATAGAACACGTTTCTCATGAATCAACTGGAATTCCCGCACAACGTCCGCAATTGGACGTTGCCGGTAGCGGGCCCCGTTGAACGCCGTCACACTGCAAAAGGTACAGTTCAGTGGACAGCCGCGTGTGGTCTGAATGGCTCCGAAGGCATATCCCGTAGCCAGCAAATCATGACGGGCCGGCGGGACATCGTTTATCTCGGCGAGCCCTCCGTCATACCGGCGATTCAGGCTGCCATGCCGGGCATCCTCCAGGACCTGCGGCCAGATGCCCTCAGCTTCACCCGTTACGACCGAGTCCGTGCGCTCCATGACCTCTTCCAGGCACATGGTTGCATGAATGCCGCCCATAACCACGGGCACACCCAGATTGCGGAAGCAAGCGGCCACTTCATAGGCACGGTTCGCCTGCGAGGTGAAAGCGGTAATGCCCACCAGGTCAGGCCGAGGCATGGCCGCGTAGTCCGGTACGCCGAGGTTCTCGTCCACGATCGAGATTTCCCACTCCGGCGGGGTCAGAGCCGCGAGAACCATAAGGCTCAGCGGCTTCCATACGCGGTAACGGTTCCAGCGGCTTTCCTTGACGTGGACGATGCTGACGAGAGGATTGGACGGATTGATCAGATAAAGTCGCATAGGTTTATTTTGTCAGCGGCATAACACCCGCCATCTCTCCAATAACATTAACGAGTTCAGATCCTGAAGGAATGACGATCTTGGCATTGTTCATCAGGGATTTCTCCACGGTTTCGAGCTTTCTAAGTAGTTGTGCGTTGCCGATGAAGTAGGTGTTCGCTGCCTCGTTAACCAGTTTAATGGCTTCGGCCTCGCCCTCGGCCGACAGGATCTTGGCCTGCTTGATCCCTTCGGCCTTCTTGATCTCAGCCCTCTTTATACCATCCGCTTCCCTCTCGGCGGCATTGGCGAAATCCAGGGCGGCAACCTTTTCATTTTCCGCCTTGACGACTTTGTTCATGGTTTCCTGGACATCTTTGGGCGGATCGATTTCCTTCAACTCCGTCCTGACGATAGCCATGCCCCAGTTCTGGGTTTCTTTGCTCAACGTTGTAAGCAGGGCCGTATTTATTTTGTCTCTTTCGCTGTTTGCCGATTTCAGCGTGAGCGTACCGATGATGTTGCGCAGTGTGGTACGGGCCAGGTTCACAATCTGAAATTGATAGTTGTTCACATGGTACTGGGAACTCTTAACGTTCTCCTCATCGTCCCTGACCTTGAAGTAAACCTGGGCATCCACCCTCGCATTGAGATTATCATTGGTAATGATCTCCTGCGGCTGGGCATCCACCATCTGCTCGGTGATATTGACCTGAATCATTCTGTCAACGAGTGGGATGATCCAATTAAAACCCGGTCCGGCGAATTGTTTGTACCTGCCGAGTCTCTCAATCAGGCCCCTGTGGGTAGGACGCACAATTCGTATGCCTGAAAGAAAGGTGAGTACAGCAAGCGCAACGATAACATACACTACGATCTTGATCGGATCCATAAGATCCTCCTTATCTGGGATTTCCCATATAACATCGTATATCTTTTCTCAGCTACGTTGCCGAGTCACATTTATTAGAGGACTCACCCCTATTTTATAAAGCTTCTCCCTGCTGCGAGGCGTTGCTTTTTCGCTTCTGGATTCGGATGATATACGAGAGAGACGGTGCCTGCAAGGGAAAAATGCTTTGAATACGGCGGCGACGGCCGATGGGCCTGCTGTTGTCACTGCGAGGCCACAGAATGTGGCCGTGGCCCCCTGGGGGTGGCGCATGCCATCCCGGCGGCTTCCCCTTCGACACTGCTCAGGGCTAAAGGCTATTGTCGCTCGCAATGACATAGCGCACTTTGTCATTTGGAGGGCGAGCCGGTTCCTTTTCGGTGTGCAAAGCTCGTAGTCCTTTTGATTAATCAAAAGGACTACGAGCCCAATGGCGGATCTGGTGAATCCGGCGGCTTGGGTGAATCCCGTTGACCGCGTGGCTCTCTGGCGTTGCATAACGGTTTTTCTCAACGGCGGATTGTCTCGTCATCTCGACTGCCGCCGCGTGGTTGTGGGTTACAACCCACAACCACGCCCGAACGATACTGTTTGTTAAAGAACGTTACATCTTGTTATATCGCCTGGAATCTAAGATACAAGGGCAGGCTCTGAGCGCGGTCGAAGGGATCTATTCGAAACCAGATTCCTCGGCTTCGCCCTGCGGGCTGCGCTCCGCCTTGGGCGTGCCTAAGGCAGGAATGACGGTGGGTGCATGACAAGCGGCGTTGGGACTTTCGGTCGTAGCGACGGCGGCGCGGGATTGTCATCGCGAGGTAAGCAGGATGTGGCCGTAGCAATCTCTAAGTCGTGGACGGACGTCAGGCAGTGATAAGTTCGCGGCGAAGTTGGAGACCCTTCCGGGCCGACGACTCATGGCCGACCCGTGAAATCAAAGAAAGGTAAGCCACGACAAGATAAATACACACAGAACAGGACAACATAAAATAGGGTGCGTCCATAGTAGTTTTCAAACGCCGCCGCGACCCTGAACATTTCCCCGGCGAAAGGAAGAAATAGGTAAGGTGTCCCCCGATTTCCTCCCCCGATTTCCCTCCGATTTCCCCCGATTTCCGATTTCCCCCATATTCCTCAAATCCTGTGCCTTTCTCTTCGTGTCCACCGATTCATCAACCAGTTTGTGTTCTGCCATGAACAACGTCGCTGACTATAGCAAAACAACCGGGGCCCGTACCGAGTGAATCAGTACAGGCCCCGAACTGGTGCAAATCTGTCTTCTCAGCAGCGCAGTTACTTGCTGCTTCAATTAGCTTCCAGAGAACTTACCTGACCAGCCGAATGTCGTCGAAGTACATCTTGCCCGAGCCGCCTGCTGCGGGACTATTCTTCGTGCCCAAGCCAATGGTAATGGTATTGACATTGGCGAGGTTCACGCCCGTAAACGCCGTCAGGTCGATTATCCACTGGTTCCATCCGCCTTTCTGCGTCGCCGCCGGATCGTCATTATAGACTACGGCATTGCCGTTGAGAGCGACATACATCCGCTCGGCGGAATTGGCCGAAGCGCCGCGGAACCAGAGCGACAGCCTGGTTACGCCTTCGGCGGTCCAGTCGCGCGGATAAACCAGCGTCAGTGTCGCTTCGGAAGTCTTTTGGTTGTTGTCGTATGTATAGGGCATCGACTGAGCGCCCCCGTGAACGACCGTCTGCTCGGCGTAAGGAGGCAGGTCATTGCCGACCAGAGCGCCGTTGTTCGTAGTTCCGAAGCCGTCGATCCAGTTGTCGAATATCCGGTTGCTCGCCGCATCAGGCGGGTCGATGTCGTTGTAGGACTCGAAATCTTCTACAGTGATGAAGTCGGCCGTAGTAAAGCTCCAGACGAGACCTTTAACCGTACCTGTATTATAGACCGCATCCACGCGCCAATAGTAATCGCTGAGCCAGGAGAGCTTGCCGGGATCCAGGCTCTCGGAACCGGGGGCTTTGTTGCCTTTGAACTCGGGCGAAGCTTTCGTCGCATTTCTCACGGCGTCTTTGTCGGTACCGAAGTAAACATCGTGCGATGCTGCGTTGGTAGCCGGTGCCCAGCCAGGCTTTGCAACCATCGCCGCACCTGTGGCGCCGTTAGCAGGTTGCGGATTACCCGCGGCGCCGGGAGTCGTGAAGGCCCAGATGTCACCCTTATGCGTCGCAAAGGCGTCGAACTCATCTACCCGCCAGTAGTAAACCTTCTCCGACTCCAGTGGGGCCGCTGGCTTATACTGGGCGGGGCCCACCGGCGGGCCTCCGGTTGCGTTATCGACTGTGTCATAATCGGTGCCCATATAGACTGTGTGCAATTTGGCGCCGTAACCCGGGGTCCAGGTAAAGGTTGCGTCAGGAGCAACAAATTCGGCTCCGTCGACCGGCTTGGGGTCATAAGCAGTATAGGGCTGAGTGGAGAAGCTCCAGATGTTACCCTTCCAGGGACTGGCCGTATTGGCGTCGTTGACCTCATCGACTCTCCAGTAGTAGGTCGTTCCCGGAATAAGGCCGTCGGGGTAAGGAAATCCGGGGAAACCCGCGATAATGAACGTGCCGGCCTGATTGCCTATGAGAGTATCGCCGGTGCCGTCGTTTACGTTGTCAAAGTTATCGCCGAGATAGAGATCATGCGATATGGCGAAATCCCCCGGCCGCCAGCTCAGGTTCACCCATGTATCCTTGATAAGAGCTCCGTCCGGTGGATCAGGGGCCCAGGCGAGCGGCTGGCCGCCTGCTGCTAAAACCATCACATTATCGATCATTGAACCACCTTGGCTCTCGTGCCAGATACCCACGGAACCCGGTCCGGCATGCGCCCCATGCTGAAACTCGACGAGCGGGGCTCCGAGATCGCCAAGGGGGTCAACAATATCTGCGGTCGGCAAGTACCACACCCTGATACTGTCACCTATCACCTCGATACGTCCGGTATAGGAAACGCTCAAGTCCATGGTTAAGTTGGTGCCAAAGGTGTGTGGAACCGAAATCAGTTCTTTTCCGCCGTTTTCACAGCCGACTTCGTCGAGGCAAAGACCTGTAGCGGCGCAGCCATCAGCCAGATCGGCAATGATGACGAACGGGGTTTCGATGTAGCCGAAGACGACCAGATAACCCGCGTCATCGGCGGTCTTACGAAAAACCACGCCCCAGCTATCATCGTCTTCCCATGACATATCCAATTGGATAATGCCGTCGCTGAAGTTAGTCACACCGGGCAAGGGGGTGTTGCCGGATGTCCCACAACCTTCGTTGATATTCTTCAATCCCTTTCCGCTACCGGGGAAATCAGCGATTCCCCATGCTTGCCCGGCGTTGTCCGGCACCCATTGAGCGGGGTCGTTGACACCACTGCCATCTTCAAAATCTGCATAAAAGATTTGTGCCGATGCCGGTTGAAGAAGCAGCAGCATTGATAGTGCAACAAAAGCACCCAGGTAAATCAATCTTTTAGACATAATCGTCCTCCTTCGAACACAGTTATGTTATAAATAGAAGTGCTCTGGCCACACACCAAAGCGACTTGTAATGATTTGCACCTTCCGCGTGATACGTGTATCCTGCCCAGGAATACTACTACGATGTGCCGCCACCTCCTTTCTTCAGACAACCATTAAGAAGCTTCGATTGGAAAGTGTTCAATCATTAATTTTTACAAGACAGTTCCGTTGCCGGCGGCGGTTTTCACTCGATGGTACTCCCACGCTGCACGAAGGACCGCCCAGGTTTCGTTCCGGCTTTTATTTACGGGGGAAGAGCATACCGACCATTATGAGCGACCTCCTTAAAGGTCAGCTTATTTGGGAATGGCCGACCTGACACCTTCCCCACTAAACCCATACCTTTACTTAGTTATAGTAAACCAGAAAGGCCGTGAAGTCAAGAAATTTTCTTGGTTTTTTTGGGATGGCCGGGGAACATCGTATCCCCGTGTGAAGGATAGGGTGCGTATTGGTCTGGAAATCTCGGCCATCCAGTGGATGATCCCGCGGCACCATCGCCTGGTCGGGCATCCGAGCCAGGACAAAGGGCCCGTGCCGAGCTTCCCGGTACGGGCCCCGATGTCATACAAGTTGTGTGTTACTCCGGCTAAAGCCGTACTGCTTCCAAGGAGCGGCCACTCACCGGTACAGGCGGATGTCGTCGAAGTACATCGTTCCTGTGCCGCCGGCCACAGGGCTATTCTTCGTGCCAATGCCAAGAGTAATCGTATTGACGTTGGCGAGATTCACGCCCTGGTCGGCAACTGCCTGCAGGTCGATTACCCACTCGTTCCACCCGGCTTGCTGTGTCGCGGCAGGATCATCATGGTAAACAACCGCAGTGCCGTTGAGAGCAACATAAATCCGCTCGGCGGAGTTGGCCGGGGCGCCGCGGAACCACAGCGACAGTTTCCCGACACCTTCCTCGGTCCAGTCACGAGGAGAAACCAATGTCAGCGTCGCTTCGGAGGTCTTCAGGTTGTTGTCGTAGCGATAAATAAGCGATTGGCTGCCGCTGTGCACGATAGCCTGCTCGGCGTAAGGAGGAAGGTCGTTGCCGACGATGGCTCCATTTGTTGTAGTTCCAAAGCCGTCAATCCACTTGTCGAATCTCCTGTTGCTGGCCGGATCAGGTGGGTCGATGTCATTGTAGGACTCGAAATCATCGACAAGTGTGAAATCGGCAGTAGTGAAACTCCAGACGAGCCCTTTGACGGGTCCGGCGTTATAAACCGCGTCCACGCGCCAATAGTAGTCGCTGTGCCAGGCAAGTTTTCCGGGATCGTAACTTTCGACGCCAAGCGCCCTGTTGCCTTTGTACTCCGGCGAGGCAGTCGTGGCGTTCTTCACGGCGTCCTTATCGCTTCCGAAGTACACATCATGCGAGACGGCGGTAGTCGCCGCAGTCCAGTTGAGCATTGTATTTATCTGCACATCCGTCGCACCATTGACAGGCAGCAAGCTGCCGGCAGCGCCCGGAGTCGTGAAGCCCCAGATATCGCCTTTGTAGGTGGCCAGAGCATCAAATTCATCGACACGCCAATAGTAAACTTTTTCCAATTCGAGGGAGGCGGGTTTGTAGGTTGCAGTACCCTGCGGTGCGCCTCCGGCGGCGTTGCTCACATCATCGAAATCGGCACCGATATAAACGGTGTGCAGTTTCGCACCGAAGCCGCCGGTCCAGCTCAAGGTCGCATCGATGTCCACAAATTCGTCGCCGTCGGCCGGATTGGGATTGTAGGCCGTCTTCGGTGGAATGGAGAAGCTCCATACCTTGCCCTTCCAGGGGCTGTCGGGTTCGGACGGATTGACCTCATCGATGCGCCAATAATAAGTCGTGCCGGGAACAAGACCATCCGGATAGGCAAAGCCCGGGAAGCCCGCAACGACGAATGTGCCGGTCTGGTTGCCCCGAAATACCGGCGAGTCGACAGTGGCGTCGTTTACATCGTCGAAGTTGTCGCCGAGATACACATCATGCGAGACGGCTTTCTCGCCCGCCGACCAGCTAAGGTTCACCCACGTATCTGCGTGCAGAGCACCGTCAGCGGGACTTGGGCCAAATGCGAATTTGAGCATCTCCGTTTTCGTCTGGACCATAAGCTGGTTGATTTCAGCTTCGCCCAGGGCGATATTCCAGATTCCAACCTCGTCAATAATACCGTCCCACGCGAATCCTCTTATAGCATCCAACTCGCCGATCCATGCTGAAGCGTCACCTGCATCCACGGCATTATCCGGGTGGTCGCCGCTGGTCTCCATGACTCCGTTGATGTATATCTTCATCTTCTCGCCGGCTTTGCCCTGCCCGTTAAATACGCAGGCGACGTGATACCATGTATCATCTTCGAGGGCCGTAGTGGACTGAATAATGCCCGCATAGTTCACCCGGGCTTCCACACGTTGGCCCGTCCAGACGAACAAGTTGTATGAATCGTTGTTGCCGGTCCCGACTCTCTTGGAGACGATGCACATCCCTTCGTGACTCGCAGCGTTCCGGGGCAGCACCCATGCTTCTATAGTCAGGGCAGACATCCCCTCCAGCTTGGCGGCGTCAGTTACCTCGACACGGTTGGCGTTGTT
>JBDREF010000330.1:0-3040 GCA_043820045.1 Planctomycetota bacterium | reverse complement strand
GAGCCGCTCAGGATGTCCGACGCCGACGCGATATTCAGTACGGCCGGATCCGTGGTGACCATCAAGTCCGGACGCATCGCCAATCCCTTTGCAGCTATAGAATTCGAGCCCGGCGGCACGGTCGATCTGAAAGCTAAACAGATAGACGGTTACGTCGTGGCAGCTCCCTTAGGCCAGATTACAGGCACGATTGAGCGATTGCCCGTTGTCAGTATTCTTGCTAATGTTAAAGACAAGCTGACGCGCCTGCACGTAAAGGGCCAATGGTCCGATCCGCCGGCCAGCTTGATAAAGAAGGAACCGATAAAGGACATAAAGGACAGCACCGTCGGCTTTATACAGGATGTCGTCAAAAGCGGCGGTCAACTTGGGCAGGGGATGGTCAACGGTCTGAAGGGCCTGCTCAAAGTCGGTGAAAACAAGGACCAGTGATTTCGGAGACTGCTCGAATGCCCGACCGGCGAACACACAGAGGACCTCATCCACAGGACGCTGAGTTGTTCGCGCCGGATAAAATCGGCGATCTGCGGTCGGCCCTTGCCGACTTTTCGCTGCTGCTGACAAAAGGCTATGCTGACAAGAGTGCTTTGAAGCTTGTCGGCGACAGGTTCTCGCTTACGGATAGACAAAGGCTCGCCGTCATGCGCAGCGCCTGCTCGGACCGGCAGCTCGACCGCCGAAACCGCCATCGCATCGAGCCGGAAGACATCGCAAGCCGGTCTGTCGCTATCGACGGCTACAATGTTTTGATAACCGTTGAAGCTGCGATGAGCGACGGCGTAATTTTCAAAGGCCGGGACGGTTGCTTCCGGGACCTGGCGAGCATTCATGGAACCTATCGCAAAGTCACGGAGACGATACCCGCTTTGCGGCTCATAGGTGAATTTCTGCACGAAATCGGCAGCGGCCCGGCCTTGTGGCTGCTGGACAGCCCCGTCTCCAACAGCGGCCGATTGAAGACCCTTATCGGTGAGCTGGCCCGGGAAAACCGCTGGGACTGGGAGATTGAGCTTCTGCCAAGCCCGGACGCCGAGCTGAAGAAAACGAGTCTCGTCGTATCCAGTAGTGACAGTGTCGTGCTGGATAGCTGCAAAAGCTGGGTAAATCTGGCCGCCGAGATAATCACACAGAAACTCGCCTGTGCAACCGTGATTGACTTATCTGGCCGCTATGTGTGACTTTTGCGTTTCTATTTTGCGCCCGGTCTGGACTTCCAGGAATTTGGGCGTTTGTGAAGGTGCATCACCGCGACAATCAATATCACATCCTCGTGGATATGGTAGATGACGCCGTAGGGAAATCCATTTGTTCTGCAACGTCGCGTACGCTCTGAGATTGGAGACCAGGCATGTGGATATTGAACGATACGAGACAGTGTTTTCCTGATTTCAACGGCGAATCGGTAACCAAGCCCTTCGCTCTCCTGGTTGTAGTAGGCTATCGCCTCCGCGAATTCCTGCTGTGCCGGTTCGAGAAATTCAATTCTCCTTGTTTTGCCTGTCGATCGATATCCTTGAACACCTCGCCGGCAGGCGATGATCCAATCTCTCCTCGCTCATAACCATCTACGCGGTCTTCGGCCTCTTGCGCCCAGGCCGCATCGATATCCTGGCGAGCCGGGAATTCAAAACTGGCCAGTATCTGCTCGACCAGTTCCGCCCGGTCTATCGGCGGCAAACCCAGAGCTTCACGAAGAATCTGTTCACTTTGCGGCGTCATCTTTTAACTCCAGTCATCCGATTGTCGAAGCTATTTCTTCAGCCGTCATGGTTATATTATACACGATTTAAGCCAAGTTCTGCAATGATTTAAACATCTACGGAAAATCAGTCTTGGCCCCACGCAGTTTCTGGTCGCCTCAAAATAGATAAAGCATCCCTGGAATTACTGGAATTAGCCTCGGAATTAGGGAATTAGGTCAGCTATTTTTGGCATTTGACCCTTGCAGAATTGCACGGAGGCAACTCTGCGTATTCTAAAAAATACTCATCGAGCGCTTCCGACTCTGCTTTGGGAATTTGGTCTGTTTTGAGGAACTTTGCCTTTACTTGGAGACAATGCTTTGAAAAACGAGGACGTTCGTCAAGAACGGGCTTCGCTTTGGCATAGGTGATACCACCAGAGTGCTGCTTTCGTACGAATTCTCCAATCCTATTCGCAATCGAACGATTGCTATTAAATCCTGAGCGTCCAATATACAGCACACCTGATGCGTCAACTCCGGCCAATCGCTGAATCGAAATCGGTTTTCCTGACGTGGTTGCTGCACGTATTTGATAGATGCCCAAGTAGTTGAATGGTCCATTCGTTGATCTTGCTTTTTCGATGTCAACCCACTCAGACCAATTGCTTGTAGAGATGATTCTTTTCATGGCGATCTTTTGTGCCGCCATTGTCTATCTGGGGATTCCATGTGTAATTTCTCGCATAAGGCGCCATAAATATCCGGTTCTCTTCAACTGCGTCAGAAATCATAACACGGTACTTTTAGGAGGTCAAGGGAGTCGGCGAGAGAACCGTATCTCGTCGGTTTGAGGCGAGGAGCAAAGCCCTCTATGGCAGATCATCAATGAGTTCCTGAATCATATCGAGATTTATTTGCTTAAGCGAATCGCAGATCATGTCCGCCTGTTGGAGTTCCGTTGCGTTGACGGAATTTGTCACGGCGATGCACCTTGAACCGGCGGTTTTGGCGGCCTGCACGCCGCTGGGGGCGTCCTCTACCACCACGCAATGGGCAGGCTCAATACCCATTCGGCTTGCGGCCGTAAGAAAAAGCTCCGGGTCGGGCTTTTTTCTGGTGATTTCGCTTCCGGTGACGTAAACCATCTTCTGGTAGGGTATTTTTGCTGATTCCAGGATGGCCCGGGACAGCTCAAGCGATGCAGATGTCGCGATGGCCAGCCGAAAGTCGCGTCTCTGCAATGCCGCGTTTATCAGTTCCAGTACGCCCGCAAAGGCGGGCAGCGGCTCTGCCCGAATTGTTTCTATCAGGTACCGCTCGCGCAGATCGGCCGCGGCTTTTACCTGCTCGTCGGTC
>JBDREF010000329.1:0-27486 GCA_043820045.1 Planctomycetota bacterium | reverse complement strand
GGCCAGACCGGAGCGATCCTCGTGGGAGGCCTCGCCGATCTCCTGGGCAAGTACATCGCCTTGTACGTCGCAGGCATGCTCGACGAAACAGAACCCTGGCCGCTTCCACAAATCGCATCCGCTCATGCAGTTTCGACAGAGCCGTCGGACCAGACCTGCCGGGCCGCGAGCTTCTACTCACCATGCAACGCTCAGCCTTATGTCGAGAAGTGTTGAGTCAACATAGTCTCCATAGGATTGGGTGAATCCCCCTGAGAGCGTCCAGTTTTTCCTGAGCCTTCCGTTGACGCGCACGGAAAGGTAAGTCAGCGTTAATTCCTCAGTCTGGCGATCGAACTCGAGCATTCGGAATCCGACCACGGGCTGGACGTACAATTTGTGCTGCATGAAAGGCAGGTAGGCGGAGAATCTCCCGCCGTAGCCGTCCACCTGTTCGGCCGCAAGGTTGTAGAACGTCGCCGTCGCGCTCGCATCCCGCCAGGAAAACAGGCCGGTGCGGGTCAGTCCGACCCGCCAGTGAGGGTCGTACTCGCCGGTGGACGAATCGATGTAGGAGACCTCCTCGGAGAGCCGCAGGCTCCAGGGCAGCCCCTGGTCGCTACCCACCCAGTAACGCCAATACCCGCTGTCGAAGAAGCGGTCGTCGTCTATGAGCAGCAAGTCCCGCTCTGCACGGTTGTCAGGCCGTTCCCAATGGTCCAGGCCGGCCCGGAAAGCGAGGGATGAAGCGGGCCTGGAGACAGCGGAGACATCCAATCGGGTAAGTCTCGTCCCGGTACGGGCCTCGGCGCCTCCGACGTCAAAGTCAACTTCCGCCGTAGAATAAAGCGCCAGGAGAGGGCCAAAACCGGCTCGCTGATCGACCAGCAGGGCCAGGCGGTCGGCGTGACCTTCGTAGGCCGAACCCAAAAGTCCTGCTGTTCCGGAATAGTACCTCCCGCTGCGTTGTCCGGCCTCGAACGTGGCATAGCCTGCCAGCAGCGGCTCGTCCGCCGAAGCGCTGAGATCGGACCGGTCCGGCTTGAGACCCGCAACGGCCCCGAGCCACAGGTGCTCGCCCCGGCGCACCTGTCCCTGGACGCCGTCCACGTATCCGATACCGGGCAGCTCTCGCGGCAGAAAACGTCCGAACCGGAGGAATCCGCCTTCAGCGAAAGCCCGGTGAAACGACGCCAGATAGAGATCGAGGCGAGGCTCCTGATGGTCCGGATGGAAGCGAAGAGCGTGGCCGTCCCTGTATGACAGGTCTCCCGACCAGTCGAAATTCCAGCCGGAGCCTTCGATTCTGTCCAGACTGCCCGATGAGCCGAAATGGGTCACCGAGTAGTCGAGAAGGCTCTCTCTGTCTTTCTGAAGCATCTGGCGGATTCGCATTTGCCCATGAAAGATGTTCCTTGTCTCCGGAAGCCCGAGGACCCAGGAGGGGGGGGCGAGCAAGGGGACGAAGCTCTTGTCGTCTCCGCCCGGCGAGTACTGAGTTGGTGACTCTGCGTCCTTGTCTTCGGGCGTCAGTTGTTCGAAGACCAGCTCTACCGCCTGATCGATAAGTTTCTCCTGGTCATTGACACGGCCGACGAGGCGCAGTATCGCCACGTTCCTTGTTGCCTGGAGCACTTCGAACTCGAGCATGCGTCCGTCGTTGAGCCGCAGGGAGCCGAGGATGCCTTGGCGCAGCCCGTGGTCGGTCCCTTTGTCAACATAGACCCCGGTCGCCAGCTCGTGCGTTATCCTGCCGCTGACCGTTACCTCAACCGCCCGCGCGTGGCCGCACAGCAAAATAATCGCGGCCAACGCGCCCGGAAGAATCAGCCAACGGCGATGTCTAAATCTGCTTTTCATAGCACTTTTTGATTCGAGAGCCGTATCCGTACTTCACGGCGGCGCCGTCGTATCAGGTCCCGGATCGTATCAATGTCTCCCATTTGGATGACACCCATAGCACGCCAGCGAGTTATAGCTGTAACCGCTCACGTCATCGTGTTTGTTGTCTGTATCGCCCTGGTCATGACAGTCCAGGCAGTTGAAAGTGGCCGTCGTACCTGCCGTGTGACAGTCCGAGCAGGAAACGTTGTGCGGTCCCTGGAGCGGGAACGCGTGCTGGAAGGACACCGGTGTCCATGCGGTGGTGTTGTGGCACTGCTCGCAGTCATGGGGAAAGCTCAAAGCCGAGTGGTCCGGACCCAGAAGGTAATCGTCCGCATGGCAAGAATAGCAATCCGAGGCGATGGGCTCGAAAGTCCCGCCCGTGTGGCAGCTTATGCAGTTGAGGCCGGCATGTGCGCCGACGAGCGGGAAAAAGTAATGCTCGAAGTCCCCGCCGCTCCAGCCCACAGGAGTGTGGCACCGTTCGCAGCCGGTTGTCCAGCCGTTCGCCACGTGGTCGGGGGAGCTGGCCTGGGCGAGGCTCCTTTGGTGGCACAGCTCACACTGCACCGGAGCCCCCCTGAACTGGCCTACGGCCGCCTGAAGGTGGCAGCTCTCGCAAGGAGCCACAGCGTGCGCAGCTATGAGATGGAAGCGGGTATTGGCGTGCTCGGCGATGAGGCCCGCGGGTCTCCAGTCCAGTTGTTCGTGGCATCTCTGGCAATCCAGCCCCAAAGCCGAAGCATGCGGATCCGGGTGGCAGCCGCCGCAGCCGCGTGAGGCGAATGACATGACCGGACCTCGGTCGTTGTGGCATCGAAGGCAGGCCGCATTGGCATGCGCCCCCTCCAGCCGATGGCCGGTCTCTCTCTCGTGTTCAAACGAGAAATCATCCCGAAGGGTATCCCAGCGGTCTGTGACGTGGCAAATCCCGCAGCCTCCGGGAAAAGTGCGATGCGGCACAAGCGGACCCCACCGCTTGCTCCAGTTCTCCCGCGGCAGCTCCCGGTGGCAGTTGAGCATCAGCACCGCTACGGTCGTCGCAAACAACCCAGCGAGAAATGCCTTATGTTTTTGTATATATGTCATTTGATACCTCTGCAATTACTGTTGGGACCTCACACTGACTGTAGCGTCAAGGATCATAAGCTGGCCGGCAACGTACGCTTGCGCCGGACGTGCCGGCCTGATAAATATATAAGATTGAAGTAGTCCTATTTATATGGAAAAGACAAACCGCAGGCGATACCGACTTTTCCCACGGCTTTAGTATATTATAGGAATCTCCGGCCGTTCGGTCAAGCGATGTATTCGGTTCCTGACAGTTTTTTTTCGTCGCGGTGCTTTCCGAGGGCGGCAATCCAGTATGCCCATGGGTGGAGGCTAAAAAACACCTCGACCGGAAGCGATGGTAGGCGGGGGCTACAGCGTGAACAGGTAGATTACGTAGGCGTACGCGCAGATCAGCAGTGTGCCGCCGATTCGGCCGATGGTGCGTTTTCCGGCTATGGCTGCCCCGGTAAAGGCTGCACTGACGGCAATCATTATCCAGTAGTCGGTCCCTCCCGCCAGCCGGGATTCTACGTCGAAGGGCCTGACGGCACCGGCCGCACCCGTGACGAGCAGCGTGTTGAAGATGTTAGAGCCGACGAGATTGCCGACGGATATGTCGTGATGGCCCTTAACCGCAGCGACTACGCATGTGACAAGCTCCGGCAGCGAGGTCCCCAGCGCGATGATTGTCAGGGCGATGACCCTTTCGCTCAATCCTACTCGCCTGCCGATATCAACGGCGCCATCTACGGCCATTTTCGCCCCCAGTGCCAGGCCCGCCAGTCCGATGGCGACAAACAGCACGTTTATCCACAGCGGTTTGGATGCCAGCTTCTCGAGCTTCTCCAGTTCGTCGGTTACTTCTATCAGCGTCTCTTCTCGAACTGCCGTCCTCTTCCCGGAAGAATAGATGAGTGCTGCAAGCAGGCCCGCAAATACGACCAGCAGCAAGATTGCTTCCTGACGCGACAAATGCTTATCGAGCAGCATCGGCAAGAGCAGCAGTGCGGAAAGCAGCATTACAGGTATCTCGCGCCGAAGCACTCCCGCGTTGACCCTTAGCGGGCGGATGAGGGCTACCAGGCCGCCGACAAGCGCCAGATTGGCGATGTTGGAGCCGAAAACGTTCCCTACGGCCAGATCTCCTCCGCCGGCTCCCCGCAAGACACCGGCAATGCTCGCAGCCACTTCCGGGGCCGAGGTCCCCATAGCCACCACTGTCAGGCCGACTACAAGCGGGCTAACACCGAACCGTTGTGCCAGGCCGACCGCGCCGGACACCAGAAGCTCGGCGGACTTCCACAGTATCAGCAGGCCGCCGACCAGGAATACGAGAGCCGGTATTATGTTCATTTGTTCAGCTTCTTACCGATATAAACTCGAAGCGGGCTCAAATGCTGCTTCTCACACTCTGTGCCTGGTTCCAAGCTTGCTTTGAATCTTCGACATTCGGTTTTCGGCCTTGTACGAAATCAGCAATATACTAATATTTCGCCACGACCAGGCAGGCGTTGTGGCCCCCAAATCCGAAAGAGTTGCTCAGAGCGACATTGATCTTGGCCGCCCGGGCCTGAAGAGGCACAAAATCTATCTTGGGGTCGCATCGCTCATCGGGATTTTCCAGGTTTATGGTGGGCGGAATGACGGATTCGTTGATGGCTTTGACACAGACAATAAGCTCGACCGCACCGGTAGCTCCGAGCAGATGGCCGAGACAGCTTTTGGTTGAACTGACCGCCAACTTGTAAGCATGCTCGCCGAAAACGGATTTGATGGCCGAGGTTTCGGCCACGTCATTCAGCTCCGTACCTGTCCCATGTGCGTTAATGTAGTCTATTTCCTCTTTTTCCAGGCCCGCGTCGGCCAATGCCAGCTTCATTGCGGCTGCGGCGCCGTCGCCGTCAGGCAGGGGGGCTGTAATGTGATAACCGTCGTCGGTAGTACTGTAGCCGAGGAGTTCGGCGTATATGTTCGCTCCGCGTTTGGTCGCGTGACTTTCTTCCTCTATGACCAGCACACCGGCACCCTCGGCGAGGACAAAGCCGTCTCTGTTCCTGTCAAAAGGTCTTGAAGCGGTCTGCGGGTCGTCGTTGCGCGTACTCAGCGAGCGGGCGGCGCAAAATGAGGCCAGTCCTACCGGAGTCAGGGCCGCCTCGGCACCGCCGGTGATCATAATGTCACTTCGTCCGCCTGTAATATTGAGAAAGGCTTCCCCGATAGCATTGTTGCCCGATGCACAAGCGCTCGTAACGCAGTAATTGGGACCTCTCAGGCCGTACTGAATGGCAACGTTGCCGCTGGCGGCATTTGCCATAAGCCTCGGAACACAAAAGGGAGAGACCTTGCTCGGCCCCTTGTTCAGCAGTCTGATATGCTGCTCTTCGATCTCGCCGATGCCGCCGATGCCGGTGCCGATTACGACGCCGGCGCGGGAGAGGTCTTCTTTCGGGAAATCAAGGCCGCTGTCGGCGACGGCCTGGCTTGCCGCGGCTATTGCGAACTGGGTAAACCGGTCCATTCGCTTGCTGTCGCGCCGGTCGATATACCTGGTGATATCGAAGTTCTTTATCTCGCCGCCGAAACGTACCGGGTACGCACTCGTATCGAACGATTCAATCATGGAAACGCCGCTTTTGCCCTGGCAAAGTGCAGTGAAAAGCTCGTCCACGGACTCGGCCAAGGCGGTGACGCAACCCATGCCCGTAATAACAACTCGCCGTCTATTCATGCTTAAGCTTTATCGTTACTCTTGGCTCTTGGCTTGTGAAACATTGACGATGTAATCGACAGCGGCCCCCACAGTCTGTATCTTTTCGGCCTCTTCGTCCGGAATGCTCATATCGAACTCGTCCTCAAACTCCATTACAAGCTCGACCGTGTCCAGTGAATCGGCATTCAGGTCGTTAATAAATGAGGTCTCCCGCGTTATTTCAGCCTTATCCGCGCCCATTTGCTCACTTATTATCTCGATTACTTTCTTTTCAATCGCCTGAACATCTACGCCATCTGCACTCACTTGTTTATCCTCCCTAATAGAATTAGGAATTTATTTCATAACCTTACGCTTTGGTATCCAGCAACAAAACCGACACCACCAACAATCTTTACCATCTGTCATTGTGGCGGGTTATATTACCTGCAAAAATAGCCATCTACAAACATTTTTTTTATTTTTTTTACATGGCCATTCCGCCGTCCACACAGAGGACCTGGCCGGTTATGTAACCGGCCTCGTCGCTTGCGAGGAACGCAACCGCTCCGGCGACATCTTCGACTTTGCCGAACCTTCGCACTGGTATCACCTGCCTGGCGGCGTCCTTGACGGCATCGGGAAGTACGGCCGTCATTTCAGTCATAATGAAGCCGGGCGCTATGCAGTTCGCGGTAACGTTCTTCTTGCCGACCTCCCGTGCGACCGATTTTGTCATGCCGATAAGACCCGCCTTGCTCGCCGCATAGTTGCTCGAACCGGCCTGCCCCATTACGCCTGCAACCGAACTTAAGTTAATGATGCGGCCGAATTTGTTTCTTACCATCGACCGCAGCGAGACGGCCGTAGCAACAAAAGCCGCTCGGAGGTTGACGTTGATGACACTGTCAAAATCCTCCTCTTTCATTTGCATCATCAGCTTGTCGCGCGTGATGCCGGCATTGTTCACCAGGACCCCAATGCCGCCGAACTCGGAAGCGAGAGACTCGAGCGTCTCGGTCAGCTTATCCGTCTTGGTTATGTCCACACATTTCGTCACGACCGTAAAGCCGGCCTCTTTCACAACACCCTCAAGCTCACTGAGCTGCTCGGCGTTAATATCCAACCCGGCAACGATACGACCCTGCTTGAGCAATTCAAGTACGATTGCCCGACCTATCCCTCTGGCGGCACCAGTTACAACAGCCAGCCTTTTTTCCGACATCCTTGATATCTCCAAATAAATTCCCGAACGGTATTTGAATTCTCGGCTCCGGACTTTACCCCGGCGCTATTCCAGCAGTTCCTTTATTGCCTCCAGACTGCTGACATTGACGACTCGCGTCTTTCTGTTGATCCTTCGCATCAGGCCGGTCAAGACTCTTCCCGGCCCGATTTCGTAGAAGTTCTCAACGCCGTCGGCCAACAGCCGCTCCATACATTTTTGCCAGAGAATGGGAGAAGTCAACTGCCTGACGAGACCCTGTGCTATTTCTCCGCCGCTTCTGTAGTACTCGGCGTTGACATTGGCAATAACCTTCGTTGCCGACGGCTCGCCGATTGTGCAACCTGACAAGGCGGCTGCAAGAGCCTCGGCCGCGGCGGACATCATTTCGGTATGAAACGCGCCGGCCACTTCCAGGCGTATGGCCTTTACGGCGCCGTACTTTTCCGCGAGGTTTTCCGCCCGCTTGCAGGCGGACTTGCCGCCGCTGACCACAATTTGTCCGGGGCAGTTGAAATTGACGGCCGAGAGCAATTCACCTTCCCCGGCCTCGGCGCAAAGCTCAGCTACCTTTTCTTCGTCAAGGCCTATGATACTGACCATGGCTCCTTCGGTGGCGTCGGCGGCCGCCTGCATCGCCTGCCCGCGTTTGCGAACCAGGATAAGTGCGTCCTCGAAACTGACCAGGCCCGCGGCGTACAGAGCGGTATATTCCCCGAGGCTCAGGCCCGCCGTCACATCCGCGAGGATACCGCCGGTTTTGGACTCCGTCCGGAGAACCTCCAATATGGCGGCGGAAGTTGCGAAAATCGCCGGCTGCGAAATTGTCGTGCTGTTCAATTGCTCGGCTGGGCCCTCGAAGCACAGTCCGGTCAGATCCAAACCTGCTGTCTCGTTGGCCCGGGCAAAGATTTTCGCCGCCGCGGGGAATGCCCGGGCGATGTCAGCGCCCATTCCTACAACCTGAGCGCCCTGTCCTGGAAATAAAAAAGCAGTCTTCATAATTCGTATCTCATATCCGGTATCCTGTGTCCCGCTTATTGCTCCACAGAATACGCTTGGGCGACTAAAACTGAATCACATTTGCTCCCCACGTCAAACCGGCGCCGAAGGCAACCAGCATGACGATATCGCCGTGTTTGATTCTTCCCTTTCTGACGCATTCGTCGAAGGCGATCGGCACCGAAGCGGCCGAAGTATTGCCGTACTCGCCGATATTGATAAAGACCTTCTCCTCGGGCAGGTTCAGCCGCTTGGATGCGGACTCGATGATTCGGGCGTTCATCTGGTGCGAAATGAGCATGCCAATGTCGTCCATAGTCAAGTTACAGGCTTGCAGGCAACTATTAACAGTCTCAACGATTCGCCGAATGGCCTGCTGATAGACTTCCCTGCCCTTGATTTGCATGTAGATTTTTTTCGGGTCATCCAGCTCTCTGTTTGCCGGATGTCGTGAACCATACGCCTGACAGTTCAATGCCTCCCAGCGGTCCCCATCTGAGTGCATCGTGCTGTACAAAATACCCTTGCGCCCGTCATCGCTTCGTTCGAGGACCACCGCACCTGCACCATCGCCAAAAAGTATGCAACTTGTCCGGTCCGTCCAGTCGGTGATCTTGCTCAGAGTCTCGGCCCCTATTACCAGGGCGTTTTTTAGTTTTCCACTCTCGATAAACTGCTGAACAATCGAGAGACCGTACACGAAACCGCTGCAGGCGGCGGCCAAATCGAACACCCATGCGTTACTTGCGCCCAGAGCCCTCTGGACGAATGAGGCGGTAGATGGAAAGACCATTTCCGGGGTGATGGTGGCCACTATGATAAGTTCGACATCCCCGGCATCGAGGTTTGCTTCGGCCAGGGCTTTCCTGGCGGCTTGTATAGCCAGAAACGCGGTGCTTTCGCTGTCCGTGGTAATGTGCCGAACGCTGATACCGGTCCTCGTTGTGATCCACTCGTTGGAAGTATCCACCATCTTTGCGAGTTCATCGTTCGTAAGCGTTTTTTCCGGCGCAAATGAGCCATGCCCGGTGATGATTGCGCGATAAGCAGGGGGGCGACCATCGGTTAGGTTATCCATCAGCAGTCCTTACGCGAGTTCCCGAAAGATACTCAATTATCTTGTCGTTTATTTTCTCGGTGTAGAGTTTCTTCGAGGCCAGAATAGCATTCTTTATCGTTCGGCTTTGACTCGAGCCGTGACAGATAATCGCTGTGCCGTTGACTCCCAACAGAGGCGCACCGCCGTATTCGTTGTAGTCGTATTTCTTGTAAATCCTCTTCATCACGGGCTTGAACTTCATGGCAAGCAGAAGCTTCTCCTCCATAAGCTCGTCCTTTATAGCCCTGAACAGGCCGTCAACGAGTCCTTCGGTCAGTTTCAAAATGACATTGCCGACGAAGCCGTCGGAGACGACAACGTCGGATGCACCCTTGAAAATATCTCTTCCCTCGACATTGCCGATGAAGTTCATATTCGCATCGGATTTCATCAACTCGCGGGCTTTCTTCACGATCTCGTTGCCTTTTGCATCCTCGGCTCCTATGCTCATGAGTCCGACCCTCGGATGCTCGATGCCAAGCAAATGCTTCGAATAGGCGCTTGCCATGACTCCGTACTGGTAGAGATGCAGCGGCTTGCAGGCGATATTCGCGCCGACATCGCATATCGTCACCGGCCCTTCCGGCGTGGGGAATACCACTGCGATCCCGGGCCGATTGACGCCGGGCAGGTTTCTCATTCTCATTTGAAAGGCCGCGACGCAGGCCCCTGTATTACCAGCCGAAATGACTGCATCGGCCATATATCTCTTGGCCAACTTGGCGAGAGTGGCAATCGAACTCCTGGGCTTCCTGCGAAGACTCTCTATCGGCACGTCGTCCATGCTGATTACGTCCGGTGCATGAACCACGGTGATCGTGCACTTTCGAGATCTTGAAGAGGGCAGATGCTGCGCTATAATTTCTTCCGGACCGACAAGTATCAACTCGTCGGTCTCAGCGAGAAGTTCGATTGATTCAAGTGCGCCGGCGATAATCTCCTCCGGCGCATTGTCGCCTCCCATTGCATCGATTGCTATCCGCATCCTTACGCTACCTTTACTACGACTCCTTGCCGAGTTTCAGTGTGATCTTCGGATTGACGTAGCCGCAGTTACTACAAGCTGCGTGCGGCAGCTTGACCTGGTCACATTTCTTGCAGACCGAATAATTAACCGGCTTCAGACGATGATGGCTCCGGCGGGTCCGGGTTCTGCTCTTGCTGGTTTTCTTGACTGGTAACATTTTAAACTACTCCATAACGCTTAACTTAAGTCGTATGTACACTCGCGGCGTTGCTCAAGTATCAACAGATACGTTCACGACGACCGTACCAAAAAGAGCCTTAATAGTGAACTGTACCGACTTTGTCAAGCGAAAATTGACTTTTCTATGGCATTTGTCTGTGACCGGTCCCGCTTTTTCCCTTCGCGGTAGCTGCCGTGCAGGGGCGATAAAGCCTGCCAGCGGCAATCTTGTGGACATTTTGCATCTTTTTGCATTTTTGATATTGCGAACATGGCCGGATTTCTGTACAATATCTTACAGGTGAAGCCGGAATTCCACGGAACAGAAGGTTCACTGGGCGCATCTGAATAGCGATTGTGTGGTCGAACAAGTCTCAGTCTGACGTACGAATTGGAGGTAGTCTTATGTCCAAGTCACGAGGGCGGAACGAGTCAGAAACCAGGATTGCCAGCCCCCAAAGCGAGAAATATCCAACCGGCTTTACTTTGATAGAACTGCTGGTTGTAATTGCCATTATCGCGCTTTTAATGGGCATTTTGATGCCCGCGCTGCAGCGGGTGAGGAAGCAGGCAAGATCCAGCGCTTGCAAGGCTAACATGCACTCATGGAGCCAGATCTGGAACATGTATTGCCAGGACAACGACGGCTATTTCTGCCGGGAATCAGACTACGTCGGGTGGCCGCGAGGCAACTGGATAGAGGCGCTGCGGCCTTTATATCGGACCAAGATGGGCATTCTGATATGCCCGACGGCCAAAAAGCGGGTCGATACGATGGACAGCCACGGCAGTTTCGACAGGACCTATATCATGGGCACGGGCGGCATGGAAAACCGGCGGGAAGAAGCCAGCTATGGTGCAAATTGCTGGATCTTCAACGCACGCCCGGGGCAGACGGAGATCCAGAGCCGTCCGGTCAAGTGGAACTGGAAGACCTCTGACGTCAGAGGCGCAAGTGAAATACCTCTGTTCGGAGACAGCATGTGGAGGGGCGGCGGGCCCTTCTATCAGAACGGCAGCGCCCAGTCCAACCGGATCAGGCCTCCTGATTTCAACGGCCAGTGGTTGGGCGCCGGTTACGAAATGATGCACTTTTGCATCGACCGGCACAACGGCGTCGCAAATCAGGCATTTATCGATTGGTCCGTCAGGGCGGTGGGCCTCAAAGAGCTGTACACGCTTAAGTGGCATCGAGAGTTCCCTCAAAACGGCTACTGGACAAAGGCCGGCGGGGTCCAGCCGAGTGACTGGCCCGAGTGGATGAGAAACCTCAAAGACTATTAGTGAAAAGACGCAGCCGAATCGGATACCAAGCGAGTCTTGAGGCTGTCTGGTATGCTTCGGTCCGGGGTCAGTTCCCGGCAGAGTTTTCTGCCACGAGTTCCTGAATTCTTGCTCTCAGGTACTCTTCGCTCTTTGCGCCCTGCCAATTGAGTTCCCCATACCACCAGTACCGGACAAACCCATTCTTGTCCACCAGATATGTGCTCGGCCAGATGTACCTTGCCACCACCTGCGGTTCGAGAAGTGCGTCGACGCCCTGGGCTTGCCACACGATTTGGTTGAGACGTTCCAGTTGCCGCGCAGAGAGTATCTCAGAGAGTCTATTGTTGAGTTGTCCGACAAGTGAAGTGGCCGCTTCGTTGCGCTTCTCTAACGGCAAATCTCTCAATCGCCACAGCGGAAGATCGACCTGGCTGATTGCATCTGCTGTATCATTGATCTGAGCCGAAGAGAGCCTGAGTTCCTTGTGTACCAATTTCGATCGCAAGAGACTTGTCATAGGGTGTGGGATCGGAATAACCGTGTCCCGATAAGATTGGATCTGCGAGGCAAAGGTACTGGACTGCGCTGCCCAAAGAAGCAACAAGACCACACGTATTGACTGCAAGAGTCGCGCCCCATATATAGGTCGTGGAAAATCCGCAGAATCTGCCGCAACTGCCCTTAATTGTATCGTGTCAGAATACCGCATCATTATCCTATCCCTAATCTGTGTGTGCCAACGTTTGTCTCCGGCTTTGTTTGCGAGAGACGCAATCAATACTCCGTTGAAACCTCGATTGTTCGACACTTCCACAGGTAAAACCGATCCGCCAGAATCTCGACCCAAAAAATGGGGTGAGCCGCAGCTCACCCCATCAAATTGTTGAGAATGAGGCTAAGGTGCTTCTCGGCCCGGAGGCAGCAGCGGGCACAACAGGTACGTATAGCCACCATACCCATCAGGGATCTTCCATCGTCCGCCGACGTATCCCTGATCGCCCGGTCCGAATTCAGTTACTCCGCCCACGAGGAGTTGAAACGGCCCGTGGGGCGGCAGGGATTGGGCGCTGACGAATGTGTCATAATAGAGACCCTGACTTGTCACATATACTGTGCCAAGTGCCCCATCTCCACGATTTGCCATCACGTCAACTGTGAGGTACGCAGTGCTCAAAGCGATGACTGCTGCAACTGTTAATATGAATGTTTTAGCTTTCATGGTCTTTGCTCCTTACTCTTTAGTACTTGCCAACAAAATAGATTTTCACACTGCGCCAAACTTCGAGAAAAGAGCGCAGTGTCACTGTGAAATTTTGATCAGTACCGAACAAATTCAAGAATCACTAATGAGTCGAGAAGTGGTGTGCAAAACTTACAGTGAATCGAGGTTTTCGCGGATTTTTTTTGAAATTCTCCCCCGCAGTGCGCGGGCCTGTTCTTCGTCAAGCAAAGATGAAGCCACAGTGTCATAGAGTCGGGACTCTGTCAGCCGGCCGAGAATATCTCGCATCAACTTCAGTTGTCTGCGGTACTTACGGCACATTCTGCAAATCAGCAGATGGAGGCAGAGCGCCCACCGCTCGGCCCCGCCCAGCGGCGCTTCCTGCGAATGAGATATCAACCGGGAGGCCTGATCGCATCTCATGGTCAATATCAGCACAATGTTTTTCAGGGTCTTTCGAGCCATATTTTCACCTGCCGCACTAAGCGAACCAGTTGACCTCCAGGCACCGGCGAAGCTGCAGGCGGGCGCGGTGGAGGCGCACCCATAGATTAGTCTCTGAAATCTCCAGATGCTTACAAACTTCTTCGCTGCTCATGCCCTCCATCTCCCGCATCACAAACGCCCGGGCCATCAGCTCCGAGAGTTCTTTCACGCAGTCGCCGAGCACCTGCCGGAACTCCGCGTTTTCCGCCAGTGCCGCCGGATCCGTCTTCCAGCCGACCATTTTGTCTTTCCAGTGCCTGTCGCGGTCGAAGTATTCCTTTCGCCATGATTCGTCATCCGGCACTTCCGAGCTGCGGTTCCGGCGAAAAAAATCCAGTATCTTGTGGCGCAGTATGCCTATCAACCATGTGCGCTGCGAAGAGTTTCCTGCAAAGCTCTCCCAGCTCTGCAATGCCGCCAGAAGCGTTTCCTGCACCATGTCCTCGGCCGATTCCTGCCTGCCGACGCGCATCAGCGCATACGCGTACAGGGCCTCTGCGTGCTGGCTTACCAAGCGGTCAATGCTCTCGCGGGCGGCACTAACAGGTTTGTCTTCCCCTGACATACGTTATCGTACCAAAAATCAGAATGCAGCGAACCCCTTCATTTACAGCGGCTCTCACGCCTCTGTCACTGTCCGGTTGGCAATACCATACACGAATCGGAGGCTACGTACAAGGCTCTATAAGGGCCGTCGGCTCGCTTTCGTGCGGGTTGGGTTGCGACCGGCCGCATCGCAGGTACCTCCGGCCAAAGCCGCTCTTCCTGCCGGGCCGGAGGACTGGGCAGCTACTGTGCGGCAAAGGCCCGGCAACAGGCTCGGAGTGAGGCTCTGCTATTGAAATCCAGGCCCAAATATTTTAGAAGATTTGACAATCTTTTTGGGCGGTATTGTCTTGCTCTCTGAACTCATGCGGTTATAATATTGCCTTTATTGGACATTTTCGGAAGTTGAACGGACTCTACCATGGCACGGATACGGGGAAAAAAGGCTCTTTACGAGGTAATGAGCCAGGTTCGGGCTAAGAGCGGCCAAGACGGGAGCGTCGAACCGGCCCATCCGGCGAGGCCTGTCGAGGATGAGCCGCCCGTGAGGCAGGAAAAGAGCACTGTGGAAGTGCCCAAAGCTGTGTCCCAATGGTGGAAGAAGCCCAGGGTTGTCCAGTTTAATGCCGGCAGGTTCGAGTTTTCGATGCCGTATCAGCTTGCTGTTGCGCTGCTTCTGGGCTTTATTCTGGTGGTTTTGGCGGCCTATCGCCTCGGCCAGTTCTCCTATGTGCCCGAGCGGCAGGAGGCGGCTGTGGTGGATGAACAGACTCAGGCGGCCGAAGACAAAGGCTCGACGGACCGGGCGATGACGGATATAATTCCGCGTCCTGCGCCGGTCAGAGATGAGCCGCGGCCTGTCGAGGTTCTCCGTAGGGAGTCCCCAGGACCGCAGGCCGCTAAGGAAACGAAACCAGAGCCCGTCAATCCGACGGGCACAAATGTGATTGTCCTTGTTCAGTTTGACAGGCTTGCCGACCTCAGCCCGGTACAGGCCCATTTTGCCGAGCATGGGATTGATACCGTGATTGTGCCGGAAGGCGGCCGTTACTTTTTGCAGACGAAGAACAGGTACGATAACCCGGATAAGCCCGGGACAGACGGATACAAAGTCAAACAAAGAATCATCGAGGTCGGAAAGACGTACAAGGCGCCGCCGGGTAATGAACCTTTTGCCACGCATTTATTCTCAGATGCGTACGGCAAGAAAGTGAAATAGTTGTAGGAGAAATGTTGAATGTCTATTGATCGTTCATTGAAGGTCAAGGGTGCCCTCAGCAGGCACCGAAATGTATTGTCGCGGGCCGAACGTATCGAGCAGTTGAGGGACGAAGAGCGCTGGTCTGAGGGCGATCCTCTACTTGGGCTGCCGAAAGTCGCTCACCGCAAGAGCCATGCCGGCCGGAAAGCCGATGAAGTTCCGGGCAAGGAGGGTGCAGGCGAGGCCGCGCCCGCGAAAACCGCAGACGCTAAGACCGCAGGCTAAAGAATAATTTCGAATATATCGTAATGCGAATGTCGATATTCACAGACTATTTTGAGCAGACGCCGATCGGGAGGCTTCTTTTTGGCGGCTGCTCTGACAATTTATGTGAATTCCGTGACGCAGACCTTTTTCTGCGACCGCTTACTTTTCCCGCACTCGAAAGATAGACTGCCGTGGGGTCGATGAAAAAATCCTTTTTTCCCTGCATTATCGAACGCCAATTGGAAACAACCAGACGTAGGGTGTGCAAGACGCCTTTTCTTGCACACGCGAAACTGTTCTCCGTGAGGAGTCCCCAGTACCGCGTGTGCAATCCCGGCTCGCCGGGACACACCCTACAGTTCATGGCACCGTCCATCATCGCGGCTTTCTGCTGCATGGCCGTCATCGCGACTGCTTCGGCAAAAGACCAGCCGCAGTGGGGCCTGACGTTTTCAAGGAACATGGTCTCGGCTGAAACCGGCCTGCCGGATAGCTTCGACCCTGCCACCGGCAGAAATATCAAGTGGGTGGCTCCGCTGGGCAGCGAGACTTATGCCACGCCGGTGATCTCCGGCGGCAAAGTCCTGATCGGCACGAACAACGAAACACCGCGCGACCCTCGTAACAAGGGCGATCGCGGCGTGCTGCTGTGCCTGGACGAGAAGGACGGCAGCCTTTGCTGGCAGCTTGTGGTCCCCAAGTTTATTCCAATGCTTTATCGGGATTGGCCCAAATCGGGTATCTGTTCGCCGGCAACCGTAGAAGGGGACAAAGTCTATACCGTCAGCAATCGCGGCGAAGTGATGTGCCTTGACATCAACGGCCAGGCTAACGGCAACGACGGGCCATACCTGGATGAGAGCCGGCACATGACCCCGCCCGGCGACGAACTCATAGATGTCGCAGCGACCGATGCCGATATTCTCTGGCTCTTCGACGTGCAGTCGGAGTTGGGCGTTCACCAGCATGACTCGGCACACAGTTCGATTCTCCTGCACGGCGATTTTCTCTACGTCAACACGAGCAACGGTCTCGACGACAAGCACACACATATTCCCGCAACCGGCGCGCCGAGTCTGATTGTGCTCGACAAAAGGACGGGGCGGCTCGTCGCAAAAGATGACGAGCAAATCGGGCCTAATATTTTCCACTGCACGTGGTCGTCACCGACGCTGGGCCGGACGAACGGTCGGACATTGGTGATCTTCTGCGGTGGCGATGGTGTCTGTTATGCCTTCGATCCCGTCAGGTCTGTTCCTGCCGCCGGTAAGGTTGAGAAACTGAACCTGGTCTGGCGGTTCGATTGCGACCCGAACGCGCCGAAAGAAAACGTCCACGAATATGTCAAGAACCGAAACGAGAGCCCCAGCAACATCAAGAGTATGGCCGTATTTCGCGACAATCGGGTTTACGTGACGTACGGCGGCGACATCTGGTGGGGCAAGCACGAGGCCTGGCTGAAATGCTTCGATGCAACCGGCAGCGGCGATATCACCGGTTCGGCTGAACTCTGGTCGTATCCTGTCTCGCGTCACTGCTGCTCGACCCCATCCATATATGACGGCATGGTCTTCGTCGCCGACTGCGGAGGACTCGTACATTGCGTGGATGCCCAGACCGGGCGGGCCTATTGGACACATCAGACCGGAGGTGAGATTTGGGCTTCGACACTGGTGGCCGACGGAAGGGTGTATATCGGCACGCGGCGGGGGGATTTCTGGGTGCTTGCTACGAGCAGGGAAAAGAAGGTCATCAGCTCGCTTAGGCTGGACAGCCCCATCCACGGCTCGCCGGTGGCCGCGAACGGCGTGCTCTACGTCGCGACGATGAAGAATCTCTACGCCGTCGAAGCGCCTGCGAGATAGTCAAATATATCAATCCAATCGAGGGACACGGCAATGAAAGGCATCATTTCTCCTCTGTCCGCCATAGCCGCAGCATTTCTGCTGACACTTTGCGGCGGCGGCTCAACACTTGCGGCAGACGCCGTAGAGCTTTGGGCTCGTTTCGAACAGAAGTTCACCAGTTCGAAGGCCTACGACAACTCCGTCCAGGAAGCAAAAGTCGAAGTCGAGTTTACCGCGCCGAGTGGAACCAAGCGAACGCTGTTTGCCTTCTGGGACGGCGGCCGCTTATGGCGGGTGCGTTTCTCGCCGGACGAGCCGGGCGGGTGGACGTACAAGGCGTCCTGCTCGGACAAGGCCAACGCAGGTCTTGACGGACAAAGCGGCTCGTTCCAATGTGTGAAATACCAGGGCGACAACCCGTTGCTGCGGCATGGGGAGTTGCGTCTGGCCGGCAACCGCCGGTTCATCGAGCACGCCGACGGCACGCCGTTCTTCTGGCTGGCCGATACCGTGTGGTGCGGCCCGCTGCTTGCCGATTTCGATGACTGGAAGGTCTTTCTCAAAGACAGGGCCGCGAAGGAATTCACCGCGATTCAGTTCGTTTTGACCCAGTGGCGCATGGCAAAGACAGATGCGGACGGCAATCTCACCTTCACCGGCACCGAGAGAATCGCAGTCAATCCCGCGTTTTTCCAGCGGATGGACAAATACGTCGATGCGATTAACGACGCGGGCCTTGTGGCCGTACCGGTCTTGCTTTGGGCGATCCGTGGCGACGAAAATCCTGGCTACCATCTGCCCGAAGACCAAAAGATCCTATTGGCCGAATACATGATCGCCCGATACGGCGCTCACCATGTGATATGGTTCCTCGGCGGCGACGGGCAATATGGCGGGGATAACGCCGAGACCTGGAAGCGGGTGGGCCGAGCCGTCTTCAGCGATGACCAGCATCGACTGGCGACAATGCACCCCGGCGGTAGAAGCTGGGTAGCCGGAGAGTTCCGAAATGAGCCGTGGTTCAGCTTTGTCGGTTATCAGAGCGGGCACGGCGACGACGAAAAGACCTTCCGCTGGCTCAACCAGGGCCCGCCGGCAACGGACTGGGACGGCAAGCCCAATCTGCCTGTGATCAATATCGAGCCCAATTACGAGGCTCACAACGGCTACACATATCGCAAGGTCCACAACGACCATTCGGTCCGCCGTGCCGCCTACTGGAGCCTGCTGGTATCTCCAACGGCGGGAGTGACCTACGGCGGCCAGGGCATCTGGGGCTGGCACACAAAAGTCCAGGCGCCCGCCGACCATATCAGCACCGGCCTCGGCTCCCCGTGGAATATCGCCAAAGATCTTCCCGGTGCCCTGAGCATGAAGTACATGCACGAGTTCTTCAAGTCCATCGACTGGTGGAAGCTCGTGCCGGCGCCGGAAGTACTCGCCGAGCAGCCGGGCAGTGAGGACGCATCGAAATTTATCGCTGCGGCAAAATCGCAGGCCGGCGACCTGTTAGTGGTTTATATGCCCGAGGGCGGCTCGGTAACGCTGAATACCGATTCGTTCAAGAAGGGCCTGTCCGCCCGCTGGTATCACCCGCGCACGGGCGGCTGGCTCGATGCGGGGAAGATCGAAAAATCTCCGCAGACTTTCAAGACGGCCGACAGGAATGACTGGGTCTTGCTGGTCGATGCAAAATAACATAAGAACTTCATAAGGACGGAAATCATGAATAATGATGTTGTCCACAAATCCAGTGCAGGTTTGCTTGAGGAAGGAATCAATCGCCGTGATTTTCTCAGGAAGGCGGGCGGTGTCGGCGCGGCTCTGGCGATTGCGGCCTTGCAGCAGCCGCTTCGAGCGCAGTCGAGCGAGGCGCTGCCGACGCGCATCCTTGGACGTACCAAACAGAAAGTCTCAATTCTCGGGCTCGGCACGGCGCCGGTCGGAGAGGGGCCCGTGGGAGTGCAGGACGGCATTAAGATTTTCAGCGAGGCCATCGACAGGGGCGTCAATTACGTCGATACCGCGAGGATATACGGAAACGCCGAGGAAATACTCGGGCACGTTATCCCAAAGAGACGGGACAAGCTGTTCGTGGTTACAAAAGTCTCGACCGACAATGCAGCCAGAGCCGAGCAGTCTCTGAACGAATCGCTTCGTATGCTCAAAACCGATTACCTCGACCTCGTGCATATCCACAGCATCGGCGGCAAAAGAATCGACCGTGTCCTGGCCGCGGACGGTGCCCTGAACTACCTGCTCAAGCAGAAAGAAACCGGCAAGATTCGCTTCATCGGCGTATCGGGACACAACCGGCCGGCTAACTTCGTCCGCATGCTCCAGACCGATCAGATCGATGTAGTCATGTGCGTGATGAACTACGCGGACAGGAACATCTATAATTTCGAGAGCACAGTCTTGTCCGAGGCGAGAAAACGTAACGTGGGTTGCGCGGCGATGAAGGTTTACGCGGGCATAAAGGGCGGTTTCCCCAACCACAAAAGCGGGTTCGTCGGCTGCGCGACCGAACCTGCATACCTGCCGCAGGCCCTTGCCTATGCACTCGATCTTGATGGGGTCGGTGTCGCCGTAGTCGGTCCATATACCGTCGAGCAGGCGATACAGAATGTCGAGTATGCGCGGAAATACACGCCGCTCACGCAGGAGCAGCGCACTTCGCTGTTGGAGCGCGGCAGCAAACTGGCCGAGACCTTGGGGCCGCGGTACGGGCCCGTGACGTAATAGCAAGAAGTAGAAAGGCAACGGTAAATGACAGGGAAGAAGGTTCATCTGCGGACAATCATCACGGTATTGATAATCTCGCTGCCCGCTCTCGCCACCGACTGGCCTCAATGGCGCGGGCCGTTCTTTAACGGCTCCACCGACGAAAAAAATTTGCCCGCTTCCTGGAGCGAAACCGAGAACATCGCATGGGTCAGTCCGCTTCCAGGTCCGAGCGGCGCGACCCCCGTTATCTGCAACGGCAGGGTATTTGTAAGTTCCACCGTCGCCGACAGCCCCGATTTTGTTGCCTTGTGTTTCGACGCCAAGGACGGCAAGAAGTTGTGGCAAGAGCATATCGGCTCGGACTCACGCAAATTCCCGCGCAACAACCTGGCCTCGCCTTCTCCCGTCACTGACGGCGAACATGTCTTCTTCCTGTACGGCAACGGCGAGCTGGCCGGCTTCGACTACGACGGCAACCGACTCTGGTCGCGCAACATTGAAACCGAATATGGCAATCTCGCCCTGAAGTTCGGATATAGCTCCAGTCCTCTTCTGTATCGGAACAAACTGTACATACTGGTGGTGCGACGCAACAAACCTTATCAGCGACCGGAGGCTGACGGTCCTCTTGATTCTTACCTGATGGCGCTGGACCCGAAGACCGGCAGGACGCTCTGGAAACAGCAGCGGCCGACAAATGCGTTCGACGAAGGCATGGAAACGTACAGCACGTCCATTCCTTTCGTTCGCGACGGCCGGACCGAAATCCTCAATACCGGCGCCGACTTTGTCACCGCGCACGACCCGAACACCGGAAAAGAGCTGTGGCGTTTCGAACACTGGACGACAAAAGTGCGGGACTCGCGAGTGATTCCTTCACTTGTCACCGGTGACGGTCTTATTTTCGGCTGCCGGCACAAGCACAGCGACGTTTTCGCTCTCAAACCCGGCAGCGCGGCCGATGCATCCGAAGCTCGTATAGTCTGGGAATTGAGCGGTCCCACGCCGGATGCCAGCACGCCGCTTTTCTACCGGGGCCGGCTTTATGTGATGGACGGCATCAGGAGCGGCAAGGTGGTGACATGCCTCGAACCCAAAACGGGCCGGCAAATCTGGCAGGGCAAGATCGGAGGCCGCGGCCCCTGGCGAGCGTCACTCACCGGCGCCGACGGCAAGCTCTACTGCATCAATGAAACCGGAGAAATCGTCGTGCTCGCCGCGGCGCCAGACGAGTTCAAAATCCTCTTCGAGACCAAAATCGACGAGCCCCCGATACAGTCTTCGATAGCCGTAGCGGACGGCCACCTGTTCATCCGCACCGCCAAAAACCTTTACTGCATCGGTAAATAGGGAGATGTAATGAACAAGGTGAGTTTAGTCGCATCTTTGCTAATGCTCCTGTATTCATCTGCCTTTGGACAGGCCGGCAGCGGTGAGATATGGCCCGGTTCGCAATGGGAGCGCGCGACGCCCGGTCAGGTCGGGATGGATGCCGAGATATTGCGCAAGGCGCGTGACTATGCACTTGTCGGCGGGGGATCGGGCTGTGTTACTCGTCACGGCCGGCTCGTCATGCAATGGGGCGATCAGAAGCAGCGATATGACCTGAAGTCGTCAACGAAGGCAATCGGCGTCACCGCCGTGGGGCTGGCGCTTAAAGACGGCAAATTCCAGAGCCTTGGGGAGCGGGCGAAGAAATATCATCCGAGCTTTGGCGTCCCGCCGCAGTCCAATGGCGAGACCGGGTGGGTTGACAAAATAACACTTTTTCAGCTCGCTACACAGACTGCTGGTTTCGATAAGAACGGCGGCTATACCGAGCTTCTGTTCGCGCCCGGCGCAAAATGGTCGTATAGCGACGGCGGACCGAACTGGCTGGCCGAATGTGTCACGCTCGCTTACGGCAGAGACCTCAACGAGCTGATGTTCGAGCGTGTCTTCGGCCCGATTGGGATCGAGCCATCCGATCTTACATGGCGCAACAACTCCTACCGCCCTAAGGAAATTGACGGCATAAAGAGGCGGGAATTCGGCTCGGGCATCAGTGCAAACGTCGGTGCGATGGCCCGGATCGGTTATCTTTATCTGAGGCGCGGCCGCTGGCGGGATGAGCAGATAATCCCTGCATCATTCGTCGATATGGCGCGGAAAGTGCCTGCGGAGATAGCGGGCCTGCCGGTGGTCAGGCCGGAGAGCTATTTTAACGCCTCCGACCACTATGGACTATTGTGGTGGAACAATGCGGACGGGACTATGGCTGAAGTCCCGCGTGACACCTATTGGTCGTGGGGATTGTACGACAGCCTGATTGTTGTGATCCCGAGTCTCGATATCGTGGCCTCGCGCGCCGGCAAGTCGCTTAGCAAGGCGCGGAATTCGGCTTACAGCGCCATCGAGCCGTTCATCGAGCCGATTGTTCTGTCGGTGAAGGACAGAAAATAGAATACAGAACACAGAAAACAGAGTACAGTAAATTCGTGGAAGGAATACGGTGGGGCAAGCCCCACCCTACAAAGCTCTCAATGAGAACAAAGACGCGATGAGATATGAGAGAATTATTGCGGGCGTAATACTCATCTTTTGTATTTCTCAACAAGTATTTGCAGGTGAAGGCTTTGAGTGGCAAAAGGTGTCCCCGGAGACGCAGGGTTTGTCGTCGCAGAAGCTCGACGAGGCGAAAGACGTCCTTGCCGCCAAAGGCACAAAGACGTTTCTGGTTATCCGCAACGACAAGATAGTATATGAATGGTACGCATCCGATTTCGGTCCCGAAAGCAAGCACTACACTGCTTCAATGGCCAAAGCGCTTGTCGGCGGCGTCTCGTTGATGCTCGCACTGAACGACGGGCGGCTGGACGCAGACGACCTTGCCTGCAAATACATTCCCGAATGGAAGGGACATCCGCAGAAATCGAAGATAACCATCCGTCACCTGGCGACGCACTCGGCGGGTGTCGAGGATGCTGAGCAGGACGACATAGCGCATTTCGACCTGCCCGGCTGGAAAGGGCTGTTCTGGAAGCGGGAGCCGGACCCGTTTACTATTTCGCGCGATGATGCACCGGTGATATTCGAGCCCGGCAGCAAGTATGCCTACAGCAACCCGGGTATGGCGATGCTTTCCTACGCCGTGACGGCAAGCCTGCGGGGGACAAAGCACACCGACGTCCGAACCTTGCTGTGGGAAAGAATCATGAGGCCTATCGGCGTTCAAGACAATGACTGGTCTATTGGGTATGGCACGAAGTACGAGGTCAATGGTCTCAACCTTGTGGCCAACTGGGGCGGCGGCAGCTATACCGCCCGGGCCGTGGCGCGAGTGGGACGGCTGATGCTGCGAAAAGGCAACTGGGAAGGCCGTCAGCTCGTCGATTCCAGATGGGTCGAGGAGGTCGTCAAGTATGCCGGCACACCTCTGCCCGACCGCCCCGCGGGCAATCCCTCACCGGCGTCGGGGCTCGGGTGGTGGACCAATTGTGACGGCGTTTGGGCGAAAGTGCCTCGTGACGCCTTCGCAGGAGCTGGGGCCGGCAACCAGGTGCTTCTGGTCGTTCCGAGCCTGGACCTCATCATCGTGCGCAACGGCTCGAACCTGTACGACAGTTCGAAGGGAGAAGGATTCTGGGCCGGGATAGAGCAGTATTTATTCAATCCTGTGATGGAGGCTATAGTGGGGCCGCCTTACCCGCTCAGTCCTGTGATCAAGGGGGTCGTCTGGGCGCCGACAGAAGATATCATTCGCCAGGCCTCCGGCAGCGACAACTGGCCGATCACGTGGGCTGACGACGGCAACCAGTACGCCGCATACGGCGACGGCTGGGGATTCGAGCCGAAGACAAAGGAGAAGCTCAGTCTCGGCCTGGTAAAAATCCTGGGCGCTCCGCCGGATTTCAAGGGGATCAACGTACGCACGCAAAGCGGCGAGCGCCTCGGGCAAGGAGCCGCGGGCGCAAAGGCCAGCGGGATGCTGATGGTCAACGGCGTGCTTTACATGTTGGTCAGGAACACGGGCAATTCGCAGGTTGCCTTCTCGTTGGACCACGGCAAAAACTGGGTGTGGTGCGATTGGAAGTTAGAGGCCGGTTTCGGAGCGCCCACGTTCCTGAACTTCGGCAGGAACTACGCCGGGGCACGCGACGATTTTGTCTACATCTATTCGAACAATGCCGACAGCGCCTACGAACCGGCGGATGAAATGGTGATGGCAAGGGCGCCGAAGGGCCGGATAACGGATCGCGGCGCATACGAATTCTTCAAGGCCCTCGATAACGCGGGCAATCCCGTCTGGGCGAAGGATATCGATGAAAGGGGTGCGGTCTTCGTCAATCCCGGCAAATGCTATCGCTCGGGGGTCAGCTACAACGCGGGGCTGAAGCGATATCTCTGGTGCCAGGTTCTTCCGACGAGCAGGCACCCGCAGGGCCCGCGCTTCCAGGGCGGTTTCGGCATTTATGACGCGCCGCAGCCATGGGGGCCGTGGACGACCGTGTATTACGCGCAGGACTGGGACGTCGGGCCCGGTGAGACAAGCTCGTTTCCGACGAAATGGATCAGCGACGACGGCACAACCTGTCACTTGCTATTCTCGGGGGACGATTTCTTTTCTGTTCGCAAGGCGACGTTGGTGGCGAGCCGGTAAGACAAGCAGGGCGGGCCGCACTCGGGACGCAATGAAGCCGGGACCGGCAAAAATCCATAGACAGCACCGCCGCAAACCGGTAAGTTACCTTCAGATTAAGGATATTCTGTTGCCGAAGCCGTGTACTTGAGGGCCGGAATCTATGGAAGCAAATGCGAGCCGAACCAACGGTGTGACAATCAGAAAAGCGCCTGTCGGACTGGCTGTTTTAGCTATGGTGGGACCATCCTTTGTCTGGGCCGCCGAATATATCGGATCCGGCGAGGTCATTCTGGCCACACGCGCGGGCGCTATTCTGGGCACCGGCATCCTGTGGGCTATTGTCATCGGCGTATTCCTGAAATTCTGGATCGGAGTCAGCGGCGCGAGATATACCGTCTGCACCGGCGAGGGTATGATCGACATGTTCGACCGGATGCCGGGACCTCGGCACTGGGTGGTTTGGATTGTGCTGGTAGTACAGTCCGTCTGTGCGATCCTGGCGATTGGTACACTGGCTACCAGTGCCGGCGCGTTCCTGCACAGTCTGATTCCGTGTATTGACTTGAAGTACTGGGGGTGGTTCGCTGCGTTTTTTGCAATGGTTGTGGCGTGGTCGGGTGTGTTCGACGTTCTGAAAATTGTGATGAGCGTATTCGTGCTCGTCATCGTGGTGGGGGTTCTCTATATCACGGTTCGAGTGTTTCCGCCTGTGGCGGAGCTTCTCAGCGGGTTGACGCTCAAAGTGCCGGCCGTGCCCGAATGGGCCAGCTCCATGGAGAGCGTTTCCAAGAACACGTGGGAGGAGATCCTGCCCGTTCTTGGTTGGGGGGCGGGGGGGTTTGCCAGCCAGGTCTGGTACACGTACTGGGTGCTTGGCGCCGGATACGGAGTGGCTGCGGGAAGGGGCTACGGCAAAGCCGCCGATGTCGCCGGTCTTCAGAACATGTCCCGCGAGACGGCGGGCCGGGTCAAAGGCTGGTGCCGATTGCTATATACCGATGCTTCATTCGCGATGGTGTTGGGAGTCGTTGTGACGGGCGGTTTTCTTATTGCCGGTGCGAGGATTCTCGGCAGTGAACATCTTGTGCCGAAGAATGACGATATGGCCGAGGTGCTTTCTGAGGTTTTTGCAAGGCGATGGGACAAGATGGGCGGCTTCCTGTTCAAGCTCTCAGGCGCGGTGGCGATGATTTCGACTCTGGTCGGGCAGTTAGCTGGCTGGCCGCGACTTCTGGCGGATTCTTGCCGCTTGTGCATTCCGGGTTTTGACAGGAAGTTTGCATGGAAAACGCAGTTCAGAATGTTTCTGATTTTCTTCCTCCTTACGAGCATGATCATCGTGGTTGTGCTGGGGCTGCGGCCTATATTCCTGCTGAAAGTTTCGTCGATTCTGGAAGGTGTCCTGCTGATTGCTTTTCAGGCGGTTTGGGTGGGCGTTGGGCTTTACGTTGTGATGCCCAAGATGCTCTCGAAAGAGGCTTATGAAGTTCTAAGGCCGAGCTGGTTATTCGGCGTCGGTTTACTTGGCACTTTCATCTTCTTCGGCTATTTATGCGTGACGCAGATTCCGGCCGTCCTTGCGCAGTTGCTCGGCGGGTCAGGCTGAGAGGAAGCTCGTAAACGGGAGAATTGAAAACCCCTGCGGAAATTGTCGGCTGTTAATTGCGGGAGGACAGAATTGTGACTGGATTGCACCCGTTGATTATTCTGGCTATCGGAATCGTAACGGTTCTGAGCATGATTATCGTGCTGCGGATACACGCATTTCTTGCCCTTATCACGGCGGCGATAGTGGTCAGTCTGCTCTCGCCGGGCGAGTTTGGCCTCAAGATAACTCGTGTAGCGGATGCGTTCGGAGCTACGGCGGGTAAGATCGGCATTGTGATAGCCTTAGCGGCGGTGATTGGGCGATGCCTGATTGAAAGCGGGGCCGCCGACCGCGTTGTACGGATGTTCGTCAGGCTGCTCGGCGAGAAAAGGTGCGCGATTTCGCTGATGACCAGCGGCTTCGTGCTCTCGATACCGGTATTCTTCGATACAGTGTTCTACCTGCTGCTGCCGCTGGCACGCTCGATGCATCGGCGCACGAAAAAGAGCTACCTGCTTCTGATCCTGGCGATGGGCGCCGGCGCCTCGATAACGCATTCACTTGTGCCGCCCACACCGGGGCCGCTGATAATTGCCGAAACGCTCGGTATAGACCTGGGCGTGATGATCAATATCGGCCTGCTGGTGGCGATTCCGACAGCGGTGGTTGGTCTGTTGCTGGTCGGCTGGCTTGCGAGACGCATTTCGATACCGATGCGTCCTTTGGAGGGCGGCCGGCCGGAGCCGGAGCCGCTGCCGGATGATAAGCTGCCCGGCCTGCTGCCGTCGCTTCTGCCGATTGTCCTGCCGGTCGTGATGATATCGACCCACACGGTGGTATCGACTTTTGCCAAAGGCGCGGCACAGGACTCGGCAATCAGAAGCGCCGAGCAATTCGCCGCAGTGCTGGGCAACGCGAATCTGGCGATGTTGGTTGCGGCGGCGATCGCGCTGTTTGTGCTATGGCGCCAGCGAGGGATGGATAAGCAAGAGGTCATGAAGCTGGTGGAAAGCTCGCTGATGAGCGGCGGGGTGATTATTCTGATAACTTCGGGCGGCGGAGCCTTCGGCGCGATGTTGAAGGAGGCGCAGATTGGGCCGGCAATTCAGGATATGTTTGTCAGCGGCGATGCCCAGCATATCGGCGGAATGAAGCTGCTGCTCATGGGGTTCTTCGTCGCATCTTTGCTGAAGTTTGCACAGGGTTCGAGCACCGTCTCGATGATTACGACCTCGGCAATGCTGGCGGCTTTGATCACGTCAAAGGAGGCGCTGGGGTTCCATCCGGTCTATCTGGCAACAGCGATCGGCTTCGGCTCTCAGTGCGGCAACTGGATGAACGACAGCGGCTTCTGGATATTTGCCAAGATGAGCGGGCTTACCGAACTCGAAACTCTCAAGACCTGGACTGTTACGGTAAGTGCGCTGGCGTTTGTGGGGCTCGGCTTTACACTTCTGTTCGCGACGATTTTGCCGCTGGTGTAACAGGGGCGGCGAAACTCGGGAGATTGCCTGGGCACGGGCGCGTTCTCAGCCGGCCGTCATTATGTCTGCGGCTCGCTCGAGAATGTGATTCGGCTGATAGGGAAACATCCCAAG
>JBDREF010000328.1:0-12656 GCA_043820045.1 Planctomycetota bacterium | reverse complement strand
AATGGCACAGCTACCGCAATAATGCCCTAAAAGAAATCGCCATCGAATGGTGCCGGCAAAACAATATCGAGTTCGACGACGTGCAACCTCAGAATTAAGAGTATAATGTCGGCCTCGGAGAATCTTTATGCAGGGGTGGACAGAAATGTCCTGCAACATAGCCAAAAACGGCCAAGTGAGTACGCCAAAAATGGTTTTCGACTTAGCCAAAAATGTCCTACTACTAATAACAAGACTATAAAAGAAACTATAAGAGATACTACTGCACCGCCTGTGCCTTTGCTCGCCTGAAGGCAGGCTCCGGCGGTGCCGGGCGAAGGAGAGATTGCCACGGCCCCTCCCCCCTGCCAATGACCAGAAGATTCCTGCCGCTGCGCCTCAGACAGTCCTATTTCCCAGCCGAACGACAACACGCAGCTAAAATCTTGATCGGATGGCTCACGAGACAATCGCTCAAATGCTCGATTTGCATTTTGCAGGCGGCACATTCGGTCAGGACATTTTTGGCTGGAGCCTTTTCCAGGGCCTCTTTCAGACTTGAACCTATTTGGGAGGAAAGATCATAGTTCTTTTTCTGCATCCCGAACGTGCCTGCGATGCCGCAGCAGCCGGCCTTGAGGTCGGTGACTTTGACGCCGCACAGTTCCTTCAGGAGTTTGATACTGGCGCCGCTGCTTCCAGAGGCGTACAAATGACAGGGCATGTGATAGGTAAATTCCCCGGTTATCGGCCTGGTCGGCCGCTTCAATTTTTTCTGAGTATGCCGTTCCAGGAGATAATCCATCAGCTCGTAAGTGTTCTCAGAGACGAGTTTAGCATCCTCTCCGGCCACAAAATGCCGCAGTTCCTGCTTCAGGCACAGCGCAGCGCTGGGCTCGGAACAGACTACTTTGTAACCTTCACGTACGGCCTTTGCCAGATGCTTGACACTATACGCCAAATCCCTGCGGGCGGTTTTCACGTCGCCATAGACAATTGCCGGCAGAGGCGCAGGCAATTGCCTCGGCAGGACGACTTCGACATCATTATGCCTGAGAACTTCGAGCACGGCAAAGCCCAACTCGTGGTCGTTATAATTCGCATACGTATCCACGAAATAGGCGACCTTGCCGACCGGCTTCTCGATCGGAACGCACGAAGCCAGGTACTTGCGGCCCGCCTTCAGGAACGAGCCTCGCTTGAACTTGGGCATGCTTCTGCGCTTATCGACACCTACAACTTTCTCCAGGATGTTCTTGAAAATCGGCAGCCGCATTGCAAGATTCGATATGGGCGAAAAAATGCTGCCGAACATACTCATGAAACGATTGCGCGACAGCACGTGCTCGGCGCGCCGCAGGCCCTTCCGCTTGACGTACTGGGCTCTTGCGGCGACCATAAGTGTGGAGATATCAACCCCGGAGGGACATTGCAGAAAGCAGGCCTTGCAATTAACGCACAAATCCAGAAAGGCTCTAAACTCCGGGGATTCGAACTCCTTCTCGTCCAGTTGTCCCGTCGCCCAGAAGTGCAGTATGTTGGCCTTGGCCCTCGAACTGCCCAATTCCTCACCGAGCGCTCGGAATACCGGGCACATCCGCAAATCAGATTCCCTGTTAAGACAAAGCCCGCACCCGTAGCACTGCTCAACTTCGATGGCAAGCTCGTCCTCTTCGAAAAGCAAATCCGTCTCGATTCTCTCGGGCTGCACCTTTCGGGCTCTTCTAAGGTTCTTGACCATTACGTCCGGGTCGCTGTTGATGATCTTGCCTGGATTCATCAGGCCTTCGGGGTCGAATATGTTCTTGATTCTGCACAACACCTCATAGTACTCGTCACCGTATTGCTGCCGGATGAACGCAGCTCTTACGAGACCGTCCGCATGCTCGCCGCTGATCGAGCCACCCAACGACCAGGCAAGCGAAAAAACGTCATCCGCAATTGCCCGCATCTTCTCGACGTCGGACGGCTCGCTCAAGTCCAGCAACGGCCGCGAATGCAGTTCACCATCGCCGGCGTGCCCGAAGAAGGACATTGTGATGCCATACTTCTTCCCAATCTCCTGCAAGCCAACGACGTAGTCGGCAAGCCGGTTATGATCTACCGAAACATCCTCCATGAATTCGGCAGGATGTTTCTTGCTCTTTCTTCTATAGAGCAGCGGGCCGGCGTCTTTTCGCGATTTCCACAGCCGCTTTTGCTGCTCCGGCTCGAAAAAGACACGGCGTCCGCTTGCCATTTTGCCAACAGCCGAATCGGTCGTTTCTATCTTTTCTTTTACCTGCTCCTGCGTCTGGCCGGTATGCTCCACAAGAAGAACCGCAGCCGCACCGGCCGGCAGAATATCGCGATACTCCGGCAGCGCCTTGAACGCATTATCGATCAGGGGTTCATCCATCAACTCGCAGGTAGAGGCGCCGCTGTCAACAATGGCCGGAACGGCCCGCGCCATCTTCTCAAGCGAATCGAATTCAAGCTGAAGCAGGGCCTTAGCTGCCGGCAGAGGGACGGTTCTGAGCTTGATTTTAGTGAAAATTGCCAACGTTCCTTCCGAGCTTGCCATCATTCTGGCCAGGTCTATCCGGCCGTCGTGACATACACCGGCTATGTTGTAGCCGCTACGATTGCGCTTTGTTTTGGGCTGCGCCGCGGCGATAACGGCTTCGTTCGCCGAGAGAACAGCCACACACTCGGCCGCGATAGAAGCGACCATGTCGTCTCCCGCCTGTGCCGGGTCAAAATCATTGCGGAATTCAACGATGCTTCCATCCGCAAGAACCGCTTCAACGGCCTCCACGTAGTTGCCCATATATCCGTACTGCAGGGAATGAGAACCGGTGGAATTGTTCGCAACGCACGCCCCTACTACCGCCCGGTTGGCGCTCGATGGGTCAGGCCCGATCTTCCTGCCGAACTCGGCCAGGTACTTGTTCAGATCGTCCAGCACAACACCCGGTTCGCAGATCACCCTCGCACCGTGATCTTCCACGCCAATGATCCTGTTCATATAACGGGTCATGTTAAAGACTATCCCGCTGCACAACGACTCACCCGCCAGACCACTCCCGGCCCCACGGGCAGCAACCGCAAGCTTGTGGGCGCGGGCGTACCTGACCACGGCAGCGATATCAGCCGCATCTCGCGGCGCGACGATGCACTGAGGCACTATTCTGTAAATGCTTGCATCGGTGCTGTAGGCGACCCTGTGCAGGACGTCCGCGAGAACCTCCCCCTGCACAACTTTTGTCAAATCAGCAGCAATTTGCTCAGGTTCCTTGCTCATCTGTTCCTCAGTGCTCTTACAGTGCCTGTTCTCTCGCCCGCTACAGCTCGAAATCACGCGGCAGGAACTGGGCCTGGGAAATGGTTCCGCTCATTCGCAGCACGGCGAGATCATCTTCATCAACCTGCCCGTTAATGAATTGTTGGACGATGGGATGGGGGTGATTACGAATATGGTTGGTGTCGCCATCGGCGATAATCTTCCCGTTGTGCAGCATAATTATGCGATCCGCCACCTTATAGGCACTCGTCATGTCGTGTGTAACAACAACTGCCGTCACGCCAAGTTCCCTTTGCAGCTTAAGGACCAGTTCATTGATCACGTCGGAACGAATGGGGTCCAGCCCTGTCGTCGGCTCATCATACAAGATTACTTCCGGATTTAACGCTATCGCTCTTGCCAGCGCCACCCTCTTACGCTGTCCCCCCGAGAGATTTGCAGGAAAATAGTTCTGAAAGCCGTCGAGGCCGACCATGGCCAATTTGGCCTTGACAAGCTCTTCGATTTGCTGCCAATCTGATATTGTGCAATGCTGTCTGATTGGAAATATGATGTTTTCCGTAACGTTGAGACTGTCAAACAGCGCTCCCCCCTGGAACAGAAAACCGTAGTGCGTACGGACGTTGTTCAACTCATTTTCACTGAGATTGTCGATTCTTGTGCCTTTGAAATAGACCTCGCCGGAATTCGGTCTGAGCAAAAGTATCAGGTGTTTTATCAGGACGGTCTTGCCGCAACCACTTGGTCCGATTATGACCGTCGTCTTACCCTTCTCAATAGCCAGAGAGACATTGTTCAGAACAACTTTGGAACCAAACCTTTTCGTAATGTTCTTGAGGACGATTATGCCGTTGCCCTCGTCGTCCTGTATGGCATCTGGCTTTTCGTTTTCTTTCACTTCAAACTCTCCTGTGAGATCAAACAAGACTCTTGAGCGGCCAAAATGTGCTGTAAATAGATTTGAAAATCACCGCCAGCGCAAAATCCAGCGCCAGAATGGAAATGAAACTGGCCACAAAGGCCTCTGTGCACGCCTGGCCGACACCTTGCGCACCTTCTTTGCACGTAAAACCCTTGTAGCAGCCAATGGCTGCGATAGCGACACCGAAGAAGAACCCTTTCACGACTCCGATAGATACGTCCCAAAGTTCCACAGCGCTGGCGCTGAAGCTCCAATAGGCCCGGCCGTTGATGCCAAGCTGGACAACGCTTATGAAGTACCCGCCAATAATGCCTGTCAAATCCGCAAAAATGATCAGAAACGGCGTCAGCAGCAGACACGCAAGAACGCGAGGAACCACCAGATATCGTATCGGGTCGGTGCCCATACTCCTGACTGCGTCAATTTGCTCGGTCACATTCATCGTGCCCAATTCCGCCGTCAAAGCCCCGCCGATACGGCCCGCCAACATGACGGCCGCAAGCACCGGCCCTAATTCCTTAACAACAGAAATATTGATCAAAGCACCCAGGTGCTCTTCCAATCCCATACCCGCGAGCTGGTCATACGCCTGAACCGCCAGCGTCATTCCCACGAATGCACCCGTTATCATCACCACCGGCATACTGCGCACACCGATGATGTTCATTTGTGTCCATATAAGAGGATACGTACACGGGTCGAAACTGCTGCGAAAGGACGCCATCATTGACTGCCAGACGAACCTCGCGAACCGTCCCATATCATTTATGCCGGCTATCGTTCTATCACCTACGGCTCCAATCATAATACCTTGCTCCTAATGCAAACCCCGGGACAAGTTCCACAACGGTCGCTCAATAGTAAATGCTCAATACTCAATAGTCAATCGTCAATTATCGGTTGAAGAGCTTCTTCGGCGTGCCCTCCTGAATTCATTGCCCGGCATGGACGCCTAAAAAAATACTCTTTCTGATAAAACCCCCCCCCGTGATATGTCGATAGTTCTCAGGCAAAGTGAATTTGGTCCGGTTATGGGACATAATGAACTACCGTTTCGAGGATATTTGCGTGTATTCGGCTTATTGCATGTTTCTTTTCGGTTTATTAAGGGATCAATAGGGTGAGTAAATGGACTCCTGTTCTTGTCGTTGAGGACGACGAACTCGTCCGGGAAGCGCTAAGGCGCAGTCTCAAGCTGTACGGCTTCAAGGCCTACCTGGCAAAAGACGGGCTAACCGGGCTCAAACTCGCACAGGAAAAGAAGCCGGCACTCGTCCTGTTGGATTGGATGATGCCGGACATGGACGGCTTGGAGGTGCTCTCGGAGCTCAAGCACAACAAGAAGACCGACAGCATACCGGTTTTCATGTTGACAGCCAGGGGAATGATAGGCGACTACGACCAAGCTTTCGAGATTGGAGCCGATGACTACATTACCAAGCCGTTGGATTTGATGCAGTTAGGCAGAATCGTCAAGGCTAAGTGGGAGAAACACATAAACACGGCGGACGTCCGATAACGTACCGAAACCGTTCCGGGAGTATGCTCTCGCGTATGTTTTTATGAGATAGTAGGCGGATATCAATGGCATATATGTTGCACAGCATGACTGTACTTTCTAAAGGCATGTGTTGTGCAATTATGTCCAATGTACACAGGGCAATAAGAACATGGATATGAAAAGTACACTGCAAAAGGGCGCCCTTGCGGCCGTATTTGTCGCAATCATCACCGGCGTATTCTGGCTGGCGCATGAAAAGTTAACAAAAGACATTGCGCACTGCGCCCTTATCGCCGTAATGGCAGCCGTTGTCCTCACATACTTTTACAACAGATACATCTATGGGGCCATCACGCAAACAAAGAATATCAAGGATGCACAACTTGAAGCAAAAGAACTCCGAGCGCGCCACAAAAGACTCGAAGAAAAAGTTCGGAACCTAACAGAGGAATTGTCGGCTGCCAAGCTCAAGCTGGAGGCTGAAATTGCGGACCGCCCACTTGACCAGAGAGAGCTGCAACAGCGACTCAAGCATCTTAATTGTCTCTACGGTTTGTCCAAAATAGTCAACCGCGAAGAAATACCGCTGAATCACATATTCCAGGAAACAGTGTATTTGATCCGTGACGCGTACAAGTACCCCAACGCCATGTGCGTAAGAATCACATTCGACGGGATACGCTACACAACAGATAACTTCAAGAAAAGTGAGTTCAGCCGGAACACACAGATCAAAGCGCACGGAGAAAATGTCGGCGCCATCGAGGTTTACCACCTTGGCGGAAAGGTAAAGAACGGCGAAGAGTTGTTCCTGAAAGAAGAGGATGATTTGTTAAGTGCCGTCGCTGAGTGGCTCGGCAGTATAGCCGAACGCAAGAAGGCGGAAGAAAAACTGCAATTGTTTCGAAATCTTATAGAACGGTCTAACGACTGCATTTTTGCGGTAGAGCCCCAATGGGGCCGCTTCCTGGATGCAAACAACCGGGCGTGTGACAGCCTCGGCTACACACGAAAAGAATTGCTCAACATGATGACCATTAAGGACATCGAGGTGTCCGTGCCGGACAATTCCTCCTGGCAGAAACAGATGGAAACACTCAGGCTAAAGAGTGATATTGTCAAGCAGTGCCAATACAAGCGCAAGGACGGGAGTGCATTTTTCGTAGAGACAAGTCTTAAACTCGTTACTGAGGAGAAGCAGGATTACATAATAGCAATTGCCCGCGACATCACAGAACGCAAGCGGGCGGAAGCCACGCTCAAGGCCGCCCAGGAGAAACTGCTTGAGACGGCCCGTGAGGTCGGCATGGCCGAGGTGGCAACCGGCGTGCTGCATAACGTGGGCAACGTTCTCAACAGCGTCAGCGTGACCGCCGAGTCGATTCAAAAACGCGTGCGCAATTCAAAAATCTCGTATCTCTGCGATGTTGTTAAACTGTTCGATGAGCATTCGGGCGAACTTGGCACTTTCATGACAAACGAGGAACGAGGCAAGAAGATTCCGGCCTTTCTGACCAACTTGTCAAAGGAACTGATTGACGAACAGGAGCGCTGTCTCGAATCGCTGGAGGCACTGACCAAACACGTCCAGCATGTGGGCGATATTATCCAACTTCAGCAGTCACACAGCAAGACCAAGGGGCTGGTAGAACCGACATCCATCGCCGAGCTTATAGAAGACACGATTCAGATAAACGCCGAGGCGCTAACACGAAACAACGTTCAGGTAAAACAGGAAATAGAAAATTTGCCGACCCTGCTGATCGACCGCTATAAGGTACTGCAGATTCTTACGAACCTGATCAGCAATGCTATTTACGCCCTGTCAGGAAGCAATCGGGAAGACAGAATCCTTGCGGTACACGTAAAAGAATCGAGAAGCGGGTATATCCGGATCGATGTATGCGACAACGGCATCGGAATTCCCAAAGAGAACTTAACACGGATATTCGAACATGGTTTTACGACCAAGAAAAAGGGGCATGGGTTCGGACTGCATAGTACGGCTCTGTCTGCAAATGAGCTGAACGGCTCCATAAAGGCACATAGCGACGGACCTGGCAAAGGGGCCGTATTCACCGTTGAGTTACCCTATCAAATACAGGAGGCTATAAAATGAATACCGCAGAAAATGGGATGGCCCACCGAATACTTATCATCGACGACAACCCGAGTATTCACAAGGATTTCCAGACCATTCTCGTTGAAGAGGAGGATAGCCGAAGTCTTGACACGCTCCGCGCCGAGGTCTTCGGGGACCAAGTGGGCAATACTGGGACAAAGAGCGTCTATGAACTCGACTTCGCATCACAGGGAAAAGAGGGATGCGAGAAAGTCAAGAAGGCTTGTTCCGAGAATCGCCCGTACGAGCTGGCTTTTGTGGACATGAGAATGCCGCCAGGCTGGGACGGTCTCAAGACAATAGAGCACCTCTGGAAGATCGACCCAAGAGTCCAGGTTGTTATCTGCACGGCCTACTCCGACTATTCCTGGGGCGAAATAACGGATCGGCTTGGAAAATCCGAAAACCTCCTGATTTTGAAAAAGCCCTTCGACAGTGCCGAAGTTGCCCAACTCGCAAGCGCCCTGACCAAGAAATGGGTCCTTGCCAGTCAGGCATCGCTTAAGACCAGCCAACTGGAACAAATGGTTAAAGAGCGTACAGACGACCTGACAACCATCAACGAGCATCTCAAGGAAGAGATCGCCGAGCGCCAACAGGCTGAGAAAAGGCAGGCACGGCTCATCGAAAAAATTGACAATATGAACAAGGAGCTCAAGGACTTCGCCTCAATAATCTCACACGATTTAAAGGCGCCGCTACGCGGGATCAAGACCCTGGCGCAGTGGATACTGGACGACACCGCCGACAAGCTCGGCGACCAGGGCAGTGAACAAATGAATCAACTGCTCGGCCGCGTGGATCGGATGTACAACCTCATTGAAGGCGTTCTGCAGTACTCCAAAGCCGGCCATACAGATGAGGGACCTATGCCGGTAAACCTCGATAAGTTCATCCCCGATGTAATTGATATGCTTGTTCCGCCAAAGAACATATCAGTTACAATCGAAGGTTCCGTGCCAGTGCTCGAATGCGAACAAACCCACGCAATGCAATTGTTCCAGAACCTGCTGAGCAATGCAATCAAATACATGGACAAGAAAGAGGGTTGGATAAAGATCGGGTGCGTCGAGCAGGATGACTTCTGGCAATTCAGTATCGCGGATAATGGACCTGGCATCGAAGAGAAACACTTCGAGAGGATATTCAATATGTTCCAGACATTGTCCACAAACGAAAACGCTCAAAGCACAGGCGTCGGCCTGACTATAGCAAAGAAGATCGTAGAGTTGTATGGCGGCAGGATTTGGGTGGAATCCACAGTGGGCGAAGGAAGCACCTTCTTCTTCACGCTGCCAAAGCAGAAAATGGGGGCTCACAATGCAAGACTCGAAGCCAATATTGCTTGTTGAGGACGACACCGTAGATGTGATGACGGTTAGACGCGCCCTCAAGGACCTGCAGATCGTAAGTCAGCTTGTTCCGGCGGGCGACGGCGAGGAAGCACTTAAATATCTCAGAGGTAACGATAACGCAAAACCGCGCATCATCCTGCTGGATTTGAACATGCCGAAGATGAACGGTACTGAATTTCTGAGAATCGTAAAAGCAGACGAGACGCTGAAAAATATTCCCGTCGTTGTGCTCACTACCTCCAGTTCAGAGCAGGATATAGTCCGAAGCTTTGAGCTGGGCGCCGCCGGCTATATGGTAAAATCCGTTGATTACAAGAAGTTCATGGAAATAATTCGGGCGATCGACCTGTACTGGAATCTGAGTGAACTACCGCCCAATGGAGAATAACGCGATGGAAAACTACCGAATTCTGCTCATCGAAGACAATGAACTCGACCAGATGGCTTTTAAGCGTTTCGTTGAGAACAATGCCATTCCATACGATTGCACGATAGCCAGTTGTGTCGCTCAGGCCAGGCAATCATTGGGAGCTGAGCAATTGCCATTTGACATCATAATTACCGATCATTCCCTCGGAGACGGCACGGCGTTCGACATTCTGGAATCGTCCAATGACACGCCTGTCATAGTGGTAACAGGCGCCGGTGATGAGGAGACTGCAGTAAAGGCATGGAAAGCCGGAGCGTATGACTACCTGGTAAAAGACATCAACCAGAATTACCTCAAGGCCATTCCGATAACCGTCGAGAACACCGTAAGGCACCATATGGTGGAGAAGAAACTGCAACTGCTCTCCGGCGCCGTCATGAGCACGGAGGACAGCGTCTATATTACCGACATGCAGGGAAGGATAGTCTTCGTCAACAAAGCATTCTGCAAGACGTACGGCTACACGGAGGAAGAAATCGTCGGAAAGAACGGAAATATTCTCTGGATTGGAAGGCACCAGAGCCAGAACACAAGGAGCGTTTTCCAAACCAAAACAGTGGGCAGCAGTTGGGAAGTCGGCTTCTATCACAGGCGAAAGGACGACAGTGTGTTCCCGGTTTCGCTTTCCCGGTCGAATATCAAGGACGCAAACGGGAACGATGTGGCGATTGTCGGCATGGCTCGTGACATCACCGAGCGCATCCTCGTGGAGGACCAACTGAGAACAGCAAGCGTTAACCTGAAAAAGAAGAATCAACTTCAAAACGAAATCGCCATAATGGTGACAGAGACCGTACAGCGATTGCTGGACAGCGGCAACATTGAATCGGCCAAGCGAGTCGTTAGTGACCTTCTGGATATCTCGAAAATAGACGCCGATAAAATGGAGCTTAAGCCAAGTCAGTTCGATCTGGCGTCATTGCTCTCTCAGGCAGCGGAGGCTTTCCTGCCACTGGCGAATCAAAAGAATGTCGAGTTGAAGAACTCCACGCCGTCTTGTGAACTCGTTGTTAATGCCGATTACGAAAGGATAGCACAGGTGCTGATCAACCTGCTGAGCAGAGCGATAAAGTTGTCTGCCGAGAACGGCCACGTCACCTTGCGAGCCAAAGATACCACCGACGAACTCGTCGTGGAAATACAAGACGACGGGCCACCCCTCGAACGCAACGAAATCCACAGAATTGTAAACCGCTCAGATTGGATCAAGGAACAGTTGAACGGCGGTCGAGAAGACCTGGCTTTGGGTCTGCGAATAGCCAAAGAGCTGGTGGAAATGCACGGCGGACGCGTATGGGCCGAGTGTTCGGACACCAAGCAGAATATCGTGTGCTTTACCGTACCCAAGTCGGTAGCTCGGGAGGAGTTACCGATGGAAATACCCTCCGCAATCGCAAACTGACGTAGACTATTGCACGTGAACAGTTGGGCAGACCCGCCACGAATCGGGTCTGCACGATGGAGATCAACCGACTGGAAATCTTGCAGGGCAAAGGGGCCGACGCAACAGAACAGACGGAAAACTCGGTCCTTTGACCTCTTGAGGCCGTGAGTGAGCAGGTATGAAGATAAGACAAAAACTTGTCCTTGGATTTGCAGGCACAGCCTCTCTGGTGGGAATCGTCGGGCTCATATGCCTCAATGCAAGCCAGAAAGCACTCCACGAATCCATCGCAGAGAGTTCCGTTGCCCTGGCTACGGAAACGATCGACAAGATCGACAGGCAGATTCACAACGCCATTGAGGAGTTACAGATCTATTCGACAGATTCCACGCTGCAGAAAGCCCTTGTAGCGTGGAATCGGCAATTTGAAGAGTTAGGGGACATTCAAGACTATATTGACAGAAAAGAAGCCGAATGGACCTCCACCCCCCCGGGAACGATCACGCCGTTTGTCGAGGAACTGCTGAACAACGAGCTGTCCGAGGAACTGAAGACGCGGATAGAGTTTCATAAAAGGAAACAAAGCCGAGAGCCTCCTGCCGAAGCCTTTGTCACAAACCGCTATGGAGCCTGCATAGCTTCAACCGAAAGGACTTCCGATTACAGGCAGGACGATGAAGTATGGTGGCAAAGGGCAAGGAAAGACGGCTTGTACGTCGGCGACGTTGAATATGATGAAAGCGCCGGTGTGCATTGCACGCCTATAGCCATGAAGCTCAGCGACACAGCAGGGAATTTCGCCGGAGTAGTGAAGGTTGTTTTGGGTATAGACCAGGCAATCGACGTAATCAAGAGTGCAAAGAGAGCTACGAAACAGAGCCACACCAGATTTGCGTTAATCGACAAGGACGGCAGAGTCATATTTAGCGAAGGGCCAGAATTCGGCTTCTTGGACAGAACATCCAACGGGGGTATCTTCGGGGAATTGGCAGGTCGAAATGGCTACCTGATCCGGAAGACAGACTATCGGCCGAGGCATAAGACACTGTTGGCTTACGCCAGATCATTGGGCTGCAACGATTACCATGGTCTCGGCTGGATTTTGACAATCGAGTACGACACAACGGAGTTGTTCGCGCCTGTTATCAGCCTGAGGAATATCATGCTGGTCACCTCGGCGATTCTGACCATGCTAGCGGTCATACAGGGTTTGCTAATTTCCCGGCATATCTCCCAGCCACTTTCAAAACTCAAGAAGGCTATCGACAAGATCGGAAAAGGCAACACCGACGTACAAGTCGAGGTCAAGGGAGACGACGAAATCGGCCAGTTGGCAACGGCCTTCAACAAAATGGTCGAACAGCGAAAATCGGCCGAGGATGCATTGGGGGTCAGCCAGGGAAAGCTAAACGCAATGCTGCGGGCTATTGCCGATGATATTGCCCTGATAGATAAAGACTTAAACATCATCTGGACCAACGACGTGGCAAAAGAGATATTCGGCGACGATATCGTCGGCAAGAAATGCTATGAAGCATATCACCGAAGGAACAGGCCCTGTGAACCATATCCCTGCCCCACACTCAAAGCGTTTCAGGACGGCAAGGTACACCAGTATGAAAGCCAGGTTACAGACAAGACGGGCAGGACACGACACTTTCATACCGTAGCCAATGTGGC
>JBDREF010000327.1:0-3025 GCA_043820045.1 Planctomycetota bacterium | reverse complement strand
TTCTCCGCCTCACTGAAGGACAGGTTTTCCTTCACGACCCTCAACAGCTTGAGGTTTGTGTACGAGCCTTCTTTGGGGAGAATCCTAAGTGCCATCAGCCGCTCCATCACGTTTACCTTCTTCTTCGGGTTGAACTTTACTACATTTGCCTTTTTCATTTGCCACCTCCTGGTAGTGTTGTCCTGGGTTTTACAATGGGAAGGCTGGCCAGGACCAGCCTTGTCGGGCACGTGTCCCTATCCCATGATAAATTTCAGGCTTATCCCATCCTTGTCCACTTAAGAACAATCGTACCTGAAGCAGTGAGATTGCCTGTATTATCCGCATTCCACGTTCCCGCGGAATTAAGGAAAACATTTTTCACGCTCGCTGCCACGTTCAGAGAAATCCCTGTGCCGATCCCTGCCGTTGCCGCCAGAAGTGCTGAAACTGCTGCACCACCACCGGCTGCCGTGTTGATCGTCTGCCCTGCCAGTCTGTCTTGAAAGGTTGTCGTGCCACTCAGGACAGCAATTACACCGGACGCGACAACAGAGCCTAATCCGGTAACCGACGCAACTGCCGTGCCTGCGGCCGTTAGAACAATGGCCGAGAACGAAGAAACCAGTTCAAGATGTAGCCCTGCGGGAAAGGCGTAAACTATATTGCCAAATCCCTTAGCGGCGGCGGCTGCACCCGGCGCTCCGATAATGAAATTCGTCAATGTGAGCACGGTGGTCATATCTCTGAAGTCGCCATACTCCTTGAAAGTCACCGTTCCAGCGCCCGCAGTGCCCAAGGCCACTCTTGGCTGAACTGAATCGGGTTTTATGCCGTCAGCATCGAAAATCGCCACCAACACACCATCCTGAGCAAATCCTGTCTGAGTAGCCGATACCAGATAGAGTCCCGTATCAGCCGCTCCAATTTGCACTGATGGTGCTCCTACTGCACCTGCCCCTGTTAAAAGCGTTGTGCCTACCGATACCGCTCCATCTGTCGTCACTAAACCGACAAGACGAGAGGTTGTGCCGACCCACAGAGCCTTTGCAATGCCTACCCCGCCGTCGGTATGGATGCTTCCCGTTACTGCGCTTGTCGTATCGGTCGCACAGTCAATGTCAATGGCGGTGGTGGCGCCGGTCCCGATCTTTATGCCGGTTGTCATCGTCGTTGCAGAGAGTGTAATGCAGGTCGTGAAAGTTCCCGTACCCTGCATTGTCAGCCCAGAGGTGACCACTCCGGTGGAAGTGCAGTTGATGTCAATGCCGGCATCAAGAGTAATGCCTGTCGGGACTGTAGCCCTTAATGCAGCCTCAGCCGCCGCCGTAGATTCAAAAAGGACACCTACGACCTGATCTCCTGAGATATGTAGACCGGAAGCCGTGTTAGTGCCGGAAATGTGAATGCCGTCCGCACAGGCCCCAGAGATGAGAATACCATCCCCAGAGGCTGTACCTGCGAAGGAAAGCCCCGTTACGCCGGTAAAAGCACTGGTCACGCTGATTGCCGTAATTCCATCAGCCGCAATCGTAAGCCCTGTCGTGAACGCCCCGGTGATATTCAGCGGAATCGCGCATGCCCCAGAGATCAAGATGCCCGATGTGCTTCCAGTCCCTGCCAGGGAGATCATATCGACCCCGCTGAAGGCACTGGTAATTGCAATACCAGTCGTTCCATCCGCAGCAATGCTGATACCGGTAGTAAAGGCCCCGGTAATGCTGTAGGCGGTCGTGCTGGTGCCGGATTGCAGAATGCCAGTCGTACACGCCCCACTGATGGTGATCTGTGTCGTCTCCGCGCCCGAAAGGACGATAGAGGCGAGCACCAGATCCTTCAATGCCGGCGGATCGCCATCGGTCAGGAACTGCGAGAAGATGCCCCGCAGTGCTGCCCGATCCCTGTTAGAGCCTATCCGGCTCAGAAACTGTTGATATTTAGCCATGATGTTTCTCCTTTTGCCCCGGCTCGGCCGGGGTCTTGTGGTCAATCTTTGTTTTACAACAACAAAGAAGGCTGGAAAGGCTTATCCAGTTTGTTTGACTTCTTTAAATTATCTTTGGCCCACATGGGCTGTAAGTTTTCGAGTGACCAACACCGCTTAAAATCAACGTCGTTTGGAGTCTCGAAATTAAAAGCGCTTACAGGGGTTTTGTGATCAATATGGACCAACCCCTTTTGAAACCCTTCGAGGGTCATGCCTTCCGTAAACAGGTTTCCCAAGTGCCACATCAGAATATCCTTATCGAAATTAACTAATGTCTCCCAATGCGCTCCTGCTTTTACTCCGGACTTAATTGACCTCAGAATTCCCCTGCTTATGCGATTGCATAACCTACCTTTCGGGGTGCTTAAATACGTGGCGTTGGCGCGTCGGCGTGTGGACTTCCCTTTTGCCGTGCTGTGGTATTTGGCTTGGTAGGCTAAAATCTTATCTTTGGCCTCGGCATAGTGTGCCGCTCGTTTGGCCAAGATCTCCTCCTTATGACCAGCATACCGTGCACGGACCGTGGCCTTTATCGCCTCCTTATTTACCTTGTAACGCATTGCGTCACGTATTTGCCTTTTTGTTTTCATAATCCTTTTAACCACTGATATCCGTCGCGCAACTGACGATACGGGTCATCCAGTTCTCATTCAGCCGCACCGCAGCCCCCCAGAAGTCCGCCCCTACGTACCCGAACATACCACTCGGGTTCGCGTGATTCTTCACGGAAGCCGGGATGATGGTCGGCGACACGCCGGAATAGCCCTTGCCTTTCAAACTGACCTGGCCCCAGGCACTCTCCGCCATAATGATCGAGTAGTAGATATCGACGAAACCCGCGGTAGCCTTCATGCCGCTCGAACCGACAGCCGCCGTTACACCGGTGGCACCTGCCAGCGGAGCGAACAGCGGTGAGGTCACGATTCTGAACTCTTCGATGGCGCCGACTTCGCGTGCGTGGACCGGCTTGATCGCGGAGCCATAGTCGACTCTCTTGGTGAACCCCGGGATGTCCCGAATGTCGGCCAGGAGATCGGTATGGATGAACACGATGTAGCC
>JBDREF010000326.1:0-4996 GCA_043820045.1 Planctomycetota bacterium | reverse complement strand
CATCTCGTGCCATAACGGCCTAATTTATACGTTGTCCCGCACCTCTTTGCAAGAATCCTTCTTTTCCGGCGGGCCTGGCCCCGGGGGCCGAGACGAATTTATTGAAATCGTGTTTGACAAATTCCGAAAATACCGGATAATAAACCACGAGTTGTGTTAAAAGGGCAAATACACATATTTGTGGTTTTTGCTATTCCCCGATAGCTCAACCGGTAGAGCGAGCGGCTGTTAACCGCTAGGTCGTAGGTTCGAACCCTACTCGGGGAGTTGTGGAAAGTGCTGAGGAGCAATTTTGAGTTCATCCGGTTAATGCGTAGTGCTCCATTACTCGTGATTTGATGCATATTTTCCGGTCTCTTTGCCGATGGGATTGATCGGAGGACTGTTCCCAGCCATTCGTGCGATCCGTCTGGAGATTACAGACGCCCTCAGACAACGCTGAATGGAGGCCCACGACTCGCCACATCTTGCCGTTCAGACTGGTCAGGAATAGATAAGCACGCTGATTGTTACAGATGATCCAGTAGTCGAGCCCACCGACCTTCCGCGGGTCTTTTTCTGCACCGTCAAGGATGGGCTTAGCCATCGGTGGAGCTGTTCTCACTCCAGTACTCCACCTCACCACTGACAGGAAATCATTCACCGAGCAGCCAAGCCGCGGCTTGCCTTGCAACATCCCGCGATGCTCCTGAAAATACCGTCAGGTTCTCAGGATTGTCGGCAGCGGCGTAGGCTGCTTCGACCAAGGGCAGAGCCTCTTTGCCTTCGCCTGCAAGCCATATCCGCGTGGGCGCCGCCAGCGCCAAGAGCCCGGGCAGATCGCCATACTTCGCCGCACCGAGCACGAAGTTGATATCGTAGACATCCTTCAGGCCGGCAAAGCGAAATCCCTCCGTGTTGACCACCGCCCGGGCAACAGCACCCTTCGCCTGTGCAACTGCAGCGCTCACCAGATGTCCGGCACCGTTCAAACCCACGACGTCGATATCTTTCGATCCTGAACCGCTATGCTTGGACCATGCCATCGCGGCCAGAATATCGTGGACGCGGCGAGCAAACACGGGCAGGTTGTAACAGTACGTCCACCCGGCAAACCCCTCTTCGTCGGGCAGCCAGCGCTGTCGTTCGGGCGGTTGTTCATTGGCCAGGAATTCGCCCTGATGTAGCAGGTCAATGCCGATCACCGTAACACCCGCCTCGAGCAGACGCCGAATGGGTGATGTCACGGAGCCACCCTCTGTATAGAGTCCGGCCTTTCCCTCCTCGTCTATCCAAATCACAGTTCGCTCACCGGGCTGCTTCGGCGCGAGCACAACCATCGGCAGTTCTGCGCGATGATCCTCAACGGTTCGGTAAGACAGAAGGCCGATCACCTCCCGATACTCGTCCATTTCGTTTGATCTAATCTGCTCGAAGTCGAGTTCCGGATCGTCCGGCAAATTTCGCAGCAGAACGTCCCATGCCCCGCCAACCACCTGGCGGTAACGCTGGAGAGACGCGGCGTCTCGCGGAACCAGGCCGGCGATTTGCCTCTCGCCGTCGTCGGTCAACCATTGGAGAAGTCTGATTTCGAAATCGGGACCGCCCTTGGGGACAGGGTGTTGATCATCCCACACGGACAGTTCCTCGCGTGTGAGCCTGTTGTACGGGTGCTCGACAGTCGGTTCTTCAAGTCCGATGTCGAGATGCCGGTGACGTAGAAGCCCGGGATGGACTCGAAGTAGACTTTTTCGATCATGTAATCACCCTGATCGATGAGCCCATGAATGACGGGATTCAGCGGCGACCCGGTCGGCATGGGCCACAGTCCGAGGGTTACGCGCATGACCCGCCGGAGGTACTCGGCTCGGCGCTCCCACTCTTGACGCGACCGAGCCGGTACAAATGAAAAGTCGCCTCGTTCCCCTCTCAGCGGACCCAATCGCGTGTCGGCCGGGAGTTCGCCGGGTAGCAGAGCACGCGGCGGCCCGGCTCCCAGAGGTGATTCGACAAGTCCGGGATGTAATCCAACGACGACCAGGGCGAGCAGCCAGGGGCAAGTGACCATTCTTCGTGCGACAGAGTTGACTGCTGATTCGCTCATTGTCCGCTCTCTTTCTGATATTTTGCGGACCGGCTCTATGTCCACTTCAAGAGCAAGGGCCACCGGATTTCCCATTTAGCTTCATAGACAGCACTCTTGAATGTAACAGTCTCTATGATAGCACAGTATGCCTCCACTTCCGGGTAAAATTCTACTAAGGCAACGGCCGGGCTTCGTTAACAGAAACCTTGAGTCAACGCGGCGGTATACATAATTGACATCACTCAGGTTTGTGTCCAAATACCGTTGCACCGAGATTAGTCGATGGGAATATACTTTTTGAAGAATTGTTCCATTTGATAGACACAACGTCGGTTAACGGCTTCGGCCAGATCCATGGTGTGGGGCCAGCCATCGTATCTTTCGTAGACGTAATCGATTCCCAGTTCTTTCAGTTTATCCGCAAGCTTATCCGCCTGGACGATGGGAACCGTGCTGTCGATGGTTCCATGAAAGATGAGGGTGGGAGGATCATCCTGGGTCAGACTAAAAAGAGGCGAAGCCAGCTTGTATGCATCAGATGCTTCGTCGAACATTTTTCCACCCATGAAATCCTCGACGACTCCCTGCTTCCTGGCGAAGTCGGTGGTCAGATCAGTAGGTCCATAGAAATTGACCACCGCACATACGCGGCTGCTGAGACCGTTATTGCCGCCGCTGCCTTCAAGTGATGGATCGTCAGAGTAACCGATCATCATAGAGAGATGCCCCCCCGCGGAGTTGCCCGAAACCACAATGTGTTCCGGGTCTACCTGGTATTTGGCGGCATTGGCGCGCAACCACCGAATCGCGCATTTGACGTCATGGACCGCAGCAGGAAAGGGGGCTTCACCCGTCAGACGGTAAGTTACGGTGGCGGTGACGTATCCTTTTTCGGCGAATTTCACGCAATAAAATTTCATATCGCTGCGCTTGCCGGCTTTCCAAGCACCGCCATGAATGAAGATAATAGCGGGGGTGGCTTTTGTGCGGCCTTTCGGCAGGTACAGGTCCAATTGGAGTTTGCGTTCGCCGCCAGTTCCATATTCGACATCGAGAATTTCCTCAACGTTATCCGGTGTGGAAACATTTATCGCATCGATCAACTTGATCTGGCCAAGCAGGATCGCAGTCTTGACGGCCAGTTCATCTGCATAACCTTGCGGGATGGGCGGAACTTCTGTCGCCTCCACAGCAAAAGTGAAAGCACATAAGCAGGAAATTGCCGCCCAAAAAAGATTATTTCTCACCATTCTCTTAACCTCGTGTTTAGAGCCTGAAAATGTCAATAATAGATGATGGTAGATAATCACAGAGATTAGGATACTGTCAATACTTCAGTGATTCTTCTACTACATTCATCTGTCCAGCAGGATTTTCCATTTGTATTTATAAACGGTGCTTATTCGAATAGCAGATAAACAGGTAATGCAGTCTCTCAGGCATCACGACACTTTGTCACCTCCATCAGCACCACGCACACTGCGTCCGTTTTCATCATTCTGCTCACTGCCTGACAGCGACATGAGGCGAGGAGCGGTTAGTCGAATATGCCGCTGTCGTCTTGCATAATGCATTCCTCGGTACGTCTGCTTAACGAACTCCACCGAGGGTCTTTCGGGCTCTCTGCCTGGTGGCATTGTTCGTTGATTTCTCAGCCACCGTTTGAAGCAGTTGCCGGCGCAGGTCCCTGGAAACGCCGCGGACATCCTGGCCGGCAATTCGGACCATGGCCGAATAGACTTCCTCGGCAACCGCCGGGTCCTCAGCAAGCGTCGTCAATAGCTCCAGGGCACTGGCGCTCGGTGCTTCCCCCAAGACAGCGATGGCCTGCCGCCTCTCTTCGGGCCGCTTGACGTTGGACCACACGTCCGTGATCTTGGCCACCTTTTGTTCGTTGCTGAACTTCTTATTGCCGCGTATGTACTGAAGGTAACCACGCAGACCCAGCACCTGATGGGGCATCTTCTTAGCCGAAGTAACCAACACCAGTAGAGCTTGCCCTGCCTCGCTGTCCTCAGGCCAGTTGTTCGGCCAGGTCGATAAGATGCGCACGGCCTCGTCTTGCACGGGGGGCTCAGCGTTATCAATGGAGGATTTGACCGCTGCCAGCGCTTCTGGCCCGCCGACGATGGCCAACGCGTGCAACCCGATCATGTGGAGTTCGTTGTCACGGCTCTGCGTCAGGGGTTGCAGGTGCGGGATGCAACCTACGCCGCAACGGCCACTAATCGCCAGCAGGGCCTTCTCGATGCCCGAACGTTCACTGGAACTGTTGGTCTCTTGAAGCAGCTTGACGAGATCGGCCGTCTGTTTGTCTTGGCCGATGATGCCGATTGTCTGTATGGCCGCGCTGCGAATCCCGGCATCAGTGTCGTGAAGGCTCGATACAATCGCAGGAAGGGCCTCGCTGATTTGCCTCTGGCCGGCCAGCCCGATGAGAACCTGCTGCAACTTGCCTTTCGCTTGCGGAAGGCGATCAAGCAGGTCGGAATCCACGTCTTTGCCAGGCAGTCTGACCAGCGTTTCCATGGCTGCTTGTTCCAGCCTGGCATCGTCCTCTATCGCAGCGTCCAGCAAGACCGGCACGCACGAGACATCGCCCAGGCGGATCAGGATGTTGATGGCCGTGATGCGCAGGTCCGTCGGGCCGCTCTGAGCCGCCTTGTGAACGGTCGGAAGTACAGCAGAGTCGTTACGGTCGGCCAGGGCCAACAGCAGCATGGGACGCCGGTCCGGACTTAAGTGGGCCAATTCGACTGCCAATGCCTCGGTCACGTCACGACCGGGAAGCTCGCGGGCCGTGCGCAACCCTATGCCGAGCCTCTTTCTGTCTTCCGATCTCAACTGCTCGATCAACAGGGGGACACCGGCGGACTGGCGGGCCAGAATAGCGCCACGGATTGCCTCAAGATGTCTCTGGTCGGGTACGTC
>JBDREF010000325.1:0-5347 GCA_043820045.1 Planctomycetota bacterium | reverse complement strand
CTTTGGAAAGCTGAGCCCGTACATGACATCCCTGATCTGTTGCTCTGTAAGGGCCGTATTAAAGAGTGCGACTTCGTCGAGCACCCCGCTAAAGAAATCGCTGGGTACGTTATTCGTAAATCTGGCGCCTATGAGGACCGGTGTAACGGTGTCCGTATTCTGGGGGCCCCGCGGCTGGCTGGAATCGTATTCGCCGTTGACGTAGATTTTCATGTCGGTGCCGTCGTAGGTGGCCGCGATATGCCCGAATTCATTGTCCGGAAGGGCCAGGGTGCCGTCGAACGTCCAGGGGTCCACTTCTCTGTGGAATGTGACCGTGCCGGATCCGTTGACTGCGAGGATGTAAGCGCCTATGACACCGCCGTTAAATTTGCCGATTACAGTTCCCCCGCCCTGATTCTTCACCCACGCGGTGATTGTGAAAGGCGTGGCTCCGCCGAACGGCAGGTTACGGCTTGAGTTGCGAATCTCGAGATAATTGCCGTTTTTGAACTCAAGAGCATGGCCGAATTTTCCATCCACCCATGCAGGGTTTTGTTTGAGGTCGGCGTCGTAACCGTGCCCGGAGCTGTCGGCGGCGGCGCTGCCTGAGGCTTCGTCAAAAAGCCAGTACGCAACGACGGATTTCGGATCGACCTGGCCGTAACCGGGGGGTGTGCACAACAGGACTGTAATAATGATAATTATGCAGGCCGTAAATTGTTCTCTGGTCGTTGTCATTGTCAAACCCTCCTACTGCTTTGTTAGTGGTATTTTGATGAACTGATGTAATGCAGACTATGAATAGTTCTATCAACCGGGATGTCCGATTTAAATCTCACTGAAAACACTCCTGCCAAATTCACATCTTATAATACCGTAATGTCATCTCAGTATCTACGATATTCTGGCAGAATCAGCGAGTTTTCTCACAAAGAGCGCCGACAAAGTCGAGAAAATACGTCGAAAAGCAACTTTCTCTTACTTTTTTGGCTCCGAAGAAGTGTTACGCATAAAAACCGCTCTGGGAACTGCAAGCTCCCGCTGATCGGCACCCAGTCCAATGTCCAGCGGCGGGGAAATTCTTCTTGACTTTGTGGGTTTGGGCTATTAGTATGATTATGGCAGTTCCTGTACGTGCAAAGGGTGTCTGAGGAGCGAGAGACTTTTTGTCCCCGGTTCATAGAAGTGCCTTCGGCCGTATCGGGGAGGCTCTGTAGGCTGAATTGATTGTGAAAACTATCAATTATGAGAGAGGATGAAAGGATGGGCGAGAACAAATCCAACACAAGCCGTCTGAACATTGCAGCAATGTTACTGCTTCTGGCAGTCGTTGTGCCGATTATAGCCGCGGCGGCCCTTACGGCCGATGCGCCGTCGCAGGAAGCACAGGTCGCCGCACCCGAACGTCCGGCCGAGCGACCGCTCAAAACCAAAGAGACATGCGTGCCGGGCGAGATTATTGTCAAGCTAAGAGACGGGCAAACGCAGGATGTTCTGCTTTTCTCGCAGCCGTCTGCGGCCGGACACGAGGCCGTATTGGCTCGCCTGCAGGATGCGTACGGAGTGGATAACGAAGGGCCGGTATTCAAAGGCGCCCATAGGCGGCTTACCGGCGCCGGTTCGACGCGGGGAGGCGTCAGCCTCGCATCGGCGGCGCAGCGGAACGGCGGCGCGGCGGCGAAGTCGGACTTGTTAGGCTTCTACCTGCTAAAGACCGACGAAGAGGTCGGGGCCGTCTGTGCCCGGCTGAAAAACGACCCCGATGTCGAATACGCTCAGCCCAACTACATATATCATTATTGCAGGACGCCCAACGACCCGGAATTTCCCGACCAGTACGCGCATCAACTGATCCAAATGTCCGACGCGTGGGACATTTCGGTCGGCAGCCGCGATATTGTTGTCGCCGTGCTGGATACCGGCGTCGATGCGGAACACCCCGACCTGAAGGACAATATCTGGGCAAATCCGGGCGAGATTCCCAATAACGGCGTGGACGACGACAACAACGGATATATCGACGACGTCTCCGGCTGGAACTTCGAGAGCAATAACAGCGACATCATACCGGATGAGAGTTCTTCTTCCGTCGCCGGTCACGGCACTGCGGTTTCCGGGGTCATCGCCGGGGTGGGTGACAACGGCGTGGGCATTTGCGGCGTCAACTGGAACAGCAGCATAATGGCTCTGCGGCTGGGCACGGACGTGCCGTCGTCACAGGTGGCCGAGGCGCTGGATTACGCCGCGGCAAACGGCGCTCGCGTGGCGAATATGAGCTTCGGCGGCACCTCGTTCGGCCCGGAAGGAGACACGGTGGTAAAGGCTGCGATTGACAATGCCTTCGCCCAGGGCGTTCTGCTTGTGGCCAGTGCCGGCAACGACGATGCGGCCATTCCGAATTTCCCGGCGGCTTACTACAACGTCATGGCGGTCGCCTCCACCAACGGCGAGGACCAGAAGACCGGTCACAGCAGCTTCGGCCCGTGGGTGGACATCGCCGCACCGGGGACCGACATTGTAACGACCGACCTCGGCGGCGAGTATGTTTCCACCGCCGGAACGAGCTTTTCCGGTCCCTATGTGGCGGCCGTCGGGGCCCTGGTGCTTTCGCATCGGCCGGAGCTTACGCATATCGAGGTCAGGGCGATCCTGGAGAACACCACCGACCCGGTGTATTACGGCGACGTCGATCCCGACATGGGTTACGTCGGCACCGGGCGGGTCAACGCGTACCAGGCCCTGCTCGCTTCGGAACAAAGGCATCCGTTCGGGGAAATCGTCGAGCCCGGGCAGTTGCAGACCTTTGCACAGGATATCACTGAGATACCGGTGGTCATTCTGGTCCACGGCGATTCTTATAAACTGGAGTACAGCGGCCACGGGGAAGACAACTGGATCCTGTTGAGCGAAGGCGCCGCCCCGGCCGCAGCGGACGGCCTTGTCAGCCTTTCGTTCGCCAATCCTCCTGTCGGGGTGGTCGAATTGCGACTCAGCGTTACCGCAGGCGGCGCCACGCACACCGACCGCAAGACGTTCGGCTTCGAGTTTGCGTCCAGTCAGGCCCCCTGGCCGATGCCGCAGGAATTCATATATCCGCCCCGCGAGACACACTATGGCAGCCCGATGTGTCTCGATGTGGACGGAGACGGCCGAAATGAAATAGTCCAGTCGTCGATTAAGTTGACGGATTACTGGCCCGAAGGCCAGATAAACATCTGGAGAGAAGACGGCGCGCCTATGCCCGGCTGGCCCAAAACGCTGGGTGACGGCTTGTTTTCCCCACTGATTGCTTCAGGTCTTGCGGTCGGAGACATCGACGGCGACGGCGACTATGAGATCGTTGTCGTGGACGACTGGAATGTTATGGCCACCGCCCTGCACGTTGAGAGCGGCGAGACGGTGGAAGGCGACTGGCCTGTCCAGGTCGGTGCCTGGTACGCTTTCATCGTCGGCAGCCCTGTTCTTGCCGACCTGGACGGCGACGGCGACAGCGAGATCATCGTCGCGAACGACGCCGAATCGAGAGACACCGACGGCCTGTTTGCCATCCAGGGTGATGGGACGTTCCTGTGGCAGCGGCGATACACCTCGGAGGGCGCCATTAGCGCTGCGGACTTCGACGGCGACGGCACTGCGGAGATTGCCCTGTGCGGGTATGGCCCGGGAATCACCCGCGTCTATACCTTCATCCTTGACAACCAGGGCCAGCAGATCAAGAGATGGCGAGGGGGCAGCAAGAAAGGAACAGCCGTCAGCGACCTGGACGGCGATGGTGAGCCGGAACTGGTATTCTGCACCGAGGACAGCGTGATGGCGGTCCATATTGACGGCAGTACGCTGTGGACGGCGAGAATTCGCGAGCCGATCAGCGATGTCGGGGCGCTTAGCGTCGGGGACATCGACGACGACGGTCTCGGCGAGGTCTATGTAAACAGCTTTGTCGAAGCCGATGGCTTCGCATTCAGTCTCGTGTACGCCTTCGACCATCAGGGTCGGGAATTGTCCGCTGCCGGATTTCCCAAGACGATCATGGGCTACCCGTGGCTCTGCTCTCCGCTGATGGCCGATATCGACGGCGACGGACAGAAGGAGCTGCTGGTCGCATCGGCGGGCGCACCGATCATGGCATGGGAGGCCGACGGCTCGACTACGCCGGGTTTCCCATTGTTGGGGCTTTCCACCGAGGTTGGCAGTAGCCCGGCGCTGGAGGACCTCGATCAGGACGGCGACCTCGAGATGATCGTGAACGGCTATGATTACCGGTTCCACGTTATCGACCTGCCAGCCCCGTACGACCCGGCGAATATCGACTGGGGTATGTCCAGGAAAGATCCGCAGAACTCCGGCTGGACTCTGCCGGCGCCTACGCTGGATCCAATATTGGTGCCTGCCCAGGTATCGCCGGGCCAGAGGGTAGAGCTTCATTTGACTACCCATAATCCGTCGAATCTGCCCGTTCGGCTTTCCGTCGGCAACTTGCCCGAGGGTGCCTATTATGATGAGAATGCACAGATGGTCGTCTGGAAGCCGGCCGGCGACCAGGCCTTCCACACTTATACGTTCTCCTTCCTCGTGACGGACGGCATCAGGCAGAACAGCCGGAGCGCATCTGTTACGGTCGTGCCGGATGCGCTCTACTGGACGAATATGGACGAGGATCCGAGCTGGCAGCTCGACGCAGGTTGGGCGTGGGGTGTCCCCGCCGGAGCCGGCTCGTGGAACGGCGACCCGAATTCGGGCTACACCGGCCGGAACGTCATCGGCTATGAACTCGACGGCGACTACGCCGACAACATGTCGCGGACGCGCTATGCGACTACCGGCGCCATTGATTGCCGCGGATACGAGAACATCAGGTTGAGTTTCCGGCGGTGGCTCGGCGTCGAATCGCCCTATGATTATGCGAACATTCAAGTCTCGAACGATGGGACGACTTGGATGGACCTCTGGACGGTGGGTTATTCGCATATCTCCGACGATGCGTGGCAGTTCGTCGAGTACATGGTTCGAGGGTCAATCGCGGCCGACCAGCCGACGGTCTATTTTCGCTGGGGAATCGGCCCGACCGATGACTCGGTGACATGCCCCGGCTGGAACATAGACGACGTCCAGGTAACCGGCGACCGCTTATAATAAACCGGAACGACACGCCGGACAAACGGCAAGTCATGACAATTGCAATTCGGCTCCACCGATTCGCAAGCCGATTCGGAACAGGCACATCCTGCAAAAAGGCAAGTGCGTGACAGGATATTTGATCATGCCAGGCTCGTAGTCCTTTTGATTAATCAAAAGGACTACGAGCTTTCCCACGATTGCAGGAATTGTTACGTCGTTGCATCCCGGTTTCCGCAGATGAGGATTC
>JBDREF010000324.1:0-5228 GCA_043820045.1 Planctomycetota bacterium | reverse complement strand
ACATGTCGAAGAACGAACTCTTTTGTAGCGTTGTCGCCCAAGACGCCGGGTGCATGTCGATTTTGGGCATCAAAAAGCGCTTCAAGATCTCCGCGGTCCAAGGCGGCTATCACTGGATAGCTCAAGTTTGGGAATATCTCTCCAAGGTTGAAAGATAACCGACGACCAGCTTGGAGCAGATCGTACGGCAAGGAACCAAGATCGCTGGCTCCGGAGCGAAGTGCGACGACCAGATCCGTCTGCTCTCCCTTGTCCCAGCGGGAACGGAATTTGGTTTCATAAGCATAGCGGAAAATAACTTCATCCTCGAATGGGATCAGTTCAAATCCCCGCTCGCGTATCCCTTCAAGAATCCCTTCCTCCAGGAGAAGCCCACCTGGATCTGCAACTAGTGTCAGACGAGCCACCTTTGGAGTGAACTCCTTGAGAATCTGGTCGCGCCAGCTACTCATGGGCACCTCCCTCAACGCGGATAACGATAAGAGCCACCATTTCCGGATACACTTGCGCTTTACGCTTAAGCTCCTCGTTCCACGCCTGCTCTTCCTGCCGCAGGAAGTTCAACCGATGGTCACGGACCTGGGGAAGGCCGACTCGTTCGATAACACTACGCCTGGCAGCAAAGGCATATTCCCCTTTTTCTCTTTCTCGGGTCAGGCGAGACCGGTGTCCTTGAACAAGCTCATCATAGATGGTTCGTCCTTGCTCTTCTGCAATCCCTGCCAGCCTATCAAAGGTTTCCTTGGATTCTTCCATTTCAAGATGCGTCCGGACATTAGGCGTCACACCCAGAAGCTTGTCCCAGAGATGCCTGGCGGTTGGTGCAAATACCTTCCCACCATCAGCTATGAACAGAGGCATGATCCGGTGACGATTCCATTCCATCGTTGTGATGCCGATCCGCCAGAGAGACCATATGCCTGTAACTTCGTTGGTGATCCCTGGGATTGTGACAACGGAGATCGGCTGCCCTGAAACAAATCGAGGCAATCTCATGGCCAGTCCCCGAACCCTGGAATCCTCCAATGTCAAGTGACGGGCTGTGGGGAATTGGTCGGCTTCCTTGTTGCTAAAGACGACATTGGCAATTATTTCGCCGTCCGGCCACGTCAAATTCCAGGTTCGTCGTTTCCGCTCAGCTTTGCCTCCGTGAGCGTTCAGATAGCTCACCGTCATTCTCTCAACCCAATGTGGTAAGGGGTGCGTCATAAGTCGTTGCGCTTCGGATGGTTCCAGGTCCTTTGTGGCTCCAAGGACAGAAGAACTTGCCTTCGCATCCCGGGCCTGCTCCTTCAAACGGGCGATAACCTTGTCCACAGAAGTGTCGATCTCATCCGGATTGAGGATGGCCTTCACATGTAAGTCATCAAAGATCTGTCCAGCCTGGGCCGAGTCAAGTACATCACCCGTCTTGTCGATACCAAACTCCTCGAATATAACCGCAAGCTTCTCCTCCAGCACTTCCCGTACGCGGTGCTCGACCGAATTCTCGAAAACGAAATTAATGGCGCGCACTACATGGTTTTGGCCGATACGATCCACCCGGCCAATGCGCTGTTCTATTCGCATCGGGTTCCAGGGGATGTCGTAGTTGATCACCAGGTGGCAAAACTGAAGATTCAGGCCCTCGCCGCCTGCATCGGTGGAAATAAGAATGCGTGCCTCACCGGCAAAGCTATCCTGGGCCTTTTTGCGCTCATCCATATCCATTAAGCCATTGAGGCAGGCAACCGGAAAGCCGCGCTCAACCAGGAACTGCTGCAACATCTGCTGAGTCGCCACAAATTCGGTGAATACCAGAACTTTCAGCTCCGGGTCGTTTTCATCGGCCTGTAGACGGTAAAGCCAGTCGAGCAGGGCCTCTGCCTTGACATCAGAACTGGCTTGTATGCAACGGGTGGCGGCATCGAGAAGCAGCTTTACCTCGGCACGTTCGTTTTTGAGTGCTTTTAGTCGAGTAGTCAGAAGCATTTCGACTTGTTCCTGACCATCAAGGTCAGCCCATTCCTCATTGGAGAAAGCTGGAAATAGACTCAACTGTTCCTGCGGTGCTTTGAGTGCCTCCAGCCTGCGTTCCAGTGTAGTACGGATGGCGCTGGTACTGGAAACTACAAGGCGCTGCATCAAGATCATGAGAAACCCGATATAGCTGCGCTTCTCGCGCATGGCCTGGTTGTAACCTTCCCGCACATACTCTGTGACCGCATTGTAGAGCTGCCGCTGGTCCTGATGCCGATCTTCCCAGGAGACTGCAACAAGCTCTGTCTTGCGAGGTTTGAATAAAGGCTTGCCTTCAGCGGTGATAGCATGTCGTTTTTCAGTCCGGATCACATAAGGTTGTACCCGATCCCGCGTGACGCTGCCTACATCAGGAAACGCATGAGTATCGATCAAAGAGACCAGCCTATGAAAAGCGTCGGTCTTACCCTGGTGCGGGGTTGCCGACAGCAGTAAGAGATACGGTGCAGCCTCGGAGAGCCCCTGGCCCAGTTTGAATCGGGCCACCTGGTCGGTACTGCCGCCAAGCCGGTGGGCCTCGTCCACAACGATCAGATCCCAGCCAGCGGAGATCAGGTCCTCGAACCGTTCCTGGTTGTACTCGGCCATCTGTTTGTCCGACCATCCACGACGACTTTCCAGCGGTTTGACAGAATCCATGGGGCAGACCACCTGCGGATGGCTCTGCCAGATATTGTTTTCTTTGGCGATACGTCGATAGGCCGAAAAATCACTGGGGATGAGAAGCCGGAAGTCCTCGTTAAAGTGAGTACGCATCTCGGCCACCCATTGGGTCACCAGACCCTTTGGAGCGACAACCAATGTTCGCTTGGCCAGCCCCCGCAGCTTTAGCTCACGCAGAATGAGTCCGGCCTCGATAGTTTTGCCCAAACCGACCTCATCGGCAAGCAGGTAACGCACACGGTCACCTGCAATGGCGCGGGACAGTGCCCGGATTTGGTGTGGCAGCGGAATGACAGACGATTCAATGGGTGCGAGAAGCATATCCTGGGTCAGGGCATCGGCCACTCGCGCAGCAGCGGTTACATAGGCAATACCGTCAGCGGTACTGGTTCCGGAATCTCCCAATGGGGCGAGCTTGGATGCGGGCACGCGGACCAAGGAATCACTACCGGGCAGCCACACCCGGCAGGTCGTATCGCCCCAGAGAGTCTGGGTTTCGATGACCTGACAGAGTTGCCCGTGGTCGGGACTGTAGTACCAACTATTGGCGGAGATACTCATCAGCTCTTGGTTTCTCCTTCGATCTCTGGAAGCATCTTTGTTGTAAGACGCAGGTCTTCGGGCAGAAGCATGTCAATTTCTTCGCGACTGAATGTGAGTTCTTCTTTGGTCTTCAATGCTTCGCTTGCTGCCGTATACGCCTTTGATGACGAATCCGGTGCGTATTCGTAAACAATAGATGCCTCCCGATGTAGAGATTCCAGCCTGTTCTGAAGTTCCTCAATCGGAGTTCTACCAGACATTGCTTCCTGAATGAGGATCAAGTACTGGTCCCGCAAGTAAAGTAGCCTCTTGGCTACCATGCGATGTTCGGCTTCGCTCTTCTCTGGATTGAAGCTCAGTTGATACACAACGAACGCAGTGCTCATTGCGCCGAAGATGCTCGTGGCAACGAACACCATCTGGCTATTCGATATGGCACCAACCGTCGCCAGGATTGACGTAATGCCAATGAGCACAACGTTGACCCATCGCATCAGACAGACTTTACCGCTCCATATTTCTCTATCCTTTTCATGGGTTTTGTGCGTCCACGCAACTCTCCCGTATAGTTCTCGGACCAACCCCAAGAACTTCCGCGAAGCATCATTAATGTCGTCGGCCTTATTCATGCTTTACCTCGAACGACTCAATTCGCTCTGGTGAACTGGTCACCAAAGATCTTTTTCCATTCATCCTCAGCTAACATACCGAAGTCCTGGTGTTCATATTCACAAGCCTTCACAGCCCTTGAGTAGGCTGATTCACACCGCGACACCCACAGATCGCCCAAACTGATGGTCTCCTGGATACCAGGGATTTGCGCAGTTCCGTTCTTGTGCTGCCACAGAAATGCGAAGAAATCTCTGACCATCCAGTCATACCAGAAAATGGACTGTTGGTTGTGCGGCCACTGGCGCACGAACGAACACGCTGCAATCTCCAAGACGATTGATTTCAGAGGGACATTGCAGATACGCTTCCAAGCCTTCAGTATTTTGGTGAGGTGAGTCCCTTTGTTTCCACAGAAGGCATCCAAGTCGGCTATCGCGCGATATTCCGCTATGGGGTTGCTTGCACGCCAAGAACCTCCCCCTGCAGTATGACATGTACTGTAAATACCATCATCACATCGAAACGCAGGAACCACTTCGACAGCAAAAGAAGTAAACGGAGCCTTTACAACCTGACCGTCAGCACTAAGATCGGTGCGAGGGAAAGTATCTGCCAAGGCACGTTTAACCTCTTGCAGAAGCTGTGACTGACCATTACCTAAGACTTGATTGATCCTGTAATATTCAGAAACGGGTAACAGGTACAGCATGTCGATATCCGACGGCGGTCGAACAGCCATGCCTTTTCCATAGGAGCCAACAACCACGGCATTTCCTGAGTCATAGTCTCCTTGATAGTACTTCGCATGCAGGCACCTGCCGACGCTGTTCACTTTGGTTATAGCATCATTTCGCTGGCTCTGCGTCAACTCGAGATTCGAGAGAAACGTCCTAAAATGCGGTATTACGTAAGCCCACACTCTTAACTGTCCTCCCCTGAGCGAGTAACCGCTTGGTCATACCACATGAGGAGTTTTGGGTCTTCCTGGAGAATTTTCTCTGGAATCTTTCGGGCTACGGCGATGATGGTGGCGTAGTTGCGTTCCTGCCACGCATTCTTGAAGCCGGCGCGGACGGCCTCCAGGCGGAACACCTTCAGGCGCTTTTGTTTTGATTCGCGGTACTCCTCAAACTCGCGCATCAGGGCCCTCTCGCGCAGTTTTTCCAGGTCGCCGGCCTTGTTCGGGTCGGGTACGTACCAACGGTCTTTTGCCTTGGCCTTGAGTGCCTGATCCTCTTTAGCCAGGTTGCGCAGCTCCTTGAAGTTCGAGGAGTACAGTGAATCCAAACAGAAGCGTCTGAAGGTGTTCCGCCTCGAAGCGGTTCGCGCTGGGTTCAAGAAGGCCTGGCAGGAGCGAGACTACGCCACGATCATCGCCGTGGCCCGCAAGA
>JBDREF010000323.1:0-3453 GCA_043820045.1 Planctomycetota bacterium | reverse complement strand
GCCCTGACAAAAGCCGACGTCTATTTCGAAAGCTAAAGTGTCGTATGTTCGAAGGCGAAGCGGAATTGAAGAGAACTGCCGAGCAGCTCGTCGAGAGAATGCTTGCTGCTAACGTGGCAGAGAAGAAATTCTATACCGACGAGCGGGTCGGCAAAAAATATTGGAATTTGATTACTCCCGGTGCATTCGAGAAGAAGCTCGTCGCAATTGCAGTTCTCGGCTATCCCGAACAGGTGGGAGTATGGTCTTACGCGCTGCTGCGCCAGTCTCGCGTTAGTGAATCAAGCATGGAGCCCTATTTTCGGGAATTTGCAAGGTGTGACTTCGGCCTGGTCGCCGTCAACCCCAATTCTATCGCTCCCGATATTGAGGGGGACTCGTTCATCTATCAACTTGAGCGGGTCGTAGCCGACATTGCCCCCGACAGAAAAATAGGGTTCATGGGTTTTTCTATGGGAGGCAAAATCCTGGTCGAGTTTCTGGAGCAGCGGCCTGAACTACTGGGCCGTGTGGCCGGCCTTGTGCTCATTGACCCTACGTTGCCCAGCCGGCTGAGCATTGGAAATATCCGCGACTTGCTCGATAATGACACCTTGCTCATCGCTTCGCAAGGTGAGGTCCACAGTCCGGGCGAGATTGCCTCGGTTCTGCTGGAAATCCCCAAAATCTCCTTTCCCGGCATTCACGGCGAAATGCCGAACAAGGCGCTCGGTCACATCATCGATTTCTATGAGCGACGCTCGCCGTAGTTCGTCGCCGGTCCTCCCTAAAACCAAGCGGCTTCAAGACTTTTCGACTTTTTTTTTTTCAGAAAAATCCGCGTCTGGTGTAACCATTCGCGCATTGGCGCCACTATCCTGTCAGAAGGGCACTTATGTTGGGTCCAAGAGAGCAATGAGAAGGAAGTCATATAGAAAGGAGCAAAAAATGAAAAAGACAGGATTAACAGCGGCGATTGTTCTTGTGCTGGTTGCGATAGTTGTGGCCGGCCAGACGTTTGCCGGGTGGGGCGGGGGTCGCAGGGCAGGACGCGGCCCAAGCGTTGAACAAGGAGGTCCGGCATATCCCGAACGCCAGGGGCCTATTATGGGACGCGGCGGCCCTGGGCGCGGAGCACCAGGTCCCGAATGGGAACGTGGAGCGCCGGGTCCTGAGTGGGAACGCGGAGGGCCGGGCAGGGGACGCGGTCCTTATGCGGAGACGCCAAGTCCGCGTGGCGGGGGCGGCAGAGGCTACGCGGTTTGCCCTTGCTGCGGTGCATGGCTGGGCCTGGCCCCAGGGGGCGGCGACGCTCGAGATGGCTTTGGCCCCTGGAGAGGCCAGGGGCCTCGCGTTGGCAGAGGAGGCGGCCCGGATCAGGGCTTCCAGCAAGGAGTATGGGGGCCACGCGGGCGCAACATGGGGCGCAGGGGCATTGCGATGCGACGCAGGTTGATGGTGGACAGATGGGAACAAGGTATTCCTGGGCCGTATCGAGGCCAAGGAGATTTCAGGCGTGGAGATGTACAGACGCTGGACAGGGACCGGATGGACAACTGGGGACCGCCTCAACGCAGAGGTATGGGTGGGCCGGGCCCCGGTGAGTTTCGCCCGGTTCGGCCCGAAGATGGGGATCGAGCTGTTCCTCCCGGACCACCCAGAGGCAGACGCTGGACGCCGGGCGGCCAACCTGAGCGGCCGCCGCAAGGAGGTCCTGGAATCGATGCTCCCGCTGAGACTGACGGCGGGGGCCTGGGCCCCCCAGGGGCGCCAGAGGAAGGCCAATAGATGAAGAACGCAGAGAGCCGGGAAGAAGATCACATGCCGGCGATTTTGGCAAAACTATAAACGAATAGAGTCGTGACCCCGCCGACAGACAAATGGTCGGCGGGGTTTTCTTGCCCGTTCACAAACTGTAAAGATACCTGAGTTCAAAGAGAGATTATGTTGATGAGTGGCTAATGGTTGCATATCCTTCACATATGATTTCCTCGATTACTCAGGATCTGGATCTGAGCCTGAGGATGGAAGGATTCCTCGAACGGGTGGTCCGAGCGGCCGCGAATGCGCTGTTTCAACCAGAGGCCGACCGCCGGACGCAGGTGACTGTGTCACTGGACATTCACAAGCTGCGCCGTTGGCGCACCGCCTTCTTCGGACTGGTAATCCTGTTGGCTGGAGCGGTCATTGGTGGCGCTTCGATGCCGATCCTGGTGCTGCAGAAGTTGATGATGCCGCCGGATGAAGGGTTCTGATCGCGGCCGGTATTGCAGGCACGTTAAAGAAACGATAAGATTGCTGCTGGACAGACGTGCAGCCGTGCTGTTCAGTACGCCGACTCATTTTCGGTAGAGATTTTGGGGAACAGGCAATGAAAACAGAGCGTGCAGGTACGATTTTGTTCGCACTAACCGTGCTGGTCCTGAACGTGCGGCTGCCGGCCCTGGCGGGTGCTCGTTCCAAAGCCGAAAGTCCGGTAGTTGACACCGGCCAGAGCGAGTGTTACGACAATTACAGGCAAATCAGTTGTCCACAACCCGGTGAGCCTTTTTACGGACAGGATGCTCAATACGACGGCCTGCAAATGTCCTATCGGGATAACGGCGACGGAACGGTCACCGACCTTGTTACAGGTCTGATGTGGCAAAAGACGCCTGATTTTGTAAGACGGACTATGGATGAGGCTGAGAGCTATGCCAAATCTCTGGCTCTGGGCGGTCATAATGATTGGCGGTTGCCGACCATCAAGGAACTTTTTTCTATTGCCGATTTCAGAGGGAACATCAGGACCATGACCCCATACATCAACACCGAATTCTTCGATTTCGAATATCCCGACACAAGTAAGGGTTGGCGCATCATCGACGCGCAGTACCGCTCAAGCAATCGCTACGTTGGCACGACCATGCGCGGTGACCGGAGTGCCTTCGGGTTCAATTTTGCCGACGGGCGCATCAAGGCCTATCCTGTTGCCGGGCGCGGCGCCGGGCGTCAATATGTTCGTTGTGTCCGCGGGCCGGCTCACGGCGAAAATGATCTCGTCGATAACGGCGACGGCACCGTTACGGACCGCGCCACGGGGTTGATGTGGATGCGAGCTGACAGCGGCAAGGCCATGAACTGGGCCAAGGCGCTGGAATACGCCGCAGACCTTGAGTTCGCAGGTTACGACGACTGGCGTCTGCCGAGTGTCAAAGAGCTGCAGAGCGTCGTGGATTACAGACGTGCGCCCGATGCCAGGGACTCATCCGCCAGAGGTGCGGCGATCGATCCTGTGTTCAGGCTGACAGAGGTGGAATCGTGGTTTTGGACGAGCACTACCCACATAGAGAATGGGTTCGGTTACTACGTGTGCTTCGGACAGGCTCTCTCGGCAAGGACCTGGGCAGGCAAGCCCATGAATGCCCACGGTGCAGGGGCCGTGCGCAGTGATCCCAAGAGCGGCCATCCTTCCAGATGGCCGAACGGCCTTGG
>JBDREF010000322.1:0-4491 GCA_043820045.1 Planctomycetota bacterium | reverse complement strand
AGGGGTCAGCGCCTATGACCTGATTGTAGGACTGGTCGTAGGAAATGCCCTGGCGGTCCTTAGCTGGATGCTCCTTTGTGCCCCTATCGCCACGCGCACCCGCCTGACGCTATACTATCAATTAGAGAAGATATGCGGCCGTAAGCTCGTGACGCTCTACAACCTTGCCAACGGCGTGATGTTCTGCTTCCTGGCCGGTGCAATGGTCACCGTTTCGGCCACCGCTGTGGGAGTCTGGTTCAGATTTCCCATGCCGGCCCTCAACGACCTTTATCCCAACAGCGTCGGCTGGGTCGTTGCGGTCGCGGTGGTCGGGGGGCTTATAGCCATCGTTGCCGCTTACGGATACAAGACTGTCGAGAAGTTCGCCAACATTGCCTCGCCCTGGATGGTTCTGGTCTTCCTCGCGTTCGGGTTTGTCGGCTTACGGCAGTTCATCGTCGTAACGAATACCGAGATTGGCTCGCTGAGCGATGTCTGGCAATTGGCGAAGACGCATATCTGGAAGGGAGGCGAGCCCCTGCCGGGACAGGTCAAGTTCACCATCTGGCACGTGATGTTCTTTGCGTGGTTCTGCAACATGGCGATGCACATCGGGATGAGCGACCTGTCGGTATTCCGCTTCGCGCGAAAGAGCTGGTACGCAATTGCCACCAGCGCCGGCATGTACGTCGGACACTTTATGGCCTGGATCAGCGCCGCGATTCTTTACGCTTATCAGTTGCACCTGGATCCGACCGACACGGATGTGCTGCCGGGCCCGCTGGCATATCGGGCCGCCGGTCTGGCTGGGCTGCTTTGTGTAATCATAGCCGGCTGGACGACCGCCAACCCGACTATCTATCGAGCGGGACTGGCTTTTCAGGCCCTGTCGCCGAAATCGTCCCGCTTCAAAGTCACATTGATTACCGGCGCAATTGCGACGATAGCTGGAATGTTCCCCGCTATCGCCATGCAACTATTAGGCTTCGTGGCCTTGTACGGCCTGATACTGATGCCGATGGGAGCGGTTATCTTTGTGGACTTCTGGGTGATTCCCAAGCTTGGCCTGCGAAGCTCTTATGCCGAACTGAGCGGGCGCAGCTTCAACTGGGCCGCCGGCGCCGCGTGGCTGGTTACGTTGGCCGTCTGCCTCGGCGCGGTCTTTTCAATAGGCCGGTGGTCACTGTGGTTTGTCTCGCTGCCCGGTTGGTTTGTCGCTGCTATCTTGTACATCGTTCTGAGCAAATTCTACCAGAAAAAAATTCGCCCCGCTTCGGCGGAATAGAAGGAGAAATTACGATGCGTGCTATTTTACAGATCGTTTCACTGCTGGCGCTTGTTGCCCTGACACTGCCCTCGGTCGCCTACCTCGCCGGCCGCATGGAGCTGGGTGCGGTCAAGTGGATTATGCTGGCGGCCACCGTAGTCTGGTTCGTCGCCGCCGCGCCGTGGATGTGGAAAGACAACGGGGCCGGCCAACAGGACGCCGATTAGGTCGGCAGGATGTCCGGGCCGCGAAAAGAAACATAGGGAGAATGAAAGAGAGGAAACAATTATGGCTGATACCGACGGGGTAAAGATAGCAAAAAATTTCCATGAAGATGTTCCCATGAAAACGCCGGGCTTCTTCCTCAAAGGCGCCGGCTCGCTCGACTGGGGGATGAAGAATCGGCTCTCAAGGATATTCAATCCTGCTACGGGCCGAACGGTAATGTTTGCAATCGACCACGGCTATTTTCAGGGGCCGACCACGGGGCTGGAGCGGATTGACCTGACGATTGTGCCGTTGATGTATTACGCCGACGCGATAATGCTCACTCGCGGGATTCTGCGAACGACTGTGCCGCCTACGTTGACCAAGCCGGTCGTGATGCGGTGCAGCGGCGGGCCGAGCATACTCAAGGAGCTTTCGAACGAGGAATTGGCCGTGGACATCGAGGATGCAATTCGAATGAACGTGGCCGCGATTACATTGCAGGTCTTTATCGGTGGTGAGTTCGAGACGCGATCGGTGCATAATATGACACGGCTGGTGGACATGGGACTGCGCTACGGCATTCCGACCATGGCAGTGACGGCGGTGGGCAAGGACATGGTCCGCGATGCGAAATATTTCCGCTTAGCCTGCCGTATGTGCGCCGAGCTTGGGGCCCAGATAATCAAAACGTACTATGTTCCGGAAGGCTTCGAAACGATAACTGCTTCCTGCCCGGTTCCGATCGTCATGGCCGGCGGTAAGAAAATCCCGGTGCTCGATGCTCTGACGATGGCGTATAACGCCGTGCAGCAAGGCGCATCGGGGGTGGACATGGGACGCAACATTTTCCAGTCCGACGCACCCAAGGCAATGATGCAGGTCATCGGCAAGGTAGTTCACGAGAATATGAAGCCGGCTGACGCCAACGAGTTGTACAACACTCTCAGAAAGCAGGAGCAGAAGGACCGGGATTGAAAATGCCAAGCAAGCCTCTCTTAGACCAACTGCGCAAAGCATCGCCGCTTATCAGCGTCGGCGTGCTTACTGCGGACTTGATGTCCCTGGGCTCGGAGTTGAAACTCATGGAGGACGCCGGGGTGAAACTTCTGCACGTGGACGTCATGGACGGATGTTTCTGCCCCATGATGACAGTCGGACCGGGCTTTATAAAGGCTATGAAAACGCCGCTGCTCAAAGACGTGCACCTGATGATAGAAGAGCCTCTGGAGAAGGCTGACAGCTACGTCACCGCCGGCACCGATATGATTACCGTCCACGTCGAGTCATGCCGGCACGTGCATCGCGTCCTGCAAGAGCTGGGAGAAATGACCAACGTCAATGACGCGGGCAGAGGTATTCTACGCGGCATCGCTTTGAATCCAGGTACGCCGCTCGAAGTTGTCGCGCCGCTTCTTGACGAGCTGGAAATGGTTTTTCTTCTGGCCGTCAATCCCGGTTGGGGCGGACAGAAGTTTATCCCCGCGACTCGGGAGCGTCTCAGCCGGCTAAAACAGATGATTCGCAATTCAGAGAAAGACATTCTCGTGGGCATCGACGGCGGCGTCACTCGCAACAACATCGCGGATGTAGCCCGGATGAATGCGGACATCATCGTAACCGGCAGCGCGGTTTTCGACGGGAAGGCGCCTCTGGAAAACGCAAAATTTATGATGAGCACGGTAAGAAATGCTGACCGAGAAGAATAGCTGAGAACGTAACGATGGAAGGCAATACATCAAACAAGGGAACTTTGAAGCAACTAGCTCAAATATCGCCGATTGTTCGAGGGCTTCTTGCAGAGTCGACAGGTGAGCAGGATGTGCCGTTTAAGCCCGTCATTTTGAGATCCCTGACGGGTAAAGAGGCTGTTGATTTTGCCGGCGCTGCAAAAAATGCCGAAGCTGCGCATTACCCGGCGCCTTTGACGAAAGGCAGCAAGCCCCCCCTATTCGTAGACGGTCTCGATACAAACGGCCCGCTGGAAGAACTCCGGCAGAAATTGAACCAGGCTATTTCAGATTTCTCGTCCCAGTACAAATCCAAACCTGAAATCGTTTGCCTGCGTGACCTTGGGATTCTCTATGTCGACCGGAGGAACCGCAATTCTGATTTGCCTCTTCACAATAAAGTTGCGCTGGTAACCGGCGCTGCGGGGGCCATCGGCTACGGCATCTGCTGCGGGCTGCTGGAAAAAGGCTGTCACCTGGTCGCCACCGACCTTCCGGGCGAAAAGCTTGACAGTTTCGCCGAAGACCTGAGACAAACGGCCGGCGACCGCGCGATGGGAGTCGCAATCGACGTCACCGACAACGAATCCGTCATCAGAGGTTTCGAAGAGGCCATTCTAACCTGGGGCGGAATCGATATCGTAGTTATCAACGCAGGAATCCCGCTGGTCGCCCACTTGAAAGATATAGAACTCGAAGCCTTTCGCAAGCTCGAGAGAGTGAACGTGGAAGGCACACTTCTGACTCTGCGTGAAATCGCCCACCACTTCATCCTCCAGGGCACGGGAGGCGACGTCGTCATCGTGTCCACCAAGAATGTTCCCAGCCCCGGCGCCGGGTTCGGCGCGTACAGCGCGACCAAAGCAGCATGCCATCAGTTAGGACGCATTGCAAGCATAGAGCTTGCGCAATACGGCGTACGGGTAAACATGGTCGCGCCGGACGGAGTATTCGCCGAGGGCAAGTACAAATCCGGCTTGTGGGCCGAAGTGGGACCGGACCGTATGCGTGCACGAGGACTCGACGAAGCGGGCTTGCAGGAGTATTACCAAAACAGGAATCTGCTGAAAGCCAAGATCACGGGCCGGCACGTCGGCAACGCCGTGCTGTTTTTTGCCACTCGCCAGACACCCACGACGGGCGTGACGATTCCCGTGGACGGCGGCCTGCCCGATGCCACACCGAGATGAGTCTGTCATGAATGCGGCAAATCGACCCGAAGAGAAACCGAAAATATAACACGAATATTGCGATAGACACGAAAGGAACAAACTAAATGGACAGAGCGCTTGAAGAGCTGATAAA
>JBDREF010000321.1:0-12510 GCA_043820045.1 Planctomycetota bacterium | reverse complement strand
CTGGTGATGAACCCGTTTATCAGGCCGTTGCGGATTCTCTCTTGAACGTATAAGTCCATTGCGGCCTTGCTCGCGGCGTATGGATTGACCGGACGAATCAGGCTCGTTTCGGTAAGTGTTCCTTCCTGGTCGCCGTAAATCTCAGAAGTCGAACAGAAGTGGAGTCGGCAATTATGGCCCTGTTGTTTTTCGATACAGTCTATGAGATTGACCGTGCCCATCACGTTGATATTGAACGTGAGTACCGGCTGCGCAAAGCTTGTAGGCGGGTGAGACTGAGCGGCCAAGTGGAAGACTCCATCAAGTTCGGTCTTTTTGAAGATATTCTGCATGGCCGTATAATCGAGCAGGTCCCCGTACACCCACCTGATAGACGCAAGTTCATCCTGAGTCAAAACATCCAGGAGATCACTTTCCCTGCCGTTGCTGGCTCGCATGAGGCCATAGACTTCGTGCCGGTTCTCCAAGAGCAATCTTGCAAGGTGAGGGCCCGCAAAGCCTGATATGCCTGTAATTAGGTATTTCACTGGTTTCTCCAAAGTGGATAATTAGACAGCACCGGCTCCCCGGTCCCGAAAACCGGAAATAATTCCCTGCGAACAAAAAAGGCGTTTACCGCAAGTGTTGCAACGAGTTTGTAGCCCTTCGATTCGGCCAGCGCGCATATTGCCGCAAGAGATGAGCCTATGTGTTTGTCGTCCTGGCCATGAATATACATCTGTCCCTCCCGGAAGTCGGCACAGCATTCGATGCAGACAACTCGCGGCGAATAGTTTTTTAGCGACTGCCAGATTTGATAGTCCGTGCCGTCAACGTCTATACTCAAAAAATCGAATTCACCGGGGATGTCAGAGTGAGCCAATATCTCGTCCAGTGTATTTGGTGACTGCGTGCTGACTTTCGCCTGTATTCGACGCACCGGCCTTTCTCCATGCACGTATATCATGGCCGCTACTCGGGACGGCTCCTGCTCAATGTGTACTGCCCTCCAGCCATGATTGTGAATCAGGTTCCACGTATTGCTATTGTATTTGCCGTCCCACGCCCCGAACTCGACGCAGAACTTGTTCGTAGTTCCGACAGTCTCGAATATCTTGGCGATAATCCCATCTTCGCCGTGCTGCGAAGTTATGATGCGTGCGTGCGATGAGAGCCAGTTGTTTTTAACGGGCTTGACTGCCTCAATACGGAAGTCCCGCCATGTCTTGTGGTGGGTCCAGCCATCTACGATGGACTTGATCTCGAAGCCAGCCTTCTTCATCTCGTCGGCAAGACCTGTCCCTGTCCATCCCCAATGGTGCATCCATGTCCTGCCATACTTCTCGTCGTTGCACATATCAGGATCGCCATAGATGGTCCGTATCGCCTCGTCGAGCGATAATTGCGATGGGTAAGCATTTAGAACCTTTTGCATGTCCGGGGCCTCGATTACCAACGCGCCCCCCGGCCGGAGAATGGCGTAGCAGTCTTCGATTACTTTTACCGCATCCTGGCGGACGAAGTGTTCGATAACCGCCGTGCATAAGATGTTGCTGAAAGTATCCGGCCTGAATATCTCCGTTAAATTCTCGATGCGCCCGAGAATATCTGTCTTCATTTCTCCCACGCACTGCTCGACACAATCGAAGTTGAGCAGTTCCGGCTTGAGTTCACGTCCGCAACCGAGATTCAGGGCAGGGGCTCTGAGGCATTTTTGTCTATCAACTTCCTTGCAGCCTCTTCGACATAATCCGCAGAGATATTGATGAAGCATTTGAACGGTTCCTTATTCACACACGGTTGATTGTTGTAGCAATGACGGCACTCGATATCAGAAGTGATGTTCACATGGTCCGGGTATCCGGTCCATTCGGGGTCGCTGAATCCGCCGAAGATTACAACTGCCGGGATATTGAGAGCGGCGGCAATGTGCGAGATTCCACCCTCGGCGCAGACGACAACCTTGTAACTCGCTACTTGACGCACAATCCCGACCATCTCATCGCCTTCGGTAATCTTGGGTATGCCTTCAAAACCCGGAAGACGCGCCAATTCCTCGAATCCATGCCAGACCCTCTTGGAGTGGTAGTTTCTCTTATGGAGAACCTGGACTCCAATAATGTCGCGGGGAGTCGGCAGGTTCTTGAGATAGAGTTCCGGCCGCAATTCAGGTGCGTCAGTGATGAGGTTGTGCGCATCGCAGACGATTCTCCAGTCTTCGAGGATATGATGCTCGGTCGGTAGCCGCCCGGTGTCCGGCGCTGTGTACATGAGCTTAACGCCGTCCGTGCCGGCGTTGATCTTATCGACGTAGGGATTGTCAAGCAGCAGTGAAGGCCGGTTTGTGTTGACTATCAGTTCGCAATCAGGATAAGATTCCTTGACTCTCCTGAGCGTTGGCGTCACGAAGAGAAGGTCACCTATCCCATTGTGGCTCTGGATGGTGATGGTTCTCTTGAAGCTGGTAAACCGGAAATCCGCTGGATCTGAATCGAACGGCTTTGACTCCTGGAACTTCGGCAGGCCGAAATCCTCGAAGAACGTGCCGTTGTAATTGTGCTGGATGATGCACTGCGGTTTGGCCTCGGATGCAGCAAAGACCGGAGAAAGGGCAACGTCGAATATCAGGGGCTTGACTCGTTGAACCGCACATGCCAGGGCGGGCATATCGCGGCCTTCGCCGGCTCGCTCCCAGTATTCATGCCACAATCTGAAGACCGATTCGACCTTATCATTCTTGTTCCATGCCAGGAATCCGCCGTTGTACGCGGTAATAGGCAGCTTCGCCCCGCAGGACAGCATTGCCTTTGCGTAGATGTTCGGGACCTGATTGCCCGGCCTCCAGATGTGAGGACCGTTCAAAACGAAGTCGGCGTGGTCGAGCATATCGAAGATGCACTCGACACCCGGCCTCTGGATGAGAGCGTCGGCGTCGAGATAGAGCGTCTTGTCAAACGGACCGGCATGATACATATCCATCTTGATCTGCCGGTTATCGGCAGGTTGCAATTCGGGATAGTATGAGAATCTAACATTCGAGACCTCGGACCATACCCCGCTGCGATTCTCGGCCTTGAGGTTCGTCAATACGCAAATCGGCAGGTCGGTGAACCGCCGGCTGTGCTTCATACAAGCCGCCGCTATCCGGTCGTACTCGCCGCCGAAAGCTATCGTTAGGATTCCGTTCATATCAACCGTTCCTGAAATATGTCGGTTCGTCGTCGGGGCTCACAGGGGACGCTCTTTCTTAGCGTCCCAGATTCTCAGTCCCCACTCAGGCCGCTGTTTCCAACCAGAGAGTTTCTTTCGCAGTTCCTCTTCGGTGTAAATGCCGCTGAATTCTCCTGCTTGCGTGACATCGCCGTATCTGCACACCATCATTGCTGTTCCTGGGCCTTCCGCAGAGTTGTATGGAGCGGAAAGAAGGCAGTATTTGGCGACACCTCCTTCCACATCGAGAAATTGTACGATGCAGATGTGATATGTTTTGGGTGATTGCCAGACAGTTCCATTATAAAGAAATTGCCCGCCCGAAGGTAAAGCATTGATTGATGATTTCAGCCCAAAGAAAATCGCCGAGAGCCCCTGTAGGAACGTCCTTCGTTTCATCTCAATTCCTTTCGTTAAGGTTCATTTTGCCCACAACACGTTTTCTGATGTCGTGTGTATCAGCTTGAACCCGAACGGCTCCACAACCTGACGAATTGCGGCCGCATCGTTGTCGTACTCCACACACACCAGCCTCAGCCGTTCGAGATAATCTTTCGGAATCAGCTTTAGGATACTGATATTCTCGCCCTCGATATCCAGATTGAGGAAATCGAAGTCGCAGCCGTAGTTTGCGAGTAAGGTTTGCCAGCAAATACCATCAACGCCGATCTTATCGTACTGGACCCCGCCATTTGCCCATACGTCGCGGTGCCTTTCGTTTGTCGTGGAAACGAAGCCCGGAGCATGATACATTTCCAGCGGCCCGTCCTGTTCGGCAAGTGCGGCCGGTATAAGCTTCGTTCTCGGACAGTGCTCGGCGTGTGCCTTGCACATATTCGGTGAAGGCTCTACCGCAACACCCGTCCAGCCCATGTCGTACAGTATCCGCGTATTGCTGAAAGTCACGCCGTCGGCGGCCCCGATATCGAGGAACCTTCCGCGATACCTGTCTTTGAAGTATTTGCGGATTACGGAGTCCTCGTCGTTCTGGCTGAACTTTACGGGAAACTTTCTCTCGAATCGCCAGTCATAAATCGCCCCGTCCTGCTGATATGCCCTGCATCCTTTCTGATACACTTCATCGCCCCTGTACTTCCCGTGTTCCTGCCATTTGTGCTGGATGATAGTCTGCTCGGTGGACCAGTATTTACCGCGTATCTTGGCAAGGTCAGTGATATCATTGTCGCACCACTGGCCCTCGTAAGCCGGCCAATAGAGAAAACCCATGTGATCGTAGAATTTCCTGCCGACGATAGATAGAGTCATAGGAGCTGCGTTCTTTCCTGCTTCAAGGACAGGCTTGCCGCAGTAGCCGTCCCAGAAATGAAGCACTCCATCAAGGCCGGGGAAGCTGGCCTGCATCTGTCTCGCAATGATGTCGTCATAGCCATGAACAATGGGTATCATATCGTCACTGACAAGAACAACGATATCCCAATCATCGTCAGGCATACCGGCGTTACAGGCTTCTATCTTGGTCTTGTGGCCGCCGTAATGGTATTCGAGATTCGACTGTCCGTTGAGCCAGTTGCGCATCGGTGCATTATTCATGGATTCATCGTCCGTATCCATTGTGACAACAAACCTGTACTCATGCCTGCCGGAGAGCTTCGAATAGTAGGCGGCGAGTGTCTGCCTGAACCAGTCCGGGCGACCGCGGGTTGGATATTTTAGAAGAAAATTCAACTCTTCTCTCCCATATACCGTGCTCGGACAGACGCTTCGGCGTCGGACTTCGTCTTGGAACTGCCTACGACTTTGCCAGTGTCCTTCTTGACGATCTTGTACGGCCTGGCACCGCTTCTTTTTACGATTTTGTATGGCATGACTTGTCCTTTCATTTTGTAGTTGATTTTATGTAGGGTTTGTGTAAAATGAACGGGCCAGAAGCAAATACGTGGTTTGCATCCGGCCCTAAACAATCTCGTTTTTGAAGGAAACGAAAATGTCTAATGAAATCATATCGAAGCGATGCACTAAATGCAAGACAGTCAAACTGATTTCCGATTTTTACAGACACAGCCGTTACACAGATGGCCATCGCCGCTGGTGTAAGACATGCGACAAGGCTGGCGTTTTGAAGTGGCGAAAAACACCAAAAGGCAAAGTTCTTCGGAAGAAGCACCTTCTGAAATATCGCAAAACCGACAAATACAAGAAATGTTACGAACGCTGGTTTCATAGTAAGAAGGGTTATGAATTTCGAGTACGTAATAGAGAGGCACATAAAATTGCGATAAGGGCACAACGAGCGATTTGGCAGGCAATTCGCCGAGGGACATTTCCTCGCGCCAGTCAATTCCTTTGTTCCTGCAGTAAACAGGCCGAACACTGGCATCATTACAATGGTTATGAGGATGAACATCGCTGGGAAGTCGCACCTGTCTGCCGTCAGTGTCATGTCGGAATCCATAAACTATTACTTAATATAGTAGTATAAAATTTCTTCGGGCATCACCTCCGTCTTTAGGAGAGGTGCTACGGACATACTAAAATCGAAATCTTCACCGTGATTTTTAGGAGGATATTTGACCTGCATCACCAAATCCCTCCTAATCGCATTGATGTGATTCGGCATCCTCTGGTGGACGCCATCGACGGTCAACCACTCCTTGTACCGAATCGAATGGACGAACAATTCCGGCTTATTGGCCCCGCAGATGTAGTGACCTGTCAAGCCGACAACATCCGGGCATGTTTCAATAGCCGCGAGAATCCGGGCAACATAATCCTCACTCACAAGGTCGTCGTCATCGACGAAGCAGACGTAATCGCCTATGGCATCGGCCAGGGCCTCGTTGCGGTTCTCGCCAATCGTCGCCCCGCCGTCGGCAACCGCAGCGTTCTCCTTGATTATCAACTCGACGCTCTCCGCCAGTTGCGGCCTGAGTCTATCCATCAGGCGTTGCAGCTTCTTTGCTCTCTCCGGGATTGTCAGTACCAGAATTGACAGCAGTATTTGTTCCATTTTGATTCTCCACAGGCTTGAAAGGACAGCATGACCACAGGTTGTCGCATATTTCTTTGACGTTAGGCGGCTCGTTTCTCGCGGCACGCTTGTATAATTCTTCGATATCGGCCGGCAGCTCGTAGATATGTGGACGGCTAAAGTTTTCGCATTTGACGAGACTGTAGTAATCGGCGAACTTGGCGCCATCGCCCCCGAGCCTGTTTGTCCCGTTGTACCAGTGCCGCGGGATTCCATAAGCATCGGCTATAATCAGGCCGTGAAGCGATGAAGAGTAAACAACCTCACATTCGAGCAAGTCCTGAACGAAATCCTCCACCGAATCGAATACATTGATAAGCTTGATATCATCGCGGCCTCTGAGCCAGAGTATAGTTTCCTTCTGGTGAACGTAGTGTGGTATGAAGCCGACACGGCATTTCTTCTCTGGTTTTGGATTGTAGAATCTCGGCAACAGCAGGGCCGGATCGCCGACGACTGGAGCATGGATCCCGTTTTGAAAAGCAAGTCTGCCCTGGCTGATATGCCCCCGAACGGCGTAAGCAACGGGTTTACCCTGGACACAATCATCGAACTGGGCAAAGCCTGCGCCCCATACGGTCGTGTAGTCGGTGGAATGATTGAGAATCGAGCCCGTCACCATATACTTTGGAAATGATTCTCCCGGCTCAACATATAACGGCAACCTGCCTGTAATCTTCTTGATAAGCCACGGCGTCAGGGCGTCGCCGATGTTGTTGCTGATGCACCACGTAGCGTAGATTGGATTCATATAACCTCAAGTATTCCTTGTCGGGTCCGGGATTCAGTAAGTCCTCACGGGTTTCCTGCGATTCATGTTGGGATTGCGTTTCCTCGTCCTGGGCTTATCTTTTATCTTCGGTACTGCCTTGGGTATTTGGGGATTGTCCATTATGCTGCCTTCACTCCTTGCTGCGGTTGCGGCCTCATCTGGGCCTGGGCCTGCTGATGTATCCGTGCCTTGATTTCCTCTTTCTTCGCCTCCGGAAGTTCGGTCATGTCAATGAATATATCAGGCGGAATCAACTGGCCGTACTTAGTCATCAGGGCGTCCATCTGCATGAACTGAGCAAGCCTCTCGGTCGGCGCCGAGGGCGATACAGAGACCTTCACGCCGTACAAGCCCTTATCCTGCCTGAGTTCACGCAGGAGCATTTCCTTGGCCTGCTCTCTGATTGCGCCCTCGAACGTCTGGGCCAGTTGCGGATACGCCTTCGCGTATTCCTGAGCACCCTTAACCCCGGCCTGCATCTGCTGCATGATTTTCATTCTCGTCATGGGTTCCGCCAATTGTAGGACCTGCGGATTGACGGGGGGCAGGGGTTGGGGCTGTGGAAGATCGGCGCCGAACATCTGCCCGGTCATAACCGCCTTGGCCTTCGCCATCAATCTCATATCTATCAGAGACGATTCCTCGACTATGGCCTTGATTTCATCGTCGTTGTAGAAATTGGACGCCATATTGACTTTCAGGAGCAACGTGCCGAAGATTTCGAGCGTGTGATACCAGTTGTCGAAGAATATCTCGCTGGCCTGGCGGTTGCTCTGCATCTTCAAATTGATTGCTCTGCCGGACTCGGACTGGCCTGTAGTGTAGCCCTGTGTGGCGTCATCCACCCCGCTCGTCCGCTTTATGTCCTGCTCGAACTGCTTGCCCATTGTGAAGTGGCCGACGGGGAGCTGGTTGGGCTGGATTTTCTCGATGTAGTTGCCGAACTTGTCCTTCGGCAAAACGATACCAGGCACGGACCCGAAGTTCTTGAGTATTCTGACGTAAGGTTTGTTGTTGTCGCTGCCTACCAACCACCCGCTATTGGCCGTCTGGTTCAGGATTCGGATTGTCTGCGTCCGGTGGATGTTCTCTTCACGGTTCAGGCTCACGGCGTCATCGAGGAAGCCAATGGCATAACCTTCGTCCAATAATGGAGAGAATCGGACGATCGGGTAGTCGTTCATACCCTTGCCGAATGGTTCGGGTTTATCTTCCAGCATGAGACCGCCCATCATAACGGTCTTGTGTAGCACTTTGTTGGCGTATGGAGTCAGAACGAACCTGACGCTCTTCTTACCCTTGCGGACGAGCTTCAGGACCTGCTTTTCCTCCGTGACGATCGTTGTCTGGCCGGTCTGAGTATCGCCTACTATCAGAGCAGGAGTAATCGCCTTCCACCAGCACTCATGCGTGAGATAGCGATACTTCCTCAATAGCTCCATGTCTGGAATCTGTTCGCCCTCGTCATCACCGCCGCTGACAGTCTCGCCCTCCTGAGTCATCCACTTCGCTAATCGCTCAGCGGGCTTGGACTCCAGAGAATCGACGGATTCAAAGGCTTTGGCCAATTCATCGTCCCTGCCGGGATAGAGAGCTTTTAGCTCGTCGCAGTCCATCCACTGCCGCTCGATGATGTACTTGGCTGATTCGTTCAGATCGTATTCAACGGCGTTGCGGTCCACCTGGATATCGAATATCGACCTTGGTTTGATGATGGGCTGGCCGTTCACGTTGGCCGCCATGTCGATTTCGAGCTTGAGATAGGATTCAGTGTCAATGCCGCCGCGCATAAACGCCTGGGCGTACACGTAATCAGCGTAGGAAACGTCCTGACAATGTTTTAGAGTCTCTGTGTGGACTTGGGCCACCGTAGAGCTTCCGCCGCGTCTCGGCCGGACCCTGACCTCCTGACGGCTCTGTAGGTACATTCCGAGCAGGCTCTTGACGATTGGCTTGCACCTGTTAATCGTGATGGGCTCTACGCCTCTCGATTTATAGGTGTCGTATTCCTCCTGTGTCCATTGATGGGTGCCGCCGCGAAAGAAATCCTGATGTTTCTCGGCCCGGTCCCTCTGGTCACGCATAGATGTATGCTGCTGAGCATCATCGATGAACGTGATGCACTGCTTTTGGATTTGAGCTTCTGTTAGTTCCATTTCATACTCCCACGTAGTCCGGCAATAATGCCTCAGCGCCGAACTGTACAATCTCCGGGCCTTCGGGCTGGACGAACTGTAAACCCCAATTGCCCATGATGTAGCAATCCGCCTTGTCCGGTGAGCAGCCTAATTCCTCTTTGATTTTTACTTTGGGCTGGATAATCAGCTTGCCCGATCCTGGTTGCGTTGTGTACCGACTGGCAAGCGGAAGCTGGCGCATCAATTCAGCGTCTTTAATCGGGCCGGCCTGGAATGTGTGAATCAGTACAGATGTATAGTGATAAGCCTGCGCCCGTAGATTAGCGAATGTTATCGCTTCGGGTGTATCCTTTTTCTCCGACGGCTTGAAGGAGCTTTTGAATTGCTGTACATTGTACCCCGCCTCATCTTCGGCAAGATTATCCGCAACACCGGGGGCATTTACCGTATCCACAACGAAGTTCTTCGTGCCTATCTGTCGGGCGACAAGCTTAGCGGCCATACATATCTCACTCGTTCGCATCTTATCGAGAATGGCCTTCTGATGTTCCGGCCTGGCCTCGTGATTCACAATACCCATTATCTGACAGACATCACCGCCCCACGCCGGGTCAATCGAGACTATCTTCCGTGTTTCGCCATCCGAGACTCTAACTTCTGCGTGATGCTTGTTCAGCTTGTGGATCATCTCGGTTGTGATGAGCGTCATCTGCTCGCGCGTTATGCGTGAGCATTTGATTTCCTGGTCGTACTCGGCCTGCGGTATCCTGCCGTCTCTGACTTCCTGCTGCATCTGATTGAGAGCAGATTGAGAATATATGCCTGACAATTCACCATCCAGCCTTGAAGCGTATGTATTCGGCGCCATCTTCGGAGCTTTACCGCAAACAGGAAGTATCCCGCCCCCAGAGAGACAACATGCAGTATCGAACATTCGTGTAGCATGAGCACCTTCCGGCTTAGGTGTGTAGATGAAAAACGCCCATCTGAACGCCTGGTACTTCTTGATGTGACTCGGCAGTTCGCCTGCGATAACCGGCCGCAAAATCTCCGTCCACAGCGATTCTTGCATCAGACTCCACTCATCGCAGGTGAGACCAACAAAATCAGTTCCTCGCCAGCTATCGGGCTCGTCGGCGCCGCCGATTTTGAGCATTGAACCGTTCTCGAACGTCACGAGCATCTTCTGCTCGTTGAGCTTCCAGCCCATCTCTCGCTTGTCAGGCAGATATGCCTTGAGCATGTTAGGATCGTCCCAGACAATATTCCTTGCCTGGACCTGGGTAGGCGCGATATGACCGTACTTCGAATTAGGAACCCGGCACGCCTCGCGTATTTCGAGATTCAGGGCCAGAGTTGTTTTTCTCGCCCTTCTGTGCCACTCACTAAGCAGTGTTTGTGATTCTTCTATCCCGGCAGCCCTGCGATTGTCGAACGCCTCGAATAGCTCGATTTGATGTTGGTGCATACCGCGGACAAACGTCTCAACAGGTATCATTCAGCGGCCTCTTGCTTGGGGGGGGCTGGAAGATTTGCAAACGAAACGACTTGTGGTGTTATCTTCTCGCCGCCCGTAGTCATGTCCGTGCGTTCGCTGTACTTGTGATTTGACGACAGTACGAGCTTGGCTATCGTGGAATTAAACTCTCCGTTCAGGCCCTTAGACAAGAGTACTTTGTGTTGTGCGGAGTGCAATTCACCCAAAGCCTGCAAAAACTTCTCGTGTTTATCGCCCCAATTATACACAGTTCTCTCGCAAGTACCGACCACACAGGCGAATCCGGGTATGCTGGGAATCTCGTCTTCGTATTCTTTGAAGTTCTTGATATACGCCCTGAGCCTGTCGGGCATGTCGGGTGTGTAAAGACTTGGCCGGCCACCCAAGTTCTTCTCCGTGCTGGTATTTTCTTCAGTACCACTCATGCCTTGGATATCGGCAGAATCGCTGTTTCAACTTAAACGGCCCCATTTGCGTGCTAACTGTGAAATACTGTCGATTACAGGGCTACTCTGATAGCCTCTGCGGTGAGTTCGTTGGTTGTGGGCGATTGTGGGGAACTGTTTTTTCCGAAAAACCCTAAATCTGTATGTATAACGTTATTGCGCTCGTATCATTGCTCTACACCGTCCTTCCTTAATCCCCCTACCCCTTTGATGGTTTCATTTCGCGAGGCAGTATAAATAACAAAACGGCCGGGCGTCAAGACGTCTAACAATACATCTGGATTTTGTTGGCATAAAATACTAAGTATTTTGCGCCGAAAGCTGCATTATTGGCCCAAAAAAGGCGATAATGAGAATATTTTCACATTCCGTCCAAAAAGATGTTGCACGCCGGCCGGAAATAGTCGATAATGAACATCGTAATGAGTATAGATAAAACAGAATCCAAACTAAACAATCGCCCGGCAACCGGATTACACGCCTCTTGGTCTGTACTCATTACACGGTTGCCGAGCTTTTTTATACCGGATAAGGCCAACATGAAATACATTCCACTTACGCAAGGCAAATTTGCGATTGTTGATGATGAAGATTTTGAATGGCTCAATCAATGGCGTTGGTATGCTCTAAGAGATCATTGTACTTGGTATGCGGTACGAACTGATTGTAATCGCAAAAAGATTCGGATGCACCGGCAGATTCTTGACCTTCAACCTGGCGATGGCATAGAAAGCGACCATAAAGACGGAAATGGTCTGAATAATCGGCGCCTTAATCTGCGAATGGCCACAAGAACGCAAAATCATCAGAATCAAAAAAAGCCTCAAAGAAATAAGAGCTCAAAATATAAAGGTGTAAGCCGGTTAAGACAGAATAGAAATAATTGCTGGTTTTGTTCAATTTCAGTAAATAAGCACCCTATTTATCTTGGTTCTTTCGACTCTGAGATTGAAGCGGCTCGTGCCTATGATAAAGCCGCAAAAGAATGTTTCGGGGAATTTGCCCGATTGAATTTTCCAGACTAAACCCGCCGTTACAGCGTTGCCCGCGCGGGCTTTTTGAAAAAGGGTAGGAAAATGAAACAGGAGACAGCACACGCATCAATCAGATTAATAGAGTTGCTGCAACGAATCAAGTCTGACCCCAGCAATGCCGGCTATGTGTTCTTATTGCTTTTTTATGATCGTGCCGAAATTTTGGACGGCTTAGACAAATTGGGATACTAATCTGGGTATCAGCTTGCAAACATGATGAATCGGAAATGAAAACAGTACTAATGAAAGGGTAGGACAAATAGACAGAAATGCAACAATCAAGCAAATACGGGCGGCGCTCAAGCGCCGGTCGGGCAAGGTCTGGAGCGTAACCGGCGGACGCGGCACAGCCTGGGGCTGGATAACAATAGACGCACCACCGGCACGGCGGACATCGCGTGGTTCTATGACAGAAGCAGACAGGTCAGAGCTGGCTCAATTACT
>JBDREF010000320.1:0-2158 GCA_043820045.1 Planctomycetota bacterium | reverse complement strand
TCTTCATGGAAAAATCGTTTGCGGTCGATGCTCCCGGTGTTCGTCGCATACTCAAGGCCGGACGGGAAGCTCAGAAAAAGAATCTAAAGATCGCCGGCGGATTGATGAGTCGGCACTACAAGCCGCTCGAAGAGGCGGTTGAGCAATTGCATGACGGTCTCATCGGCGAGGTCATTACCTCTTGGGCCTACCGCGAGCATGCCCCTGTGGGATTTGCTTCTAAATCACCCGGGATGAACGAGCTGGCCCACCAGATCCGCAACTACCACTGTTTCACCTGGCTCAACGGCAGCTTCATTCTGGATTGGCTGATCCACAACATCGACGTGTGCTGCTGGTGCAAAGGCGACTGGCCGGTGTCGGCCCAGGGGCAGGGCGGCCGACAGGTCCGGACCGAGCCAGACCAGTTGTTCGACCACTATTCCGTGGAATATACGTTTCCTGACGGCACGCGGCTGCTCGCCCAGGGCCGGCACATAGACAACTGCTGGGGCTTTTTCGGCGATGTCATCCATGGTGCGAAAGGATCGGCCGTACTGGGCGAAGGAATCCCCCAGCCTCGTATTTTCAAAGGCCACCAGCAGACGCCGGAGAACCTGATCTGGCAATACGAGGGACCTCGCTGCGATGCGTACCAGGTGGAGCACGATTTGCTCTTTGAGGCGATCCGTAAAGACAAGCCTTACAATGAGACCGAACGCTCTGCCCGCGCTGCCATGGCAGGGATTCTTGGGCGGATGGCGGCCGAGTCCGGGCAGATGATCACGTGGGAGCAGGCCATGGCTTCAGATCTTGAGTTGGCCCTGGGCCTGGACTCCTTCACTATGGATTCTGATCCGCCGGTCAAGCCCGATGGCCAGGGCCGTTATCCGGTTGCAATGCCTGGGAAGACAAAGGTGCTCTGAGGGTCCATTGCCCCGGACAACGGGCTGGTTGACAGAAGACAGAAAACAGACTTCTGACCTCAGACCTCTGAATTCTGGCTCGAAGGAGAAAGAGATGAGCGGCCAAGTATTACTTAATCTGACCGAGGGGCCAAACAGATTATTGTTCAAGCTCACAGGCAAGCACCCAGAATCTCAGGGTCTGGGTTTGGACCTCGTGAATATCGTTTGTGAGCGGGTAGATTAGGCGGGTTGTTTTGGCTCCCGGCGAGGATTAGGCAGGTGGATCAGATCAGAACAACGCGGCGGAGTTTTGTAAAAAATACAGCCCTGTGCGGAATGGGCCTTATGGGTTTTCCCTACATTCTCCCATCATCCCTGCTCGGCGGTGACGGAACAGTTGCGCCAAGCAATCGTATCACGTTAGGCCTTATCGGCACGGGCAACATCAACACGCACCACCGGGAGGCATTTCTCGCCGAGAAGGACGCTCGCATTGTCGCGGTCTGTGATCCGGTGACGGCTCGACGCCAGAGCCATCGTGACCGCATCAACCAGGCCTATGGGGATACCGCGTGCGCCGATTACCGCGACTTTCGCGAGCTGTTGGACAGGGAAGACATTGACGCTGTCTGTATCGGCACACCCGACCATTGGCACGCGGCCCAGGCGGTCGCAGCCATGCAGGTCGGCAAGGACGTCTATGTGGAAAAGCCCCTCACACTTACGGTGGCGGAGGGCCGGCGCGCGGTCGAGGTCGCAACAGCATACGGCCGGGTCCTTCAGACCGGCCTGCAGCGTCGATCCAGTGGAGCCTGCCGTCACGCCTGCGAGCTGGTTCGCAGCGGCCGGATCGGAAGGCTGACCCGTGTAGAGGTCGGCATCATCGGGATTAACAAAGGCGTGCAGGTGGGACAGAACTTCACCGCAGCAGCGATACCTGAGGATTTCGACTACGACCTGTGGCTGGGGCCGGCCCAAGTGACACCTTTTAGTCCGCAACGTGTCGCCCGCGGCAACGAAGTGTGCTACTGGTACTACGTCTCCGATTACACTGCTGGTTTCATTACCGGCAACGGCGTGCACTTCGTGGACATCGCTCAATGGGGTATCGGCGACGAGGTCAAGCCATTGGAGGTACAAACCTTGTCGGCCAACATTCCTGCCGACGGCCTGGTTGACGATGCGGTCGCCTGGCAGTCGGAGGTCATCTACGAAAACGAGGTGACGATGAGTTACAGTAGCGAGGCCAATCCGCATCCCGACGGCATTCG
>JBDREF010000319.1:0-6991 GCA_043820045.1 Planctomycetota bacterium | reverse complement strand
TGTTTGTCGGACCTGGCAACGAAAGTGGGACCGGTTACGGCATCAACATCTTTGTGGTCTGATTTGCCTTTGGAGCCCGAAGACAGCAGTGTTCCAACTATGGGCAAGGCACCCAAAGTTCCGAGTATTTGCCTGCGGTTTACACGTTTCATTGAGCATCTCCTGAATGAATGTTTCCGACACCACCGCCAAGCTGCTCTCCTGGCCGGATTAACTGCAGACTATGATGCTGGAAAAGGTCCGAAACGTCAACATGCTATATCCCCCAAAAGAGAACGTCTGACAAGCTCCGAACCGGCCGAATTGGCCGAATCGTTTATTATCCACCCTTAATCGCTTGATTTTCAAGGCCCTGAGGGATAAGATGGACGACGGGTTTTGCAGGCCGCAGTTGAAAATAGACTCCCGTTTCAAGGTTTGCATGAATGAGTGTGTAAAAAGGTCTCGGATTAATGGCGATTATAACGTTGCGTGATATCCATGTGGCATTTGGCCCGGAGGTGGTTCTGGACCGGTTCGACCTGCAACTCCATCCCGGCGAAAAGGTGGGGATGATAGGGTCCAACGGCTCGGGCAAGAGTACGATTCTGAGACTGATCGTGGGCCTGATCAATCCGGATATGGGCCAGGTGATAAGACAGAAGGCCCTGCGAATCGGTTACCTGGCACAGGAGAAAACGTTCAGCGGCGATCTTACCGTCCTGGAGGAGATGCACACCGGCGTGGAGCATATATTGAGACTGCAACAGCAAATCCAAACCGCCTCGCACGAGATGGAGAGCCTTGCCGGCCCGGCATTGCAGGCCAAGATGAAACAATACGACCGCCTGTGTCATGATTTCGAACTCGCCGGAGGGTACGCATACGAAACCCGGATTCAGATGACTCTGGCGGGCCTGGGATTCGAGCCTGAACTGCATCATGTGAAGACCTCTGCACTGAGCGGCGGCCAGTTGTCCCGCTTGGGTCTGGCCCAGGTGCTCATGCTGGATACGGACCTGCTGCTTCTGGATGAGCCAACCAACCATTTGGACCTGCAGGCGACCGAGTGGCTGGAGAGGTTCATAACCGGGTACAACGGCGCCGCCGTCATCATCAGCCATGACAGGTGCCTCTTGGACAAAGTCGCATGCAAGATAATCGAAGTGGAGAACCGCCGGGCCCATATCTGGAACGGTAATTACAGCAACTATGTACAGACCAGAGATACCGTACGGCTGCAACAACGCCGCGAACACGTCAAACGTGTCGAGATGGTCGAGCGGACGCTGGACTTTATCGCCCGAAACAAGGACCAGGAGGGCATGCGCGGTACTGCTCGCGGGCGGAAGACCCGCCTGAAGCGTCTTCTCAAAGTCAATCCCGATTTTCTGGAAAAACCTTCCGATCAGAAGACTATCGGCTTTTCATTCGGCAAGAGTGGCCGTGCAAGCGACTTGGTGTTGCGCTGTGAGGGGCTGGCCAAGTCATTCGGCGATCTGAAATTGTTTGAGGACATGACTTTTGATGTGCTCAGCGGCGAACGTATCGGCATCACCGGCCCCAACGGGACGGGCAAGAGCACGCTGTTGCGACTGGCTTTGGGGCAGGCTGAACCGTCTGCAGGCAGTATCCGAATGGGCAGGAACCTCCGCATAGGCTATCTCGATCAGCACGGTGACGTGCTGGATTCATCCAAGACTGTCCTTGATGAGGCCGCGAGTGTGAATCCTGAACTTTCATCGGAGCGCTTGCGCAACAGGCTTGGAGCTTTTCTTTTCACGGGAGACGATGTGTTCAAGAAATGCGCGGACCTGAGCGGAGGCCAGCGTAATCGGCTGATGCTTTGCAGACTGGTCCTGGCCGAGCCGGATGTTCTGGTCATGGACGAACCCACCAACCACCTGGATATTGCCAGCCGTGAAATGCTCGAGGCGGCTCTGGACGACTACAGCGGAACCATGATTGTCGTGAGCCACGACCGTTACTTTCTGGACCGCGTTGTGGACAAGCTCCTTGTGGTCGGCACGGATGCGTTCGGCCGGCGGTCTCTCGGGCAAACGGAGTTTGTTACCGCAAAGCCCCCGTATTCGAGGTACGCTTCCATGATTCGCGAACGTATCGAGGCAGAGCAGCAGGAGTCGCAGCCGCGTGCGACCGCCGCAAAAAAGCGTCGCCCTTCCGGTAGCGGGGAGAAATCGCACCTCAAGAGGCCTGAGGAACTCAGGCGATTCAACAGGTACTCTGTCGAGCAGATTGAAGAGATGATAACGGCCCTTGAGGAAGAGCTGGCCGAAATGAAGGAACGCTTTGGCGAAGCGACGATCTACAGGAATCCTGAGCAGCTCGCCGAACTGCAGCAGAGCTATGACGCCAAAACGGGCGAACTGGACCTGCTATATCGCGCGTATGAAAATCGGTCTGGATAGCGATTGTGCGATTCGAGTTTTCCGTACCGGCGCCGCTCGGGCATTTCAGCCGAGAAAGAATATCTTCCATGCTTGCCCCATGGGCGATATTGTGTTATTATTCGGCTGTTGTGTTATTATTCGGCTGTTGCCAAACTCGTGCAAATACCATTTGGGTCAAAAGCAAATAGTGACGTCCGAAACAAATATAACATTTGAAGTCACCAAATCATTAGGAGAGAGTCCGTTATGAGCGAAACAAGCGAAAAAAACACATCACGCCGTGAATTCCTGAAGAACACCGGCCGGCTCGCTGCGACCTCGGCCATCGCAGCAGGCATCGCCCCGAGCCTCCATGCAGCGGGCAACAGCACCATCAATGTAGCCCTGATCGGCTGTGGCGGCCGGGGCACCGGGGCGGCAGCGAACGCCCTGTCGGTCAACAATGGCCCGACCAAACTCGTTGCCATGGGTGATGTCTTCGAACGTCGCCTCAAGGATAGTTACGCGAATTTGCAAAAATCGCATGCCGACCAGATGGATGTGCCCGAGGACCGCCGGTTCGTGGGTTTCGACGCCTACAAGCAGGCGATGGATTGTCTGCGTCCGGGCGATGTCGCAATTTTTGCCACACCCCCGGGATTTCGCTGGGTGCATTTCACCTATGCCATCAAGAAAAACCTCAATGTCTTCATGGAAAAGCCCGTTACCGTGGATGGTCCAACCAGCCGCCGGATGTTCGAACTCGGCAAACAGGCCGATGCGAAGAACCTCAAGGTTGGAGTGGGTTTGATGTCCCGTCACCAGCGGGATCTCGAGCAACTGCGCAAACGGATCCTAGACGGCGAGATCGGCGACATCATCCTGCAGCGCGGATACCGGATGCACGGGCCAATCGGTTTCTTTCACTCGCTGCCAAAACCGGACGGCATCAGCGACCTGATGTATCAGATACAGCGGTTCCACAGCTTTCTCTGGGCCAGCGGCGGAAACTTCAGCGACTTCAACATCCACATCATCGACCATCAATGCTGGATGAAGAACGCCTGGCCGATCAATGCCCACGGCGTCGGCGGTCGTCACTATCGCCAGAGTCCCGAAGGCGTCACTTACGTCGATCAGAACTTCGACACGTATTCGGTGGAGTACACATTTGCCGACGGCAGCAAGTTCTTCATGGACGGGCGTTGTATTGAGGGTTGCCACCAAATCTATTCCAGCGCAGCACATGGTACCAAAGGCATGGCGATTGTCTCCAGGAGCGGTGACTGTGGGAGGCCCTCCAGCATCTACAAGGGTCAGAATCCGGACCGAGCGAACAGGACATGGGTATCCGAGGTCAGCCGGGCCGAGCAGGATCCATATCAGAATGAGTGGAACGACCTTATGGACGCCATCCGCAACGATAAGCCATACAACGAAACCGAGAACGGCGTTAAGACCAGCCTTGTGACAAGCATGGGCCGTATGGCCGCACACACCGGCCAGGAAATCACATACGACGACATGCTCAACTGCCCCCACGAGATGGCGCCGGGCTTGGACAAGTTGACGATGGATTCTCCCGCCCCGCTACGGGCCAACTCCGAAGGCAGATATCCCGTGCCGCAACCGGGCATCGTCAAAGACCAGGAATACAGAGACTTCGCGTAGTACGAGGTTTCTACAGCCAATTCGCCGCCGGCTTCGATTCTCCCGAGACCGGCGGCTTTTTCTTTGATCATCTATGACGCGGCGTGTTACTTTTCAAGCCCCTGCCGCCGAGCATTTCGCCCTATCCGTCGGCATTCTTCAAACAGAAGTTGAATCCTGACAGCCTATCGGATATAATGCATGCCCAACCTGACATGTCTTAGCGCAGGATTTGGATGGATGGAATAAACCGCTTGATTTGAGAAAATGCATTAATCCGAGCGAAAACTTGCAAAAGTCTGACAAAGACACATCGAGAAAGGAGACATTATGACTGATTCTGGTACATTGGGCAAAGATGCGGTTACGTCGCGTCGTGATTTTCTGAAGAACACGGGCCGAATCGCCGCGACATCGGCTATTGCGGCTGGTATCGCCCCGAGCATTTATGCGGGGGCAAGTAATACCATCAAGATCGTCCTGATTGGCTGTGGCGGTCGCGGTACCGGTGCGGCGTCGAACGCCCTGTCTGTTAAGAACGGGCCGATCAAGCTCGTAGCGATGGCCGATGTCTTCGAGAGCCGTCTCGAACGAAGTTACAAGAACCTTAAGGAAAAGCACGGCAGCCAGGTGGATGTCCCAACCGATCAGATGTTCATAGGATTCGACGGCTACAAGAAGGCGATGGATTGCCTGAGTCCCGGCGATGTCGCCATCTTCGCAACACCTCCGGCGTTTCGCTGGGTGCACTTCACCTACGCGATCCAAAAGAACCTCAACGTCTTCATGGAAAAACCCGTCACGGTGGACGGTCCGACCACGCGCAGGATGCTCAAGCTTGCCGAGGAGTCGGTGAAGAAGAATCTGAAGGTGGGCGTCGGCCTGATGATCCGCCACTGTCACGGGCGGCAGGAGTTGAAACGCCGCATCGATAACGGCGAGATAGGCGATATTGTTGCCATGAGAGCCTATCGCATGGGCGGCCGGGCATCCGCAGTAGGTTGCAAGCCCGACGGCATCAGCGAGTTGCTCTTCCAGATTCAGAAATTCCACAGCTTCCTCTGGGCCAGCGGCGGCATGTACAGCGACTACTACATTCACCAGATCGACGAGTGCTCCTGGATGAAGGGCGCCTGGCCTGTCGAGGCCCACGCCTCGGGCGGTCGCCACTACCGCGGCAACGACGTGGACCAGAATTTCGACAACTACTCGATCGAATATACTTATCCTGATGGAACGAAGTTCTTCTACTGCGGCCGGGCCATTACAGGAGCCAAGGGCGGCTTTGACAGCTATGTACACGGCACGAAGGGCTCAGGTGTTGTTTCAACGAGCGGCCACTATCCCGGCAAGGTCCGCACCTATAAGGGGCACAATATGACCAGGGAGAACCTGATTTGGGCATTCCCACAACCCGAGCCGAGTCCATATCAGCTTGAGTGGGATGACCTCATCGATGCAATTCGCCAGGACAAGCCCTACAATGAGGTCAAACGAGGCGCCGAAACCAGCCTGGTCAACACTATGGGCCGTATGGCCGCCCACACCGGCCAGGTTATCACATTCGACGATGCCCTTAACTGCCCCCACGAGTTCGCTCCGAACGTGGACAAGTTCACTATGGATTCTCCTGCTCCTCTGCGCAGCGATTCCGAGGGCAGGTATCCCGTTCCACAACCGGGTATCCTCAAGGATCGCGAATACAAAGAGTTCGCATAGTAACCATCATCCTGTGTTATTCGCTGCTGGTCCTGGTTTTTGCCGGGACCGGCAGTGCTTCTCTGTAAGCACTGTCTGCTTTGACTCACCTGATATTCCTGAAGAACTTCACCAGTTTTGCCGGAAAAGCATTCATACTTTTTCTGAGTTGGGTTTGCCAATTCCTCTACACTGTGGTAGAATACCGGGCAGTTTGAGGGGGGCAGCTTATGGTTGGCTTGAGGCCCTTTTGGCAAGAGTATGTTATTAAATGATTAGGAGTCTTTGATATGCTGTTTTGCAGTCATACGTATGAGAATTCAGGGGGCAAATCCAGCAGAAAAGTGAGCCGTCTGATCAAATGTGCGGCACTTCTGGCCGTTGGCATTATCGCCTTGCACTCATCCGGTGTGTCCGGCAAGGACCGCAAGCCCGCAAGCGAATACACCGAAACTGTCACAACTCAGAACGGCGAGAAAATATCTTTCAAGATGGTCCCGATTCCCGGCGGCACGTTTGTTATGGGTAGCCCGGAGAACGAGGCGGGACACAAGGAGGACGAAGGGCCGCAGCATCAGGTGCGTGTGGACCCATTTTACCTTTGCACGACCGAGACCACAATTGAGCTTTTCATGGCCTACTATCAGGAAACGGTCAGTGCCAAGAGAGACTTTGATATCGGTAACGAGGCCGAGAAGTCTCCAGGTGAGGGGATAGATGCGGTTACAGGCCCGACGCCCGTATATGGTGATATGACGATGGGATACGGCAAGCAGAACCCCGCTATGGGCATGACCTGGCATAACGCCATGACCTTCTGTAAGTGGGTTTCGCTGAAAACCGGCAGGGAGTACCGCCTGCCGACGGAGGCGGAATGGGAATATGCCAGCCGTACTGGCACCACCAACGTATTCGGCTTTGCAAATACGGCGGCTGAACTCAAGGATTTCGCCTGGTACGAGGCTACCGCCGATAGTGAGACCAACGAAGTGGGTAAAAAGAAACCTAATGCCTGGGGCTTGTACGATGTGTCAGGCAACGTTCGCGAGTGGGTTTACGACTTCTACAGCCCGACCGCCTACAAGGAGGCTTCCGAAAAGACCCCGGCCGTAAATCCGAAGGGACCGAAAGAAGGAAAAGTGCATGTCGCGCGAGGCGGCGATTACAGCAGCACTCAAGACGAACTGCGCTGCGCTGCCAGGGCCTTTGAAGAGGACTGGTGGCGGATGGGGGACCCGCAGATACCGAAAAGCAGGTGGTGGCTGCCGGAGATG
>JBDREF010000318.1:0-4336 GCA_043820045.1 Planctomycetota bacterium | reverse complement strand
GGATATTTACCCGCCTCAGCCGCAGCTCGGTACCGTTGAGGACATGCAGCAGATTGCGGAGGTCTGCCGCCGGTATGATATTCCCTGGGGCCTGCACGACAACTACATTGATTTCTACCCTGATGCGGAGGAGTACAGCTACGATCACATCTGTTTCACCGAGCAGGGTGAGCCGATAAAGGCGTGGATCAACAACGGTCGAGACGCCCAGAGCTATCGCTGGCGGCCGGACCGGATTATGCCTTTCGTCCAGCGCAATCTGAAACTGATAAAGCCCAATCTCAGACCGACGCACTATTTCATCGATGTCTTCACGTCGCTTCCATGCTTTGATTTCTACGATACGCAGGGTAATTTTCACTCGATGCTTGAAACCCGCGAATGCTGGGGCGAGTCTTTCGCCTGGATACGCGACTACCTTGGTGACAATGCTCCTATGACCTCCGAAGCGGGGCACGACCAGCTCATCGGGTATCTTGACGGGTCGGATTGCCAGCACTTGCAGCTTACGCCTGCCGGCGGGAGTTTCTGCATAAAGCTCAAATGCGAGGATTGGGAGCGGGTGCCGTGGTTCGATGCGGTTCTGCACGACAAGTTCAGCCTGCACGGCGTTGGTTATTCGAGCCGTTACCAGGGCGGGCGGCAGCGCAGTGACAGCGGAATCGAAAGCGACGATTATATCAGCGCGGAGATTCTCGAAGGGCACGCTCTGATGATTGACAGGCCGGCGTTTGGACGCGGCGCAGTGCGGAAATATTGGCTGGCTCAGGATTTTGTCCGAAGCATCGCACTCGATCAGATCGAGAGCGTCGAGTTTGTGGCCGGTGACATACACAGACAGATCATTTCGTGGAAATCCGGCGCCCGTGTATATGTCAATCGGGGCGATGACGACTGGATGGTTGCCGGCAAGATGCTGCCTCAGTATGGATACTTTGCAAAGAACGGCCAAATCGAATCGAGCATCGAGAGAATTGCCGGCGTTATCGTGGAGCAATCGTACGGCCCGTCAGGCAGCTACTTCAACGCCCGCGCGTTCAATCGCGACGGTCGTCGCGAAATCTGGTCCGCCCAGCGGTGGAATACTGAGAAAGTTCCGATTGATTTCGGCCCGGTATTGACCGATGGCGCATTTCGCTGCGAACGAAAGAAGGATATTATTATCGTCACGCCGCTGCCGGATATCGACCCGTTCGCGGTTGAGCTGGGCATCGACAAGCTTTCCGCCGCCGGAGGTGCGCAAGTAAAGTCTATCGCTGCTGTGGATAGCAGTGGCGAAATTGCCCGCGACGTAGAATTTGAAAGCAAGGGCAACACTGTGAAGTTCCGCACTCGCGGCGAAGAGTTTGCATATCGTATGCTGTTGGAAGAAGTGGGCCAGGCCATCCCTGGCGGGAGATGAACAAATGAGTAAGAAATGGTCATTTATAATTATCGCGATTCTCGTTTTTGGCTGGTCCTCCAGACTCTGTGCCGCCGAACCGTCTCAGTCGGAGGTTCTTTTTGATTTTGGCAAGGGCTTCGATGCCGGCTCGGTTGCAACGACCGATGCGAAGGTAGCGCGAATAGAAGCAGGGGGGCTGCGCATTGAAACGGGCCATGAGAAACAATGGCCTGGGATTACCTTGCAAGCACCTGCGGGCAAATGGGACCTGTCGAAATACGAGTATATTTCCGTTGATGTCAGGAATGCCGGAAACGAATCTGTTGTAGTTAGCTGTCGGGTTGATAATCCGGGTGCGGACGGCAGCAAGAACTGCGTGACCGACAGCATCACGCTGGGAGCCAAAGAAACAGGAACTTTGACGGTGAGACTTTTTCCTACTCCGTGGAGACTATCCGAGCCGATGGAGTTGATTGGCATGAGGGCTGCGCCGACTCATTCCGACAAGGTCGATGCCTCGAATATCAACCAAATGCTCCTGTATGTTAGCCAGCCTCACGTCGATCACAAATTCGAGATTAGGAACATCAGCGCAGGCGGACGCGCCGAGCTGCTCGATGCGAAAACTCTTTTCCCGTTCATCGATGAGTTGGGCCAGTTTGTCCATAGAGACTGGCCCGGCAAAACGCACTCGGTAGAAGAGCTAAAAGCGAGCGCAAAGGCTCAAGAGCGAGATATTGCCGCTTATCCCGGGCCGGCCGGCCGCGACAAATACGGCGGCTGGAGAAGCGGACCGGAACTACGCGCTAGCGGTTTTTTCCGGGTGGAGAAACACAAAGGCAAGTGGTGGATGGTGGACCCGGAAGGCCGGCTTTTCTGGTCTCATGGCATTGATTGTGTTCGAACCGCAAACGCGACGCCTATCAGTGATCGGGAAAACTATTTTTACAATATGCCGAAGGACGATTCACCTTTCGCGCAGTTTTATGGTCAAGGCGCCTGGGCCCCGCACGGGTATTACAAGGACCATTCACCCTACAAGACATACGACTTCAGCCAGGCGAACTTGCTGCGCAAGTACGGGCAGGGTTGGCCCGCAGCCTTCGCCGATGTAACGCACCGAAGGCTGCGAAGCTGGGGAATGAATACAATCGCCAACTGGTCTGATTCCGACATTTACCTGATGAGGAAGACGCCGTACGTCTGCACTATCAGCTACAGTTCCAGGACGCTGGAGGGCTCGGAGGGCTACTGGGGCAAGTTTTACGATGTGTTCGATCCGGGTTTTCGCGAAGCCTTGCGAGGGCGACTGGCGTCTGAAACAGGCAAGGCCGCAAATGACCCTTGGTGCATCGGCTACTTCGTTCACAATGAACTGGCTTGGGGCGATGAGATTTCTCTGGCCGTGGCGACACTGACCTCGCCTGCGGACCAGCCGGCCAAGAAGGTTTTTCTCGAAGATCTCAAAGCCAAGTACAGCACTATCGAGAAACTCAATGCCGCCTGGGGGACGGAGCACTCCACGTGGGAGGCACTGTTGCAAAGTCAGCAGGCCCCGGACAAAAAGAAAGCATGGGCTGACCTGACAGCTTTCTATACCAGGACTGCCGAGACTTATTTCAAGACTATCCGCGATGAGTTGAAAAAAGTCGCGCCGAACCAGCTCTATATGGGCTGCCGCTTTGCCTGGGTCAATGACCTTGCTGCACGTGCTGCGACGAAGTTCTGCGATGTCGTCTGCTACAACCGTTACAGCTATGGCGTGGAAGAGCAGCGTTTGCCGGACAACATCGACATGCCGATAATCATAGGTGAATTCCACTTCGGAGCGCTCGACCGCGGCATGTTCCATACCGGACTGAAGAAGACGTCCAATCAAGAAGACCGCGCGGATAAATACCGAAGTTATGTCCGAGGCGCTTTGCGGAATCCTTACATCGTCGGTACACACTGGTTTCAATACAAGGACCAGGCGACTACAGGCCGCGGCGACGGCGAGAACTACCAAATCGGATTCATCGACATTTGCGACAATCCCTACCCGGAAATAGTCAGGGCCTCTCGCGAGATCGGATACGGCCTTTATGAGTACCGGCTAAGAAGCGAGTGAGCTGCGATTGCGAACGCTGGGTCAGGGACCGCATTCTTATGGTCTTCCGGGGTTTGGGCTGGCTGGGCGCCAGCTTTTGGGTTCGCTCCATGCGGCCGGGTGTGCGAGCGGCTGGTCGATCACGAGCGTCTCGCCGCCGCCGTCGGTTGTCGGATACCAACTGTCGCTGTACTCGAATCGCAGTATCGCCGCTTCCAAAGGCGCCGGAAGCTTCAGGACAATACTCTCGCCGCCGTTGCTGAGGCTGCCGGAATACTCGCCCGCAACGTTAATGCCCGTGCCGTAGGCCGAGCGGAATGAGGCGAAGCTGGCGGCAACCACGATGTACCCGCCCGGCTCAAGCGTCGTTTGTGGAAAAGTAAAATCAATGCCTCCGCTGAGGCGAACGCCGGTAAGGTCCAGTGTCGTCTCGCTGATGTTCTGAAGCTCGATGTAGTCGAAGCTGCTGCCTTCGGCGGCGTGGTACATCAGTTCGGTAACCCGCAGGCCGGTCAGCAGCATCATGGCGTTAGGGAAGGGGGAGTCCCCGGCGGCAATCGTGACGGTGCCGTCAAGCTGGACGCTGATGAGCAGGTCGGAGCTGTCCAAAGTGCCGTTCAGGCCCTGGATGGCCAGTAGATTCTTGCCCCGCTTGACGTTAGGCAGAAAGGCGGAGATATCGATATCCTCGAAGACCACTGCCGCTGAATCCGGGTTGTCGGTGCTGCCCTGAGAGTTCCAGGCCGGTGTGCCGTTGAAATTACGCCTTGCCACCTCGACGCCGTTGAGATAGGCGATAAAGCCGTCGTCGTAACGAATCCTCAGCGTCAGCTCGGTAATGCCGGCTAACGTATCGGCATCGG
>JBDREF010000317.1:0-3249 GCA_043820045.1 Planctomycetota bacterium | reverse complement strand
ACGGCGTAATCAAAGCCTTTCTTCACCGGGTGCGGGATTACGCTGCCGCCCTGATCCTCTATCCTGTAACTCTCTGTGTTCTTGTCAAACACCACTGAGAAGTTTTGGCCCCTGCTGATTGCCATACTCTTGGCGTATTCCAGGTCGGCCATGATCATATTCGCTGCAGACCTTATCTGGACGCTGCCCGCCGAACTCATCATTGGCACCGCTGCGAGCGCGGCAATCGCGATGATTACGACCACGATGATGATCTCGACTATCGTGAAACCGCAGCACGCCGATCGCAAACCGCCTTCGGCGCCCCCACAGCGATATAAACGAGACGGCCTTCCCGGCCTGTATGTTGAATGAGGCATTTCCGCAAACCTCCTCTCTTGGTTTCTATACATTATCACCCTCCTCCGCTCCTGTTTTCGGCCTATCGCCGATGTGTCTTTAACAACCGGTCGCCCGGCATGGAGTCGCCGTAACGCCCGCTATGCCGTTCCGGTCTTGCCGAATCCTTCGACTCGGACCTGCCGCTCTGGCAATTGCCGCTGTTCGTGCAAAACAGAAGCGGTACAAATGTCATTTCCCGTACCTTCCACAGTCAAGGTTGACAGAATCGGTACAATCGTCAAAACAGCACCCGGGCGGGCATCGAAACGCCCCTGTGTTTTCCGGGTGTCGGTACACGCGAAAGATATTGTTGACATATTTCTGTTTTTTCTTTTTGTCATACGCAAAGGCCGATAAGCACCGGCTATCGCAAACCGGCAAATACCCACAATTCAACTCTACGGGATTCTTCTAATGCTCTTGAAAAACGCACCTGCCGCCGGTCCCCATCTATTCGGCGTACCGGCCGTCGGCCACGTTTCAATCGCCGCAATCGCCGGGTCTGCAATAATAGTGGCTGAGATATTAGGTGATGTTATTCCTCCGCCTTTAATGAACAAAGCACCGGTCACGGTGATATTTGCCGTCGCATTTGGATCGATTGTTATTGTCTGCTCAATCTGGGCAAGACCTTGAATTACCAACGATGCACCATTCTTCATTTCCACCTGTCCATTCACCAGAAGAGCCGGGAAATTCGGCTCGGCGATAATCAGATTATTTGCCCCGCTTACTGTCAGCTTGCCGTTGACGACGAGCGTGCCGTTAATAGTTACATTGCCGGACATGTTCGCATTGCCGGTGTAGTAGTAAATCCTTGCGGGGTTTGCCCCGGAAGGGGCCTTGGGGACCACATTGGCCTCGGCGGATGGATCCGCATCTGCAAGATAGGGTGTCGAGCCGATGTAATACGTCTGTGCAATTGCCAGGCCCGGCCAGGCTACAGGATAGTCCGACGCGACTGATTCATTTTTTCGCCCGGTGATTGTCCCGGTTATCTGGCCTGTGGCGAATGTATCGCCGTAGATATTGCTATTGCCGTTGTTTGTCAGGGTGCCGCCGCAATAGACGTCCCCATTGATTATCATTTGCGACGGAACCGTCGTGCTCGAACCGGTCCAATACGCGATGCACGGATCAAGCCGAAGCTCGGCCTGCAAGTGGCTGCGGCCTATTTCTTTGCCATCCGGCGTGCGACGATAAGAAATACACTCTATGTTATAATTGCAGCGGTCGGTCTCTCTAACCGTTACATCGTACCAGTCATTGCCTGCTTGTAGTTGGAGCCCTGTGCCTCCCGCCCAGTACTGGTACGTCGGACTTCTGTCGATGTCCTGCGGGTTTAAGATCAGCCCCCTGGCGTGCTCCAGTCCGGATTCGGCTAAGTAGTCCATCTGGGTGCGCACTACCATATTCTCGCCGCAGGCCAATTCCACGTCGCTTCGCGAAAGGAAACCGAGCGATGTAATCGTTATGGCCATAACGATGATCAGCACTACGAGCAGTGCTGCGCCTGATCTTGAGGATGTTTTCTTCTTTCTGTTCATGTTAATCGTCGTCGCTTACTATATTGCCGCTTGCATCGAGCAGATTCTCTGCACGGCCGCGAAGCGTGGCGCTTATCTGGCACTTGCGAGTAGTACCGTTCTCGACAATGTCATAGGAGATAGTCACAAATCTGCTGTCAAACTTCGGCGATGTCGGCAATGCGTCCAGGAATCCGAACTGGACGTTACTGCATTGCGGTATCAGCGTCGTGTAATTGACCGTGCTGCTATACGCAGTCCACCAATTCGTTGACAGGGCTCTAATTGAGCCCGGATTTATTGCCGTACTGTTCAAAGGCGTAAACTCGCAAAGCCGCAAATGGTTCTGCGCCGATCCGCACTCGATATACACTACCTCATCGATATTGATCTTCCCATCCGGCATATCAGGTCCGCCCGGTCCATCAGGATCCTTGTCCTCCTTCCATAAAGCCACTTCATCGGTGCTCGCATAACATACGAGCTTGCTTTGCCGAACGAGATCCGAAATCTTCAAGGCTGCAAAACGCAAATATGCCTGCTTTTCGCTCATATTGTCGCTCAGATCATTCGCCGAATTCAGGGCGAAGGCTAACGTCGCCACGGCGGCCGTGACGATACCTGTAATCACCAGGGCCAGCAGCAGCTCTACCAACGTAAAACCGTTTTTGTGTCTCTCGTTTCTCATTTGCTCACAAGCCGGCTAATGGTCGCCACCTTTTTCCCACTGTAATTCACCTGTACAGTTACAAGAATGAAATTAGATTTAGTCGGATCGGCCGGCGTCGGTTGCTGCGGCACAGTCGCATAATTACACGTAACACTCCTGCTGAAATTTGCGTAATTCGAATCAGTGAAAACGACCCCGGCTGCATCTTTAACCATGCCCTGAGGCTCGGAGTAGTTGTAGCTGCCTTTTATGTCGGCGAACGGCGTCTTGACGACCTTTTCGATCAGATCGCTGGCCAACCTCGCACCCAGGGTCCTGCGGATGCCTTCGGCGCGCACCGACGCTCCACTTGTAAAAGGAAGCAGCACACCCGCCGCCGCTATGCCGAGTATCACTACGGCCAGCATCGCCTCGACGAGTGTAAAGCCGCCTGCCGTTATTAGGCTGTGGCGTCTTTGGTTGTTAATAGTCATAGTATCGCATGCCGCCGTCATCGGTTCCCGTACAATCGGCTCTTACCTCCCCAGTCGTGGGCTTGTATATCCAGCCGTGGCTGTCGTCCGCATTGGCCGGGAAACTATCTCCGTCGGCGAGCACCTGAACCGTGTCTTTATGGTTCAACGGATTAACAGGAAGCTTCATCATGTACGGGCCGCGCGGGAAATTGGCTGT
>JBDREF010000316.1:0-3035 GCA_043820045.1 Planctomycetota bacterium | reverse complement strand
GGTTTGTCTCACGGTGATAGCTTTGGTATCATTCATACGAGCGTAGCCTCCTGGTTTTCGCCAGCTGTCACTGGCGGGTTTGAGTTTTCTCAACCAGAGGTTACGCTTTTCGTATTTTGCCCATCAAGCGGGGCGCGGCCTGGATGGCCGATGAACGTGGGCTTTCGGCGTCAATAATTAGGCATCGGTCAGGTGGTATGGGCGCCTTCCTCCGCTGGTGGCACTCCCAAAGACGGCCCTTCCAAGAAATACGGATTACCGACATCGACGATTACCTCATTCTTGCAGCCAAGCGTTGGTCTCGCCATACCATGGCGACGGAAGCCAGCGACTTTCGGGCTTTCTTTCGTCACGCGGGTCGGCGCGGATGGTGTTCTCCGGTTATAGCCGATGCAATAGAGGCGCCGCATATTTATGAGCACGAACGGCTGCCCGTCTCTCTGACGTGGGATCAAGTCAAAGAATTGCTGGCCAGTATCCCCAGATGCGAACCCGGTGATTTCCGTGATCGTGCGACATTCCTGTTGCTGGCCGTATACGGTCTTCGCGCCTGCGAAGTGGCTGCGATCCGTCTTGAGGATTTAGACTGGGAACAAGACCAAATAAAAATACGGCGTCCAAAATGCAGGGATGGAAAAGTTTGCCCACTTGTACCCACGGTGGGCAACGCCATCATCGATTACCTCAAAAAGGGCCGCCCGAGGTCGGCACATGCTGAGTTGTTTTTGGGCCTACTGGCGCCCTTTGACCCAATGTCTCCAAGGGCGCTTGGACAGGCGGTCAAATGGCGCATGGATAAACTCAAGCTGCCCTTGGCGCGAAAGGGAGCTCATTGTTTACGACACGCCTGTGCGATGCGGCTGTTGGATGAAGGTTTCTCAATAAAAGAAATCGGCGACCATCTGGGCCATCTCAGCCCTAAATCGACGCAAATCTACGCGAAGGTCAACCTGCAAGAGCTACGCGTGGTCGGGAACTTCGATATTGGAGGACTACTATGAAGCTGGCAGCCGTCGTCTCAAAATATGTCCTTCTCAAACGCTCAAGCGGAATGCGATTCATCACCGGGACTCAGGTTCTCAATTATTTTTGCCGAACCATGGGTGATATCGATATCCTCACGGTCAGGCCCGATGCAGTAAGCGACTTCCTTCTCGGCCAAGGTCGCCTAACGAAAACCTGGCATCGAAAGCACGGGACCCTCAATTCGTTTTACCGTTTCGCAATCGGCCGCGGTTATGCGACTGTATCACCTCTGCCTACAGCCATTCCACAACAGGCGTCCGAATTCACGCCGTACATCTACTCGACGGATGAACTGCGCCGCATCATCGCCGTCATCTCCGACCGGCGAGACCGAACTGTCCGCGTCCCGACGTCCTCCGTCAAGACCCTGATCCTGCTCCTGTATGGCGCTGGGCTTCGCATCAGCGAAGCACTTTCGCTTAGGTTCGCGGATGTAAATCTCGGAAACGCTGTGCTGACGGTTCGTGATGGGAAATTTTACAAGGCACGTCTTGTGCCTTTCGGCCGACAACTGGTCGCTGAATTGAGCTTCTATGCGCATCGACGAAGACGATGGCCGTGCAGCCTGGGACGAAGTTCTCCCTTCTTCGCCATGCGTGATGGACGCCCCCTAAGCCGGCACTCTATGAAATACATCTGGCGCAGGGTTTGCGATTCAGCCGGGGTTCGGGCGGCGGATGGTGCGACTGAGCAGCCTCGGCTCCAAGATCTCAGGCACTCCTTCGCCGTCCATCGCCTCGTGAGCTGGTACCGAGAGGGCAAAGACGTTCAACGCCTGGTTTACTTCCTCCAGGTCTATCTCGGGCACGACAAACTGGCCCACACCCAACGCTATCTCACCATGACGCCCGAGTTGCTGGATCAAGCGAATCAGCGCTTTGAAAATTATGTCTCAACGGAGGTCAATCATGTCTGATCAAAATCACGTCGGACCGTGGACTCGACGTTTCCTGATGGAGCACATCATCGACGACCGCAACCTTGCCCGCAATACCCAGGCCAGCTACCGTGACACCCTCGCCCTACTCCTTCCCTTCGCGGCAAAGAGCGCGAGAAAAACTGTCGATCGACTCTTGATCGAACATGTTTCGCCTGACATTATCCGGCATTTTCTGACGCACCTAGAACAGGACCGCGGCTGTTCCGTCGTGACTCGCAACCAGCGTCTCGCCGCCATCCACTCCTGGACACGTTTTATCGGCGGAAAACGGCCGGAACATCTTGCCTGGTGCACCGAGGTTTGTGCTATCCCGTTTAAGAAAACCGCGCGGCCAGTCCTGAACTATTTGGAGCCGCAGGAAATGAAGGCAATGCTTGAGGCCCCTGATCGCGGCACCGCGCAAGGCCGTAGGGACCACGCGCTGCTGCATTTTCTCTATAACTCCGGGGCGCGGGCCAGCGAGGCCGCCGGCGCGGCCGTCGCCGACCTCGACCTCAGCGACCCGGCTTCCATAAAGATCATGGGCAAGGGAAGAAAGCAGCGGATGTGCCCTCTACTGTCGTCTACCGCGCGAATCCTGGCTCCGTTGGTGGCGGGCCGGTCGTCGAGCGAGCCCCTATTTCTTAACCGCCGCAGGCAGCCGATCACTCGCTTTGGCATATTCGCGTTGGTAGAACGATACGTCCTTCGCGCAAGCTCGAAGGTTCCGTCCCTCCGGAAGAAACAGGTCAGCCCGCACACGATCAGGCACACGACGGCAGTTCACTTGCTGCGCTCAGGTGTCGACATCAACACCATACGCGCTTGGCTCGGTCACGTCTCCGTCGACACAACAAATATTTACGCCGAGGTTGACTTGGAGATGAAGGCGAAGGCTCTTGCCCATTCCGAAATCCCGGGTTTGGCATCGAGCAAGAAAGTCTGGCACGAAAATCCGGCGACGATGGCCTTCTTGAGGAACCTAACCAGACAATAGCGTCGATTTATGTTGTGTCGGCCGGAATAATATCCTGAAATCGCCCAGTCTTTTTCTGGCGAGACCACATAACTGGGGCCGCAACATAAGGGG
>JBDREF010000315.1:0-2035 GCA_043820045.1 Planctomycetota bacterium | reverse complement strand
GATTACCTGCCTGGAGTTCTCATATACTCAGGCTCCGAAGAGAATGAAGTCGTTCATTATGGCGGTCTTTCTTCTGTCAATTTCGCTGGGAAATGCCTTCACCGCGGTTGTCAACGTCTTTATTCAAAACGAAGACGGCACGAACAAGCTGCCGGGAGCCAGCTACTACTGGTTCTTTACAATCGTGATGTTAGCCACAGCGATACTGTTCATTCCGGTTGCCAGACGCTATCCCGTCAAGAACTACATCCAGGACGAAGCTGAGACCGAACCATCGGCTTAGCCGGCTAAAGCGGCCTGAGCGATAGCTCGCGTACGACAATCTTCATCGGCCCGAACTCCGCCCCGGGATGGACCTGGAATCCTATCTTGCCCGAATCGGTCGTGTCGTCGTGTACGTCGGCGGTTTTGCGGCCGTTAAGCCATACCTGAAGGTGATCGCCCTTGGCGCGAACTATTATCGTATTCCAGTCGTCGTGATTGACAATCGTCGGGTCTTCGTTCACAGCGAGGAACAGCTTGCCCGGACAGTAAAGCGTGCCCGACCAGGCCACCGGCTTCTTATATTCGAGCACGTCGGCCTGATATGCCGTCTTCGGCGACTGGTACCGGAACCACAGGCCGCTGTTGCAGGGCCATTCGGTGCGATACGTAACGGTTGCAACGAAATCCTTGTACGTTTCTTTTGTGAACAAATCGCCCGGCGTGTTGTTCTCGCCCTGTGTTCCGACCAACATTCCGTTTTCGACGACCCATTTGGCGCCGCCGCTGGCTTCCCAGCCGGCAAGGTCCTTGCCGTTGAACAGTTTCACAACGCCTTTCTGATCAGGCCAGATGTTTACCGTTCGCAGCGTGACATCGGGCATTTCCGGCAGCGCGGCGCTGGGCACGGGCTCATACCAGAACGTCGCGCTCGACCAGTCGTCCTGCGTCTCGGCAAGTCCCTGCTTCCAGGCTATCTGCTGAATCGTGATTCGGCACTCTTTCTGCCAGGCAATCGGGTCGGGCAGGTGCCAGCGGTACATCGAGACGAAGTTGTTCTCATCCAGGCTGCAGCCGTTATAGAGATAAGGCGTCTGCTGCATGCCGTAGGATAGGCCCACATAATCCTCGCTTCCCGTGCCGCAGATGGTGGGATAGTCCGTATCGCCGTCCATATAGACCTTTATCTCGCCCTCGCCCCACCATTGGCCGGCCGTCAGGTTGCGTATGCCGATGACGGCGCCTACGAAACGGCCTTTGTTCTTTCGCTGCGGAAGCATGACAAGGTCCTTCTTGACCGTTGTGGGATTTTCCCTCGTAAAGAGCACGTGCAGCCGGCCGACGTCGCCGGGGTGCTTATCTGCAATCGTGTAGTCGATCTGGTAGTACAACGGCACGTTTTCCTCGCCTTCGTTGGTCAGCGTGATTTTGGCTCGCTTGGTGAAAGGCATAGGCAGCCAGATATTCATGCCGGCGTTCCTGCCTAATGAGTGCACCGCGGAGTGATACGGCATTACTTTGCCGTGGGCGAAACCCATAAAATCGCCGATGGGGCACTCGATGCTCGGATGGCTCTGCCCGTCCCACCATGCCCGCAAGACAAGGCTTCGCAGGTTCAAGGCATTATTTTTGGTTGTCATCCAGATGTGCCGGATGGTGCCCGGACCTTCGACATCGCAAAGCTGCACTTCCTGGCCGGCCTTCAATGTCATCGACGGCGAGCCTTTTCTGCCGACTCCGAGACGGCTGGCTGTCTTGCCGCCTTCGCCGGGGGCGCCGGTGGGATTCTCGAACGAGATAGAACGCGAAACCAATCCTGTATCCAGCAGATAAGGCTCCGTAACGACATCCACCGCCCCGAGCGACAGTTCCGATCCCAGCATAACAACCAGCAGGGCGAACGAGAGGACTTTTCCTGAAACGGTATTTGTGAACATGATTTCTCCTTTCAGTGTTATAAGTTGACGTTCTTAAACGGCATTTCCTGCATTCAGGCTTCAGGAGGAGTTTACAGTAAAGGCTCGAAGGCGTCAAGACTGCCAAAATACGGCCG
>JBDREF010000314.1:0-2918 GCA_043820045.1 Planctomycetota bacterium | reverse complement strand
GCATCGAACATTGAGCACTTTACGGTTCTGCCTTATTAAGGCGCTTTTTCAGACGCTCGTGAATATTCTGTGGAATCAGGTTCGACAGGTCGCCGCCCAATGAGGCGACCTCGCGAATCAGCGTCGAGCTGGTGAAGCCGTACCGCTCGCTGGTCATTATAAAGACCGTCTCAATGCCCGTTACGGCCCGGTTGGTCATGGCAAGCTGGAACTCGTATTGAACGTCGGTAAGGCTTCGCAGGCCCCGCAGGATTACGTCGGCCTTCTTCCTGGCGGCGTATTGGACCGTCAGCCCCTCGAAGCTCTCCACCGAGACGCCCGGCATACGCTCATGGTCGATCAACTCCGAGATCATCTCCACGCGCTCTTCGGGCGTGAAGAGCTGGTTTTTCACCGGGCTTCGGCCCACGGCTATTACAAGCTCGTCAAAAAGCTTCATACCCCGGTGTATAACGTCCCAATGCCCGTTAGTAAGCGGGTCGAATGAGCCGGGGAAAATCGCCCTGACATGCTTTTCTGTCATCACTGCACCTTTGTTTTAACACTCACGAAATGATGCTCCGGATTTTTATCCACTGCGGCGAGATATTACACGATTGCAGGCAAATAATCAATTATCATTTTTTCAGCCATTGGTCGAGCCAGGCTATGACGGTCTCGTGCCAGAGGATGGAGTTTGCCGGCTTGAGCACCCAGTGGCTCTCGTCGGGGAAGTAGAGCAGCTTGCTGGGAATACCGCGGCGCTGCAGGGCGTTGAACGTGCCCAGACCCTGTGTATCGGCCACGCGAAAGTCCAGGGCCCCGTGGATGACCAGCATCGGGGTCTTCCAGTTCTTGACAAAGTTGACCGGGTTGTGCCTTTCGTAACCTTCCGGATTATCCCACGGCGTGCCGAGGTGGTCCCACTCGGGGAACCACAACTCCTCGGTATCGAAATAGGCCATGCGCTCGCAGATGTTGCCGTCGTGATTGATCAGGCAGCGGAAGCGGTCGGGCCAGTTGCCGGCGATCCAGTTAATCATATAACCGCCGAACGAAGCACCTAAAGCCCCTACTCTATCGCCGTCCATCCAGGGATAACGCTTCAGGGCGGCCGCCAGCCCTTTGCGCAAATCTTCCAGAGGTTTGCCGCCCCAGTCGCCGCGGATCGAATCGCAGAACGCCTGCCCGTATCCTGTCGAGCCGTGGAAATCCACCATTACCGCGGCGTAACCGGCCCCGGCGTAGGCCTGCGGGTTCCAGCGATAGTGGAACATGTTTCCGAAAGAACCCTGCGGGCCGCCGTGAATCAGGAAGGCCACCGGATATTTCTTGCCGGGGTCGAAATCGACGGGTTTGACAACGTAGCAATAGACAGTTTCACCGTTCCACCCGGCGAAGCTGAACTGCTCGTAATCGCCCATGCGAACGGCGGTGATTTTCTCTGAGTTCATATTGGTTATCTTTCGCACGCCGGTTCCGTCGGCGTTGACCGAATACAATTCGACGGGACCTTTCAGATTGTTCAGGCCGTAGATGACCCTTTGCCCCGCGACGCCGGGCGAGCCGACGCTGCCTTCCTGCACGACGGTCTTAACCGAACCGGTTTTGACATCGACGGCGAACAGCGAGTCCTGACCCATGTTTTCTGCTGTGGCAAAAATGGTCTTGCCGTCCCGGGCAAAGCAAAGGGCCGACGGGCTGCGGTCCCAGTTTTCGGCCAGGACCCGTTCGGCGCCGTCGCGCCAACTACGAAGGATAATCCTGAAACGGTCGGATTCGTAGCCGGACCTTGCCATTGCCAGATAGGCTAAGGTCCCGCCGTCCGGCGAGAAGACGGGGCTCGTATCCCACGCTTCATTTTTCTCGGTCAGGCACTTGGGCGCTTCGGAGCCGTCAATCGGCGCCAGGTAGAGGTCAAAGTCTGTTGACCATGGCTCTTCTGCGCCCACGTCCCGGGCGGAGAAGATAACGCCTTTGCCGTCCGGAGTGAACGTAATCTCCTCCGGGCCGCCAAACGGCTTTGAGGGAGTGTCGGCGTCCATACCGGCCATTACATCGGCCGAATCGCCTCCGGCCGCGGGCATCACGAATAGGTGCGAGCGCCGGCCGTCCTTCCACGTATCCCAGTGCCGGACGAATATTCTTTCGTAAACCAGCCCGCTTGCTTTGCGCTGTTCGATCTCGTCAAGTCTGGCCTTGGTCTGGGCCGGCGTCTTGCAGTCCGGAAAGACTTCCATCGTAAAGGCGATGTGCTTTCCATCGGGCGATACGATGAGGTTTCCCACGTCGAGAGGCTCATCCGTAACCTTCTCGGCCTCGCCGCCGTCAATGCGAATTCGCCAGAGCTGCGAGGAACTTGAGCGGGTCGATATGAACCAGACGGATTTGCCGTCCGGCGCCCATCGCGGATTGGAGTCTGCGGCCGGATCGGAAGTCAGGCGGCGAAGGCCGGTCCCGTCAACTCCGACAAGCCAGAGGTCGGTCCGGCCTTTGTTGGCTTCGAGGTCGGTCTTCGTGACTGTAAAGACAATCAGGTTCCCGTCGGGAGAAACCTGCGGGTCGCTTAGCCGTTCCATCGCTAACATATCGTGAATGCCAAACGGATGGGTCGAACCTGCCTCGCCTGCAACACAAGAAACAGCAACGGACAAAAGCAGTAACAAGGAAGATACCAAACGCATCATTCTCTCCTAACCCGGCACAAGGCCGGCAGATTCGGTTTTCCCGGCGGTTACCTTCTTTTCCCTGGTGAGCGTAACCGGAATATCGAGCCAGAACGTCGAGCCTTCGCTTCGCCCCTGCGGCGGGCTTTCCATGTCTATGCTGCCTGCAAGCATGGCGGCCAGCTCGGTGCTTATGGTAAGCCCCAGCCCGGTACCGGTCGATTCACGGGTGATCGAACCGTCGGCCTGGCGGAACTTCTCAAAGATCTTCTT
>JBDREF010000313.1:0-4411 GCA_043820045.1 Planctomycetota bacterium | reverse complement strand
CTGGACACAGTCACTCTTGGTCAGGAACAGGAGCTTCGTGCGGGGTGCATGTGCCGGCATGAACGGAACAAGTTGCTCCGACAGTCCGGTGACATCGTCCACGGCCAACGGATCGCCAAGCTCCCCAAGATTCAGAACTCGCAGGGCATCGGGAATGCTCTGCCTGTCAAACTTCTCTATATCCTTAAATATCCTGTCATAGTTCACAAAGTGTGTTGACACCGGGCAAGTCCGAAACGTCAGGTAGAGATAACAGTATTCGCACCAGAAATTGCAGTTGTTGTAGGCAGTCAGCTTATAGAACTTCGCGCACCGTCCCAGCGGATGCTGAAATTGTTCGATGAACGGGCTTTTGCGGTCGCGAAGCAACAGGACATTCCGTTCCTCCATGAGCTTATCCACACCCCGCTCCCCATTGATTCTCGGTGGCGCAGAAAGCCACTTGACCGGGAGCCCTGATCTTTCTGCAATTCGCTGCACCTGGGACCGATCCGATTGGCCCTCGATGGCCCAAAGTTCCCGTACCAGGGCATGATCCTGCTTCGCCCCCGCCGTCATATACATGGCTTGCTGTTCTCGGACCGTATTTTTTGAAATGCCAAGATTCATGTCATTTTCCTGTATTTTTTGAAAATGCCCAGTATGACTTTTTGAGCCACCGATTGATGCGAAGCAAAGTAGAGGAAATACAATGGACCCCCTTTGCTATTTCGCATTAGAATCGGTTCCGGCACAAACTCAAAACCGGCAACAGTCTTGAGCCGCTTCTGAAAAGCCGCGGCCAATTTTTCATTGTTACCGATTTTGTCCAAATCGCCAAAAAGGTCTGACTGATACATGAGATCTATCCAGTCATCACCTCCCCAGAATGCATTGAACGCGACAACATCTGCATCATCTGCATTAGCTAACCGACTCCGCAGGGTGTTTCTGTTGATATCCATAAGTGGGAAGTTGAGAAAAATATCAACAGTCCTAAGATCGGCGAGTTGCTTGATGGTCAGCCAGTGAAGGGGTTTGCCATGAATGCTATATGGATCCAGAACGCACAATCCGCGCCAGTAGGACGAATAGGTAAGTGAAGGCGCGACCTTATCCAAAAGAACTTTGTTGCAGTCCCCGGGCAGAATTTCAACTCGCTTATCGTTCCCGCATAGTGTCTTTAACAATTCAATCTTCTCCGCATCAAGGTCAATCAGGACGATACGATCGAATCGCGGTTCGACGAGAAGGGCATTCAAAGGCGATCCCGGCACCATTTCCCGGGTTGTTTTCGAGATGTGCATACCAGCCCCGGCAAATGCATCCACGTAACAACATCCTCTGCACCATGCTTTTGTTTTTAGAATCCTGGTAAATGCACAGGCATACTCACGCAAAATGGCTATTTTGATTTCTGACCAAATGCCGATCTCGTCCAATTTCACGTTTGCTATCAAAGGATATTGTTTCTCATTTTTCTTCATTGCCCACCTTAATCCGCCACGCTCTCCACAATCGCAATCTCCTCGTCAGATAGCCCATAGAGCTCGTGCATGATCCGGTCAATCTCTCACTCCTGCATCAAGGTGTCCGTTTACGTCTGAATGACTTCACGAAGCTTGCCGAAAAAGTCCAATATATCTTTGTGGATTTCCTCTTTCGTCATGACTCCGGCAACATTTTCTCTTATAACCATGACCGACGGATCCAAACGTTTCAACCTCGAAAACAGCGCTTCCGCAGCCTCAAAAAGCAGCCTCTTCCCGTCGACGACCTGGAAGACGTTCGCCGAGAGGTTGTTCCATGTCTGCCCCCGCGGCAACGTGAGATTCTCACTGGCGAAAAACTCTTCAATGACCCGAATGGCGCTTTGAGAAAACAGATCACCCTCCGACAGGTTCAGACAGCGGGCGGCTGCGCGCTTCCATGCGTCCGGAATGAGAAGATAGTTTTCGATGTTCTTCCGACGCCACTCAAATAGGGCTGTCTCCTTCCGACCGGGATGGAAGGCACCCTCGCCGGCATCATAATCGAAAAGCATGAGACGGCGCGCATCCGGGATAACCTGCTTCACCCCCTCGTAGTGCCTGTCGGCATGATCTTTCATGAGTTTCTTGGTGCCGCCGCCCATGCGGTGGAAACAGACTTTTGTGAGAATATCCCCGGCATCGCAGATAGGAGCCCACGCGCGCAGGATACGCTCGTCCGTTTCGCCTTCGACATAGAGGAGAAAAGGCGAAGCCGCCAGTTCGCTGAGCTCCGCATTCGACACGTCTGCCATGGCGGTCAGAATGCCGCTGGCAGACGTCAATCTTTGGGGTTTTTGACTGAGTATGGAGACGACCCTGCTCGCATCCACGCCCTTAACCAATTCCTCCGCATGTGTCGCCACGAGGAACTGTATACACAAATCACCCGACTTCTGCTTGAAATAGTCGAGGGTTTCCCGCTGCAGATTGACGTGCATGTGCGCATCCGGTTCATCCAGCAGCATGGTGGTGGGTTTGTAGCCATACAGGAAGGCCAGAAGCGTCAAGGCCTGATGAAACCCACTTCCACCGGCAATGATGTCATAAGATTTGCCATTTTGTTTGTATTCACAAACGATTTGCGTATCCACCCCTTGTTCATACTGCGGTTCCATCAATTCCATGGAGAACCATTGCCAGATCATCTTCTTTAATTCGATCCAGTCTTGGGGCAGGGCTCGCGTCTTCCGGGCGGGGTCCTTCTCATCACGGGCGGCGGGCTGCGGACATACCCTCAACAGCAGGTTGCGGAGAATGCTTCCGGGCTGCGCCTTGCCGATTTGCTTACGAATCGGCCCGTCATCACGCCACTCCTCCACCGGCTCAAGACCGGAAAAGGGCGGGACAAAAGCGATGCGCGGGAAAAATGGGTCCCCTTCGGCATCCCGAAAGGCGCTCCAGCCTAAGGCGGGAATGGCATACACGGACTGGGGAGAGTTGTAACGCAAAGAGACCCCGAATGTTTTAAGTGAACGGTTCGTGGACAGCCAGGTCACTTCAATCTCAATGAGAATATAGTCCTGCGCCCTTTTACCGTTTTGCATCGGATAACGACGATCCACCTTTTCATGCCAGAGCAAATTGAATTCCGGAACTGGAAGCGCCGTGAAATTGGGCAAAACGATCTGCTTCCCCGTCTTCCCGGTTCTCTTAGCTCTATCGAACTCATTGACGCAGAATTGCCAGATCGCCAAAGCCTGAAGGATGGTGCTTTTACCGCAGTTGTTGCGCCCCACAAGCAGATCAAAATCTGTAAGGTCATAAGCCTGCTCTTTGATGCTCTTAAAATTCCGCAATACCAGTTTTGTGATCATGATTTATCCTCACTCTCTGAAGAAATGCTGTCGTTTCCCGATTCTTCAATAATCCGAATTTCCTCGACCTTATGCAAGTCTTCGAGCGCTTCACGAAGCGGCTGGTTGTCGTCATGCGCTTTATCGAAAATCTCCCGGAGTGCCGCCAGTTTTCTGGACTCAGGAACCTTCGCCAGGTCCGGCAGGTTCAGCCTTGCGGTCTCGTCGAAGAGTTTCAGGTTGCGGGCGTGGAGATCGTCGGGGAAGAACAGTTCATAGACCAAGCCGTTGAGCCACTGTTCGAAATAGGCGGCCATCAGGCCGTGCGGCGCGTTGTCCGATGGCAGCGTGGTAAGGTCCTGACTGCCGCTCTTCGGACGGCGCGCCGCGCCTTTCCCGTGCAGCCAGATCAGCGCTTCCGCCAGCCGCTCGCAACAGCGCTGCTGGTCGGGCGTGGCGGGGGGGATGGGGAATTGCCCCATAAACTTAGCTCCAGGTTCATAGAATCCATTCTGAAGTTTCGGTATCAACTGACTGAACAACCACATCACAACGGATGAATTCAGATAACCAAGAAGAAACTTTGTCGCGTTTGGAATGATGAATGTTTTCTGATTAGCGTAAAACGAGAGATCGTCCCATGCAAATTCATTGCGGGCACATATATTTGGATAAATCACCTTCGGTTGCTCGAACTCCTGCCAGTAATCGCACGACCGGAGTTCCCAGAAGTACTTGCCTTGGTCATACCGGGCAATGAGCGCCGTGCGCAGGTCGTCGAAAAAGCCGTGAATTGCCGGATAGGTTTTGGCAAAGACCTTCTCCGCTTCTTTCTCCGGTTTGCTCGACCACGGGTGCACTTTGTTTTCAGATGACTCGATCTTGATGAGATACTGATTGGCAAACGCCACCTGCCACCGTTTCACATCCCTCCCGCGCAGAAACGGTTTCAGCACGTCTTCGGATGACGGGTGTTCGGCGATGAGCCGGTCGCGGGCGGCGCGGTCCACGACAAAGGCCTCATTCAGGCCGGTCAAAACTCCGCGATAGAACCGACCCTGAACATATTCACCCAGTGGCGTTCCGGACTTGCGCAGGCGTTCGAGC
>JBDREF010000312.1:0-6913 GCA_043820045.1 Planctomycetota bacterium | reverse complement strand
GAGGACACCGGCGGCTGGGACCTGACTGAGTCCGGCAAACGCGTAGGACCTACCGTGCTGAAACTGACCAAACTGACTGATATCGTCAGCCCCGGTGCGGCCTATCGCGCGGTCTTTATCGATACCGGCCAAACGCCGGTCAGCGACGATTTCTATGTTCATTATCTTTATCCTCGGTGGCAGTTTCACAGTCCACCCCCTGTACGCCACGGCGACGGTACTACCCTCTCGATGGCCGATGGACACACCGAATACTGGAAATGGAAGGGCCGCGAGACAGTGCAAATGCCTCGTGAACTGTTTCCTATGCGTAGTCTGTTCGCGGAATTGCTGGAAGGATGGAACGACTACGAACCGCAGACCGAGGACGGCCTGTACGACCTGCAAAGGCTGCAAAAGGCCACCTGGGGCAGGCTTGGGTATTAACCGTCCCGGTCCCGACGAAGGAAATGGCGAGGGCCGAGCCGCCGCCACAGGGGAGGGGGCGGCATTTCTCCTGTTGACCAGATAAAAGCGGAAAAAGTCTCGCATATTGGCTGGAATTGGGTATAATGCCGGGAAAAAAGAATTGCAGGGAAGAATAATTATGGAAAACCATCGAGTCAGTAAGGTCAAAAGGAACCGAAAAAGCGGGTTTCGGGCCCGTATGCAGACCAAAAAGGGGCGGCAGACGCTCAGCAGGAAACGCCGTGCCGGGCGATCGGTAAATGTTAAGGCCGGCATGAAATAGCCATACCGGGAGGCAGGAATGAGCGGTTTGGAGAGGTAACGCGATGGCTCGACGAAAGATCTGGCTGTTGATTGTGCTTTGCGGCTGCGGCCTGTTGAACGGGCAGGCCAAGCCGGAGGCGAAGGACCCGGCCGAACGCTGGGAAGAGGCGATCCGCGGCTTCGAGGATTGGGACAGCAAGAACTCGTTCCCGGCCGATGCGGCGCTGTTCGTGGGCAGTTCGAGCATCAGGCTGTGGCCGACGCGGCAGTGTTTTGAGGGATTGCCCGTGATCAACCGCGGGTTCGGCGGCTCGCAGATTTCGGAAGTCAACTACTACGCCGGGCGGATTGTGCTGCGCTACGAGCCCGAGGTGATTGTCTTTTACGCCGGCGACAACGACATCGCGGCCGGCAAGAACGCGCAGCAAGTATTCGACGACTACAAGAAATTCCTCACGCTCGTGCACGATAAGCTGCCGGCGACGAGGATTATTTTCGTGGGTATCAAGCCCAGCCGCAGCAGATGGTCGCTGTGGCCGGTGATGAACGAAGCGAACACGATGATAAAGAACTACTGCGGCAAGGACGGGCGGTTGTTCTATTTCGACTCGGCGGGGCCTCTGTTAGGCGACGACGGAGAGCCGAGAGGGGAATTCTTCCTGAAGGACAATCTGCACCTGAACGCCAAAGGCTACGAAGTCTGGACCGGGTCGCTGCGGCCGATTCTCAAAGAGGCGGTAGGGAAGGACAAGAAGTGAGTGGAGGGGCAAGCCCTACAGTCTGGCCGCGAACAATGCGGAACCGAAATTCGGCTTGACTTCGCAGATTCGCAGGCGTAGTATTCGGGACGAGTTTTCAGGCGCGGATTTTAGCCATTTTTTGAGGTATTTATCCTTATGAACATTTTCGGTCGGACAACAGCTCTTGCAGCAGCGATTACACTATGTGCATGTTTTGCGGGCGGGTGCGGCGATCAAACGGCCAAGAGTTCGGCGGACACCTCGCTGCCGGCGGAACTGGGCCCGACGATAGGCTCGCTGGTCAGGGTCGCGATTCCGCAGGCGGTGCCGGTGGAAGGTTACGGCCTGGTGGTCGGCCTCAAGGGCACCGGCTCGGCGGAATGCCCGCCGCGGGTCAGGACTTATCTCGAACGGTACATCCTGAGGCAACTGCCCGCGAACCAGAAGTTCGACGTCGGTTCTTTCATAGCCGGTCTCGATACGGCGGTCGTTCTCGTGGAAGGGACAATGCCCGAAATGGCCTCCAAGGGCGAGTACTTCGACGTCAAAGTAACGGCGTTGCCGGGCACGCAGACTCTCTCTCTCGCCGGCGGCTCGCTCCTGGAGACCGAGCTTAAGGTGACCGGGCAGTTCAACGTTACCACCAGACCCGCGGCCGACGTCAAGGGCCCCATTCTCGTCGATAAGATCGGCGATTCCGACCTGGACAGGAGGACCGGGTACATTCTGGCCGGTGGAAAGGTGCTTATCGGGTCAAATATAGAAATGCGGCTTGGCAAGCCTAATTTCAGACTGACAAACGCCATTCGCAACCGCATCAACGGGCGTTTCGGCAACGACGTGGCCATGGCGCCGGCCCCGGGCCGGATCGAGCTGGCGGTACCGGCCAAATACGGAGAGCATAAGCAGAGATTCGTTGCGATGGTCAGGACGACGTTTCTTACGCAGGAGCCGGCACTTGTCGAGCAGAGAATAACGGCGCTCGCCGAAAGGCTCGCCTCCTCGCCGGACAAGTATGCGAGCGAGGTAGCCCTTGAGGCGATAGGCAACCAGTGCCTGGGCAAGCTGGGCGCGCTGCTGCAATCGCCCGACGAGCTGGTCCGGCTTCATGCGGCCAGGTGCATGCTCAACCTCGGCGGCGACGCCGGCCTGACGGCACTCAGGCAGATAGCCGCGGACCCGCGTTCGGCCCGCAGACTCGAAGCTCTGGAAGCGATAGCCTTCGGCGCAAAACGCAGCGACGCCGCCGCGATCTCGCGGAGGCTGCTGCGCGACGACGATTTCGCAATCAGGCTGGCCGCCTACGAAAACTTGCGGAAGCTGGACGACATCGCCATAGCACAGGAGTACGTCGGGGGCAACTTCTACATGGAACGTGTCGCCCAGACCGACTATAAAGTCATCTATGCCTCCCGCAGCGGGCAGCCGCGGATCGTGCTGTTCGGCACACCCATATACTGTCACGCCGGCATTTTCTTGCAGTCCGCCGACAACGACATCACCTTAAACGCCGCCGGCGGCCAGCAATATGTCACGATAATCCGCAAACATCCTAAACGTCCCGGCGTGATAATGCAGGTGAAAAGCACCTTCGAGGTCGGTGACATTATCAGGACATTGTGCGATGAGCCGGTCCAGGAAGGCGAGAAGGAACGGGGAGGTTTGGGTGCTTCGTACGCGGATGTAATAGCCATTCTGAAGCAAATGTGCGACAAAGGCGCAGTAGAAGCCCAGTTTCACGCCGGAGACCTTCCAAAAATCGGTCTAAATGTCAAGAAATGACAAACCCTCGGCCGATAACTATATTGCGTATTTCGCAGAAATGCACTGCGTGAGCTTTGCAGCAATAGTTACCGGACGTTAACAACAGGAAAATGAATGAGACTTGAAAAGGTAATACTGAACGGATTCAAGAGTTTCGCCGACAAGACGGAATTTGTTTTCGATACGCCCATAACGGCCATAGTGGGACCGAACGGCTGCGGCAAGAGCAACGTCGTCGACGCCGTAAAGTGGGTGCTGGGCGAGCAGAGCGTCAAGAGCCTGCGAAGCGACCAGATGGCCGACGTGATATTCGGCGGAAGCAGCAGCAGAAAACCCCTGGGCGCCGCCGAAGTGACACTGGTCGTATCCAATCCGGACCGGGGCGGGGCCAGAGAGCTTCCGCTCGATACCGAATCGGTTCAGATATCGCGCAGGATATACAAGAGCGGGGAGAGCGAGTACCGCATAAACGGTAAAATCTGCCGGCTCAAAGACCTTCGCGAGTTGACGATGGACACCGGCATAAGCACCCGGGCCTATTCGATTCTCGAACAGGGTCAGATCGAGCATCTGGTCAGCGCATCGAAGACGGACAGAAGGCTCATATTCGAAGAAGCCGCCGGCATAAGCAAGTACAAGGCGCACAAGAAAGAAGCCCTTCGCAAGCTGGAGCGGACGGAGCAGAACCTGCTGCGGCTCGCGGACATCCTGGGCGAGGTAGCCAAGAGACTGCGAAGCGTCAAGCTGCAGGCGGGCAAGGCGCGAAACTACCTGCAATACACCCAGAGGCTCAAAGAGCTGCAGGTCAATTACTCGCTGGTCGAATACGCCAAGATTCAGACGCAGACGGCCGAGAAGCAGGACGCCCTCGAACGCCGGAACGAACAGTTCGGGGAACTGGCCGCCGAGGTGACAAGAGAAGACACCCTGATAAGCAGGCTGGGCGAAGAGATAATAGAGGCCGAGCACAAGCTAAACACCGCCGGCAACGGCCTTGTGTCCGTGCAGAGCAAGATCGAGCAGCGGCTCCAGCGAATCGACTTTCTGCGAGCGAGGGTCTCCGAGCTGCAGCAGAGGAAGGCCTCGGCGACGGAGAAAATCGAAAAGCTGCGCGAGCAAATGAGGCTGTTCGACGAGAATCTCGGCCAATCGAAGAGAGAATCGGCAAGCTGCATGGAAATGCTCGAAGGCAAGGCCCTGGACGTCGAGCAGGTCGAGACGGCTATCCAGAGAGTAAACGCCGAGTGCAACTCGCTCGAAGCGCAGCTCGAAGACGAGAAATCCGGAATCATCGACATAGTCAGAAGGACCGCGCAGCTCCACAACGAGGTCCAGAGCATCTCCGTTTATCGCAACAACCTGTCCAGCCAGAAAGACCGCCTCGCCGGCAGGGCCCAGACCGCCCGCGACGAGCTTGAGAAACTGCTGACCGAGAAGGCCCAGCAGGGCGCGCGCCTGGACGACATCGAGAAAGTGTTAGGCGAATTGAAGAACAGCCTGGAGTCGAAACGCCAAAGCGCCGAAGAACTCGACCATTCCCTGGCGGCCGATGGCAAGAGCCTGGCGCACAGCAAAGAGACACGAAGCGCGCTCAACAGCGAGCTGGCGATATTGACGGACATGGAAAAACGCTGCGAAGGGCTCAAGGCGGGCGTCAAGAGCATCCTGCAGAATCGCTCCATCGACGGCGAGAGGTTCGGTTACGTCGAGGGAATGCTCGCCGACATTATCGAGGCGGACATCGAATATGCAAACGCCGTCGAGGCCGTCCTCGAAGGCCAGACCGATGCGCTGGTAATCAACAGCACCGCCGGAATGCTGGCCGACACACGGACAATCGAGGCCCTTGACGGCAGAGTGAACTTCCTGTGCCTCGACAGGATCGAGCCGTTTGCAGACGGAAGCGACCTGTCGCAGTTTCCACAGGTAAAGGGCAGGCTCGTCGAATTCGTGAAGTTCGACGAGAAGTACGCACCTCTGGCGTGGAAGCTGCTTGGCAAAACGCTCATTGTCGATTCCCTTCAGGAGGCGATGGAGCTGGCCCGCGCCGGCGCCGGCGATTGCATGTTCGTGACATTGAAGGGCGAATTCGCCGGTGCAGACGGCGTGGTGAAACTGGGTCCGTTAGGCAGGGCAACCGGCCTGATATCGCGCAAGAGCAGGCTGCGTCAACTGCACGAGACCATAGCCGAGATCACCGCTGAAATCGCAGCGATTGAAAGCCAGATCGAAAAGGGCAACCAGACCAAGCAGCATCTGGACAACCTGTGCAAGGACCTGCGTACGGCCGTCTATGAAGCGAACACCGAGAAGATGCAGGTCGGCTCGAAGCTGAGCATGATAGAGCAAAACATCAAGCGTCTCAGAGAGGAAGAGCCGCTGATAGCCGGCGAAATCGACCTGCTGGCCGAGCAGATTGCCCAGTCGGTGCAGAAAGAGTACGACTCGAAACAGAAGCTGGAGGAGCTTGAGGCCGTAAACAACGAACGAACGACGCACATTGCGGAGCTTGAGGCAAGATACGCCGAGCAAAAACGTCAGCAGCAGAGACTGGCGGGCGAGCTTACCGATTTGAAGATTTATCTGGGCCAGATTACCGAACAGAGCAAGTCGCTGGAGCGAATAATTTTCAGCCTTCAGGGCCAGATTCAGGAGAACCGTACGGCCACCGGGATCGCAGATGAGGAAATAGGAAGCTGCACCGGACAACTGGCCGAGGCCCAGAGGGACATTCTGGGCTGCGAAGCGGCGGTCTCGGAACTGTTCGTCGAGAAAGAAAAGAAGCAGGAAGAGAGCCGCCTGCTGCAAGAGAGGATAAAAACGTTGTCGGAGGAAAGAAGACAAGCGGAAGAAATTATCCGGGTCAAGCACACTGAGAAAGGTCAGGTCGAACAGAAGATCAACGAGCTTAAGATAGAGCTGGGCCAGTTGGAGGTAAAGCACCAGGACCTTATCGAGAGGGTCCGGGAGGATTTGCAGATCGAGCTGGCCGAGGCCTATAAGGATTACACCGACCAGGAGGTTGACTGGGAAGCGATAAAGGCGGAGATAACCGACCTTCGCGCCAAGATCGAACGGCTCGGCAACGTCAACCTGGACGCGATAGAGGAGCAGGAGAGCCTCGAGAACCGCCACGAGTTCCTGAGCGGCCAGCTTGAAGACCTCAACAGCAGCAGGGCCCAGTTGCAGCAGTTGATAAACCGCCTGAACAAAAAGAGCAGGGAGAAATTCCAGGAGACCTTCGAGGAAATCAGGGGGCATTTCCAGGAAATCTTCCGCAAACTCTTCGGCGGAGGCAAGGCCGACATCGTGCTCGACGAAGCCGAGGACATTCTCGACGCGGGCATCGACGTCATCGCCCGTCCGCCCGGCAAAGAGACAAGAAGCATATCGCTTCTGAGCGGCGGGGAAAAATCAATGACGGCCCTGGCATTGCTGTTCGCAGTCTTCCAGACCAAGCCCTCGCCGTTCTGTCTGCTCGACGAGGTCGATGCCGCTCTGGACGAAGCGAACAACGAGCGGTTCAACATGCTCGTGCAGGAGTTCCAGAAGCAGTCGCAGTTCGTGATTATCACGCACTCCAAGCGCACGATGAGCATTGCCGACGTGCTGTTCGGAATCACGATGCAGATCCGCGGCGTGAGCAAGAAAATAAGCGTCAAATTCGGCGAGTACGAGGAAGAACCCGCCGCCGTGGC
>JBDREF010000311.1:0-6690 GCA_043820045.1 Planctomycetota bacterium | reverse complement strand
CCCTCGGATATCGCAATTTTCCTGCCTCGACAATCAGCGAACCATTTACCTTCAGAAGGGACGATTCCGGGAAACGTGTCTTGATGTGACTTGAAAGCCCTTCTGCGGGGCGGTACTCGCCAATCGTGATCCTCGAAGGTTCGACGTGATCGAAAATCATCTCCGTAAGCTGGTGATAATCCTTTTCCCACGTTGAATATCGGACCACCGGGTCTATTCGCAGACGCACCTCATACCCTGCATCCTTAACCTTGCGCGCCGCTTTCAGCCGGTCCGTCGGCGACGGCGTCCGGTGCTCCAGATACTGCCATACCTTGTCCGTGTTGACGCTGAACGCAATGATCGTCTGTCCGCCATGCTGCATCTCCAACAGATTCCGGACACAGTCGCTCTTGGTCAGGAACAGCAGCTTCGTGTGAGGCGCATGTGCCGGCATGAACGGAACAAGTTGCTCCGACAGCTCGGTGATATCATCCACAGCCAACGGATCGCCGAGCTCGCCAAGATTCAGAACGCGAAGGGCATCGGGAATGCTCTGCCTGTCAAACTTCTCTATATCCTTAAACATCCTGTCGTAGTTCACAAAGTGCGTTGACACCGGGCAGGTCCGAAACGTCAGGTACAGGTAACAGTATTCGCACCAGAAATTGCAGTTGTTGTAGGCCGTCAGCTTATAGAACTTCGCGCACCGTCCCAGCGGATGCTGAAACTGTTCGATGAACGGGCTTTTACGGTCGCGAAGCAACAGGACATTCCGTTCCTCCATGAGCTTATCTATGCCCCGCTCTCCATTGATCCTCGGCGGTGCGGAAAGCCATTTAACCGGCAGACCTGATCTCTCGGCTATTCGCTGAACATGGAACCGATCCGACCGCCCCTCAATAGCCCATAGTTCCCGTACCAGGGCATGATCCTGCTTCGCGCCCGCCGCCGCGTATGCAGCCTGCTGTTCTCGGACTATATTTTTTGAAATACCCAGATTCACGTCGTTTTCCTGTGCTTTTTGAAGATGCCCAAGATGACCCTCTCAGCCACCCATTGATGCGAAGCAAAGTAGAGAAAGTACAGTTCGCTTCCTTTGGTGTTTCGCATCAGTATCGGTTCCGGCACAAACTCAAAACCCGCCGCAGACTTGAGTCGGTTCTGAAAAGCCATGGCTAGTTTTTGATTATTACCGATTTTGTCCAAATTACCAAAAAGATCATGCTGATACATGATATCTTTCCAGTCTTCACTACCCCAGAATGCATTGAACGCGGCAACATCGTCGTCATCCGCATTGGCTAAACTCCTACGAAGAGTATTCCTGTTGATATCCATGAGCGGAAAATTGAGAAAAATGTCCACAGTTCTAAGATCAGCCAGTTGCTTTATAGTTTGCCAGCGAAGTGTTTTGCCATGGATACCGTACGGATCTAACACACACAACCCGCGCCAGTAGGACGAATAGGGCAAGGAAGACGCAACTTTGTCCAGAAGGATTTCATTGCAGTCGCCAGGCTCGATTTCAACTCGCTTATCATGACCGCAAAGAGTCTTCAATGATTCCACTTTCTCCGCGTCAAGGTCAATCAGAACGATACGATCGAATCGAGGCTCGACGAGAAGGGCATTCAAAGGCGACCCCTGCACCATTTTCCCGGTGGTTTTTGAGATATGGACACCGGCCCCGGCAAATGCATCGACATAACAACACCCCTTGCACCATGCCTTGGTTTTTAGAATCCTGGTGAACGCACAAGCATATTCCCGCAGAATGGCTATTTTGATTTCTGACCAAACGCCGATCTCGTCCAACTTCACGTTGGCTATCGGAGGATATTGATTCTTCTTTTTCTTCACTTCTCCCCCTTGCCCGCCGATCCCTCTACAATCGCAATCTTCTCATCCGTCAGCCCGTGCGACTCGCACGCCATCCGGTCAATCCACATCCGCTCGCTTTTGCCGAGCATCTGGCCGAGGTGGTCAATCAGATTTTCTGCACGATTATGTCTTGTGCCGTCATCTTTATTCACCTTCATTCCGGAACAGCAGGCGGTTCATCCTCCTGGCCGAAATAGATCATTTGCATGGCCTTGAGGAAAAGTGCAGGCAGTTGTCCGTTTTCATGTAACTCTTCAACTCTCTTCAGTGCCTGATAGGGTTTATCGCGTCCGTTGGATTTATAGCCGAGCAGGTCCTCAATGTCTTGTGGCGAGATCATGAAGCACGTCCCATGTGGGGGATTCAGGGCTTGCTCGATTTTCGTGTTTTGAGCCGCTTGACTTGGGTTTGTCCGATCTTCATCATGGACAACCAGATAAGGGATTTTGAAGTGACTAAGAACCTTCTGAAACATCGGGATAGATGCCTTACCTCGGCAGTCGATCAACGCCACATCATACCGAATAGTTGGGTGTCGTACAAAAAGACCGGTCAGTTCAGCAGCACGTTCGAAGGCTGTCGGGGCAGTCTGTTCCTCGAAGAGCACTACGCGTTTGGCAAAAAAGACCTCATTGACCAAAGGGTTAAATGTGGCAATGAGTCGAAGGCGATCGTGTTCAGAATTCGCATCGGCACCATCGAAGAGGTCTTTCAGGACTTGGTGGAACGTAACGTTCCGGTCAGAGGTCTTCACAACTCGGACAATTGCCTTGTGCTTGCGTGCCATGTCAAGGAACACAGGGGAGTGGGTGCTGCAAATAACCTGAAGTCCTTTTTGGCTGGCCAAACGGTATAAGACATCACGCATTTTGCGTTCCATCTGCGGGTGCATGTAAAGTTCCGGTTCTTCCACGGCAAGAACAACCGGCCGTTGAAAGCCAGCGGCAGGGTCTTGTCCGTTAATTGGCTCAGACTGCAATTCGGCCAGTATTTGTAGAAGGGCAATAATGAGGGTCCTCTGGAGGCCATGCCCTTGGTGGCTTATCGCTGTCTCGATGCCGTTTTTGTGGTCCTTGATGACGAGGGTTGTACTCGGGAGCAAGAAGGGTTTGATGTCGGGTTCTACTGTCCTGATGCTCGCTATGCCACCGATAACCTGATTAAGGCGCTGATTTATCCGCTGTTGGATATCGCGTATCTCTTCCGCCTGAAACTCTGGGTGCTCAGGGTCTGGACGAAAGAGTTTGAGAACCGCCTCGATCTGTTCCCGGAGTTTTTGCACCTCAGGCCGCAAGAGCATCTTCCGCTCGACAATCAGGCTGACGATCTTACCATACGCAGAAGCATCCTTGGATAGAGCCTCATCAGTGGCATCGTGGACAGCTTTAACCAAAATACACCGCGGTATGATTGAATTTGCGTTCGACTTCCAGTTGCCCCCGCCGCCTGGGTTGGGTACCCACTTCGGAGCTGATTGCGCAAGTAGATGAGGTTTGCGGTTGCGTACCAACTCCTTAAGCTGATCCCGGTTCCCGACATTCGGTTTAGATGCGCCAATCTCTGCGATGAGGTCTTCATAGTCAACAGGCCAATTTTTCCATGTCCGCTCTTCATCAGGCCACCCTTGAAAGGCTTCCTCGCATGAGTAAGAGAAATACTGCTCTTTCCACCCGCCTTTGTCGGTCTCGCCCTCCTCTCCTCGTTCCAACCAGAACCGTTTCTTGATAATCCACCTATCAGCATAAGTTCTTCCTCGAACAGCTTGGGCTTGCAGTTCTCCGGGCGTCAGTTGATCGAAGTACCCGGTCAGCTCAATTGCATGCACGTCATCGGCGATATTATCGAAAAATAGAGAAGTATCCTTTACCTGACTGCCGCTCAAGTACAGTTGAAGAGCCTGGAGGACTGTTGACTTGCCAGCATTGTTCTCTCCGATGAGAACGACGATGTCATCCCATTCAATGGAAACATTTTGAATCCCCTTGTAGTTTTGAATGTCAAATTTGCAAAGCCTCATTGGTCTGCCTCCATGAAACTAGCCCGTTCACTGGAGCCGAGCATCTGCCCGAGGTGGTCAATCAGCTTTTCGGTACGGTTGTCTATGACGTCATGTATTGGCATGGCAGTCTAAGCTTTCTCGAATTGATATTGCTGAAGTTTCCTGACCGTCTCCAGCGCAAATTGAACTTCTTTCGTAACCAGGTCGGGTGATCCGGAATGACTCAGGCGGTTCAGAATTGTGGAACGAATGGTCTCCACGTCGCTCATGAGGCCTGTTGAGATGAAGTCCGCTTGTCGTTTCTCCTGCCGATCCTTCTGGCGCTCAACAATCCCCTGCCAAAGTTGGTCCACCTTTACGTCCTTGGGGTCGGGTTTATAGTTGATCTTGATGCCATTTTTCTCGCAAACGTTCTTTATCCTGGTCTCGAATGCTGCCCGTAAGTACACAGCCGCCGCCATCAAGTCGCCGGATTGGAAGTGCTTGTCGGCAAACGCCAGGAAGTCGGGGCATGGCTCGATGCACGGTCGGCCCGGTTGGCCGGGAACGGTTGGCATTTCGCGAAGGTTGAGATATGTCCATCGGCCGGTGTGCTCTGTGTATTCCCTTGCCAGTTCAAACCAGGTGCGGTCATAGGTAAACAACAGTATCTGCCAGTCGCCGAATTCGTCAATCAAGACCTTGAGCACCGGAAGGCGGTTGGCTAAATCAAGTCCAATAAGAACGTCGTCCAGAACAAGCAGACGAGTCATTGTAGTTCCATCTGGTCCCGCTGAAGGGGACTTCAAAACCAGCCGGGCCGTACCCAGATAAACCGACAATGCCAGAGCGGTCAAACGCGCTTCATTCAGGAAAATCTGAGGATGGTCTATTGGCTTGCCGAACAACTGTACCGATAGCATAATCTCTTGACCGGCAAAGCCCCTCTTCTTACGGTCGTAGTGCACCGGCTTGGGCTTTAGCGCAAAAGCCAGGCCTTCATAACCCAGTTTATTAATAAGTCGATTTCCTTCCTTAACCACCTCAGGCAAGTGATTTGTAAGCGCCGCGTTGAAATCTGCGCACACCTGATCCACCGCTTCCAATTTTCGCTTTCCCTGATATGTTCCAGGGTCTGAGGCGATCATCCGCTCATAAACTTCACCCAGTCGCTCCAGTTTTCCGCCAACGATGACGGGCAGATCTTTCAAAACCTCCTTAACCAGGAGTTCGAAGAGATTCGGTGTACTGGTGCGATGAACAAAGTTAGTCTCCAAAAGAGCTTTGTAGTCCAGAAATCGGCACCTTTCGGCCAGTGCTGCATAGGGTTGCCCAGCGGTTCTGCGAGGATGCTCGTCACCGTAGTCCCATCTGAAATCGGAAGGCGTTCCAGCCGTCAGTTGAACGGATACAAACCCCTCTTCACCAGGCGCGAAGATATGACGCAAATCGGTGAAGTTCTCCGGCCCGGGATGCAACGCCGCGAGATCCCGCAACGCACGGAACAACGAAGTCTTACCACTTCCGTTCTCGCCATAGAGCAATAGATTCTTCCCGGTTGAGCTCAAATCAAATTCGTAAGTCTGACCGCTGGGGAACGCGCGGTAATCGCTAAGGGCGATCTGGGCGATACGGGCAACTATAGGTGCGGGAACCGCCTCTTCGACGGGAGCCACTGTCTGCGCTTCGCCATTCATACCTCACCCTCCACCGGCGGTTCCGTATTCGCGCCGGATACCTCCTCAATCACCCGCACCATGTCCAGCGAACGGAGATCGAACAGCATGCCGCGTAGGGTTGCGTCGGAGTCGTATGCTCTGACAAATACTTCCTGAAGCGCTGTCAGTTTTCGGAGATCGGAAAACTGCGCAAGGTTCGGCGGGGAAAGTTTGACGGTTTCGTCGAAGAGCTTCAGCTTGCGCGCGTGGAGTTCGCTGGGGAAGAACAACTCATACACAAGCCCGTTCAGCCACTGCTCGAAATAGGCGGCCATCAGGCCAAAGGACTCGGCCTTTGGCATCTTCGCCGCCGGGTCGTGCAACCAGATCAATGCCTCCGCCAGACGCTCGCACCAGCGCTGCTGGTTGGGGGTGGCGGGTGGGATGGGAATCTGGCTCATGAACTGGCTGAACGCGCGCAAGTATCCGCCGCGAATTCGATTGGCGGTGTTTCCGTAGAACCACTCGACCGTGGGTGAGTTAAGTAACGCAAGAACCCATTTCTCGCTCGTTGGGATGAAATAGCATGTGTTTCCCATGTAGAAACCTCTGGCATCCCACGCAAAACTTTGATGTTCATAGATATCAGGATAGAGCACCTTCGTCTGCTCAAAGGCCTGCCAGTAATCGCACGACCGGAGCTCCCAGAAATACTTGCCTTGATCGTAGCGCTTGATAAGCGCCTTGCGCATGTTGTCGAAAAAGCCGTGAATCGCCGGGTAGGTCTTCGCAAAGATTTTCTCCGCCGCCTCCTCCGGTATGCCCGACCATGGATGCTTTTTGTTCTCAGAGGACTCGATCTTGATGAGATACTGATCGGCGAACCCCACCCGCCACCGCTTCACGTCCCGCCCGCGCAGGAAGGGCTTGAGCACTTCCTCGGACGACGGGTGTTCGGCGATGAGCCGGTCGCGGGCGGCGCGGTCCACGACAAAGGCCTCATTCAGGCCGGTCTTGATGCCGTAATAGAACCGACCCTGAACATATTCGCCCAGCGGCGTTCCGGACTTGCGCAGGCGTTCGAGGAGACGGAGTTTGACCGGGCTTTCGAGCCGCCAGCCATCGGGCTTGAGGTCGCGCTGGGCCAGGGCGGACGCCTGTTGGTCAAAGATCTCCGGGAAGTCATTCAGC
>JBDREF010000310.1:0-7422 GCA_043820045.1 Planctomycetota bacterium | reverse complement strand
CTTTCCAGCGTCGCATCGATACGGATACTGCCAGTACCAGCACGAACGAGACCGGCATTACGGCACCGCATTGGGTGAAGGTTGAGCGCGATGCAGGCGGCAACTTCACGGTTTCGCATTCAACGAACGGCACGGCCTGGCTGCCGGTGGCAGGCGCGGTTCCGATGAATATCCCGATGACTTCGGCCGTCTATATCGGCCTGGCGTTGACCAGTCATGATGCGGTCCAGACGTGTCAGGCTAAATTCTCGAATGTCACGATTGCCGGCACGGCCGGTGCTCAGTGGGCGCATCAGGACATCGGCATAGCGAGCAACGCCGCCGAGCCGCTCTATGTGGCCTTGTCCAACAGCGCTGGGACACCTGCCGCTGTCTATCACGATGATGCTAACGCTGCTACGATAGACACGTGGACCGAGTGGATTATTCCTCTTCAGAAGTTTGCCGACCAGGGCGTAAACCTGTCGGATGTTGACAGGATAGCGGTTGGCCTCGGGACTCGGGGCAATATGACGACGCCCGGCGGCTCAGGCACTTTGTTCATCGATGACATCCGGCTGTACCGCTCGCGAGAAGTAGCCGCCGAGTAAACGTCAGCGGTAAGCCCAATAACATCAAGATTTGTATCAGTTCGGGGCCTATGTTGAGAAATTCAGCATAGGCCCCGGTTGTATTGTGCATTGAAGTTTAGTGTGCAATAACGCTGGATATCCTGAAGACCGGCAGCAGCAGCGCTATTGCAATCGTACCGATAATGGCGCCCATGATGGTTATCATTATGGGTTCTATGAGGGTCATGACGTTTCTAATCGAAGAATCGAGCTTCTTTTCGTAGAAGACCGATATTTTGTCGCAGACTTCGCCGAGCTTGCCGCTCTTCTCTCCTGCTCTAAGCATCTGGATGATGCCCGGCGCAATCAGCTCGCTGCCGGGCGAGATCAGTATGGACTCCGACAGTTGGTAGCCGTCGCGGATTTTTTCGTCGACCCGGATCCAGAGCCGCTGGAAATAGTAGTTCTGACAGGAGCCCTGCATCACTTCTATCGCTTCGAGCAGATTCACGCCCGTATTAATCATCGTGGCCATAATGCGCATGCTGCGAGTGACCACGGTATCGATAAACATAGTGCCCACGACCGGTGTGCGGATTTTGATGAAATCTAGGACTCGCCTGCCGGCTAACGTCCCGGCCCAATAATACGCCCCGACCCCGCCGATAATCGCCACCGTCAAGAAACTTGTCATGAACTGGAGATTGCCCAGCATCTTGCTGAAGCCGACTAATACTTGTGTGAGTTTCGGAAGTGCCGCTCCTCTGGCTTCATATATGCCCATGAACCTCGGCAATACGAAGAACATCAGCGTTCCGGTTGCCGCTACGGCCATTAACGCCATAATGAACGGGTACGTAAGCGCGCCTTTTATGCGTTTTCGGGTCTCAGATTCGAAGGTCAGATAACCGCTGAGCACGTTGAGCATTTCCGCCATAGTGCCGGATGCCTCCGACGCTTTGACCATGCTTATGAACATGGAGTTGAAGACTTTGGGATAGCAGGCTATGCACTTGGAGAAATTCTCGCCGCTCTTGACTTTTTCGGCGACGTCCACGATTATCGTTCTGAAAGTTCCATGCTCGGCCTGCTCGGCGATGGCGTCGAGTGCGTCGCTGAGCACCACGCCGGCGTCTAACATCACGGACAATTGCGTTGCAAACAGTATGAGTTCCGCCGGCTTGACTTTTGCTCTCCGTAGGGAGTCCCCATGACTATGCAGTTCCGGATGTGCGAGGTTTTCGCGGTTTTGCCGGGCTCTGCGCAGATCCTTTTGCATCGGACTGCCGGAGTCTTTTGCAGAATCAAGCTGTTCCGAATTTTTCGTTGTCAAGACGGTCATGGCGCAAAATCCTAAACTCTAAATGGAAATCCGAAATTCTAAATCCTAAATCCTAAACAAATTCAAAATTCCAATGTTCAAATGTCTCAAACCGGCGTTTTGGTCATTGTTATTTTGGTCATTAGATATTGTTTCGGATTTAGGATTTAGTGCTTAGAATTTCCTATATCAAGCCTCTGCCTGGGTCGTTCTGAGCACTTCCTCGATGGAGATAATTCCGGCCTTAACTTTTTCAATTCCGTCCACCTGCAGGGAAACCATTCCGTTCTGGAGGGCCCTTGCTCTCAATTGCTTGAGACTTGTTCGCTCGTTTATCATCTCCATGATTTCCTCGTTCGGTACGAAGAGTTCATGGATGGCAATCCGGCCGGCGTAGCCGGTATTCCGGCATTTTTTGCAGCCTACTCCCCGGTAAAACTTCTCGATCTTGCCGCAGGCCTTCTCAGATACTTTTCTGATGCTTGTGGGCGGTTCGTACTCTGTTTTGCAGTTCGGACATACCTTCCGCACAAGCCGCTGAGCCAGAATTGCAATCAATGAAGCGCTAACAAGGTATGGTGCGATGCCCAGATCGAGCAGTCGCGTTACCGCCCCGGGAGCATCATTTGTGTGCAGTGTTGAGAGCACCAGATGGCCTGTGAGCGCCGCCTGCACTGCGATGTTGGCGGTTGCCTGGTCGCGAATCTCGCCGACCATTATTATGTCCGGGTCCTGTCTCAGCAGGCTTCTCAGGGCCGTTGAAAACTCAAAGCCCGCTCCCTGGTTTACCTGAAACTGGTTTATGCCCGAAATGTTGCATTCCACCGGATCTTCCACCGTGCAGATGTTAACTTCCTCGCTGTTCAACTCGGACAGGGCGGCGTAAAGGGTCGTATTTTTTCCCGAACCGGTCGGGCCCGTTACCAGGACGATGCCGTTCGGAGACTGTATCACCTGTCTGAATAATTGCAGATTTTCGTATGTAAAGCCGAGTGACTCGAAGTTGAAGAGAATCTTTTGCGGGTCGATGATTCTAATGACCACCTTCTCGCCGAAGTTACCCGGCATGACCGAGACTCGCAGGTCGATAGGCCTGCCCTCGACCAGGACATGGATGCCGCCGTCCTGCGGCAGACGCCGCTGAGCAATGTCCAGCTCGGCCATAATCTTTATGCGAGAGACGACGGCGGAGTGCATTTGATGAGGCGGACATATTTTTTCGTATAGCTTGCCGTCCACTCTGTACCTGACTCGCAGTTTCTTTTCATCCGGCTCTATGTGAATGTCACTGGCATTTTCCCGCACCGCGTTATAGAGGAGATAATTGACAAGTTTCACAACCGGCGACTGGCCTGCTATCTCCTCAAGATTGCTTATGTCCTGTGTGATGTGTTCGATCAGCGAGAAGCCTTCCAGCCCCTCGTCGTCGATAATGTCGTCGATGACAAACACATTCGCCGCCGGCAGGTATGACTGCAGGGTGGCTTTGATATCCTTGCTTGTAGAGCAGACTATCTGGGCCTTGCAGCGGCTAATGCGCTCTATCTCGTCTATGAGGAACACATTTGTCGGTTCGCTGACCGCTACCGTGAGCACGCCGTTGACCTTGAACAACGGTAAGACTATGTACTCTTCGAGGAACTCTCTGGGTAAGATCTCGAGAACCCGCGGGTCGCATAGCTTGGGACTGACTTGCGCATACGGCACGCCATAGCCCTGAGCCAGTGCCGAGGCTATCTGGTTTTCGGTGCAGTAGCCCATTTCCACCAGAAGCTCGCCGAGCAGTTTGCGGTGGCCCTTTTCCTTTTGTTCGGTAAGGGCCTGTTCAATCTGCTCAGTGGTCACTATACCACGGGCAAGCAGCAACTGTCCAAGCTGCATTTTGTTTTCCACCGCTATCTGGCTCATTTTCGTGTCTCGAATTCAGTCGGACCGGCCCAGCGTCCGGCCGGGGGCTATGCAAAACTCTTTACCGCCTCAGCAAGTTCCGCGTAATGGTCGAATTCGTCTGCAAGCCGGGTTATCTCCATGATTCTCATGCAGTTCTCGTCAAGCCCGGCCAATCTCAGCGCCCGTTTGTTATCGTTGCAATAGTCGCGCGACCACAGCAGTTGCTCCAGTCCCCGGCTGTCAATGAATCCTACGCCGCTCATATCGAGCACTATGCCGGTCTTGCGGTTCTTGACGATGTCGGTGATCGTATTCTCGAACAGTTCGGCAAAATCGCCGTCCAGCTCACCCTGCAATTCAACAACCGTGACATCGTTGTAATCTTGAACTTTTACTCTCATCTGATCAGCGTTCCAACAGCGGCAGTGCCATATTCATCGGAACAGGCGCTGCCGTAAATTTCGGTGAAACCGTCTCGTATAGTGTTCCAAAGCCGCATAACGTCACTGTCAAGAAATATCCTGCCAAGCGTCTCGTCGAATTGCGTGCCCAGCCCTCTTTCTATCTCCGCGAGCGCGTGCTCCACAGTCATGGCGTCTCTGTAGGTTCGCTTCGACGTCATGGCGTCAAAACTGTCGGCCAGCCCGACGATCCTGCCCGTCAGAGGTATTTTCTCGCCGGCCAGACCTTCAGGGTAACCCCTTCCGTCAATTCGCTCATGGTGACACAATACGCCAGGCACAATATCACGCATCTGCTTTATTTCACGCAGAATACTTGCTCCTATCGACGGATGCTTCTTTATACGGTCAAATTCCTGCTGGGTCAGCTTGCCTTCCTTGCGCAACACCGCTTCCTCTATCCCGATTTTTCCTATATCGTGCAGCAGGCCGGCGAGGTAAATCTTGTGGATTTGTTCTTCCTCGACAGGTTCTTTGTCCGAGAGCCTCTCGGCGATCCATCGAGAAATGAACGCAACCCTTTCGGAGTGCCCGTGCGTGTATTTGTCTTTGGCGTCGATGCTGTTTGTCAGCGCTTTCAGGGATCCCATGAACAGCTCTTTGAGATCTTTGAACAGCCTGCCGTTCTCGATAAACACGGCACATCCGCCGGCAACGGAGTTGAATAGTTTTACGTCCGTGCTGTCGAAATCCTGTTTGCCGATCCTGTTGATCGCTACCATCAATCCCATTATGCAGCTTCCGGTTCCGGGTCTTCCTGCAAAATTGGACTCGGCGCTGTCCTTGCCGAAGAAAGGTACGGCAATGATATTTTTTATTCGGCTTGGCCACTCGTACTTGAACGGCGAATCCACCTCGCTGTCGAGGAGCGCTTCCTTGCCGACATTTATTTCCTCTGTTAACCGACAGTGCAGGAGAGCTGCAGTCTGGTAGTCTATGTCGATCAGGCCCGAGCCTGCAGCTATGGCCCACTGCCGTGTATCGTCAACAGTCTTTTCCAGCAGTATTGCGATGCCTTCCACGAAGACGATTTCCGTCAGGCAGTCACAGGCCATCTGCAGAAAGTTGGAGTCAGCCTCCGTAACCTTCATATTAGTGCTGAGCTTGTGAAGCAGGACCAATTCTTCGTAGGTTTGGGCCAGTTCGGTGCTGACTTTTTCGATTTGCCCTTCGGCTTTTGCTTCGCTCTGGAGTTTTTCCGCCAGAAGACCGAGCATCTCAACGAAATAGTCGCTGCCTGTCTGGACCGGATTCAGATCCGGCGTGTTGCACGCGACGTCAGCAGCAAAAGCCGGCGACATCTCGCCCAGGTCAATCAAGGCAGTTCCAAGACAATCCCGTGCCGTCTCGCAGAATCGATCGGATTTCAACGCTACGGCCAGGACCGTGTTCGTATCGCCGAACCGCCAAACCGCCGGAGTGGTCGCGTCGTGGCAGTCGTTCCGGCCGCGCTGATCCAGAGCCTGTCTGCCCCATTCTCCCAACTGTTCTTCACAACTTTCGAATCTGCCGCCCTTACACAGCAGGACAAGTTCGCCTTCTGCGTTGCAGACTGCAAAGTTCACACCGAACCTGTTCATCCTTGTGCCGAACTTCTCCAGTTCGAGCAGTTGTGAGGAACTTAAACTCTTTGTGACGGTTTTCGACATGAGCAGCAATTGACCCCTGATTATCCTTTGTCATCACTTGTCGCTTACAACTTGTTTCTGATACAGGATATCTTCGATGTTCCCCAACAATTCCTTGGGACTGAACGGCTTGCTCAGGCAGGCTGATATTTGCAACTCCTCCTGCTGCTCCTGCGGAATTGCAAAACTCCTGGCGGTGAGCATAATCACCGGTATATTTTTTGTCTCCTCGTGCTGGCGAAGTTGCTCCAGAAGTTCCATGCCTGTCATAACCGGCATTTGGTAGTCTGTGACAATAATGTCCGGCTTGTCCCTGAGCGCCAGTTCGAGAGCTTGGGCGCCGTTGTCCGCCGATATTACCTCGTAACCGTTATTGCGCAGCTTTATCGCAACCACATGGACGATATGTATCTCATCATCTACGACTAACACTTTCTTGTCCGCCATTATTTTGTCTCCGTCTAATATTAGCAATTCAACACGTGCAGCATATCTCGCACGACTCTTCTTTCAATCACGGCTCTTCACGCCACGGGGCTGGCCTGCTTTGTCGCCTGGGGTAACTCGAAGCCAAACGTGCTGCCCTTACCTACCTGGCTTGTAACAAACACCCGGCCCCCGTGAACCTTTTCCACTATTTGTTTGACAAGATTCAGGCCCAGGCCAGTTCCTTTGGCCTGCTTCTTGTTCGCGCCGACTCTGTAAAACTTGTCAAAGACATGTTCAATTTCGTCCTCCGGGATGCCGACTCCCGTGTCGGTGACGCTGACTCGGACCAGCGAGGCGACCTCGTCAACTTCGGTTTCAATTTTCACAGTTCCCCCGGATGGGGTGTACTTGACGGCATTACTCAGCAGGTTTACGATAACCTGCGAAATCATATCCCTGTCGGCATACACCTGGTCGAATACGATCGGTTTTCGCCAGACTATCTCCATGTTTTTCTCTTCAGCGTAACTCTTGATCATCTGCATCTGTTCTTCTATGGCCATCGTCAGGCTGACAGGTTCTTTGTTCACTTTAATGAGACCTGATTCTATACGTGAAGTATTCAGGATGTCTTCGATCAGCCGGTTCAGCCTCTGGGCCTGATTTTGAATCACCGAATAGAACTCTTTTCGCGTCTCCTCGTCATTTGTTTCACCGTCCGCGAGCATTTCCGAATAGGCCGTAATCGAGGCAAGCGGTGTTTTGAGTTCATGCGATACGTGGCTGACAAAATCACTTTTCATCTGTTGAATCTGTTTTTCTCGCGTTATATCGTGCAATACGGCCACAACGCCGCAAATCTGCCGGTTTTGGTCGTACACACACGAAATGATGCAGTCAAAAGTCCTGCTCTCGTCGCCTTTTGAGAAGGTGATTTCTTTTCGTGTTGCCTGTCCTCGGCCTTGTCGGCAGTGGCGCAGAGAATTTATGAACTCGCTTTTGTCCGCATCGATCAGCTCGCTGAGACGTTTGTGCTGTGAGTTCGAGAAGTCGAAATCGAAAAGTCGGCCGGCTGCCTCGTTCGCCATTAATACCTTGTCGTACTCGTCAACGACGATGACGGCATCTCGAATGCTGTATAT
>JBDREF010000309.1:0-8801 GCA_043820045.1 Planctomycetota bacterium | reverse complement strand
AGGGCAAAAATCCTGCCGTCATAGCTTCGCAGCACTTCGTAAACCCCGTCGCCGAAAAATGTTCCCCGGTCCAAATAGACCGGATCGAGCCCTTCGGCCGGCACGATTTTGTCCTGAATCACGGCTATACGCATAAAACAGCACCCCAAAACGTTATTACCCCGGCATTCCACTTCGTATCCGGCAGGCAATAGAATACAAAAATATCTGATAATTTCCTTTACAAAAAGTGCTGAATACGTGAGAATTCTTGGTTTGAGTGGATTTTGAGAGTATAGAAACCAGGAGTTATTGAATAATGTACGCAGTAATTGAGCAAGGTTCAAAGCAATTTAAGGTCGCCGAGGGCGATCGTCTGAATATCGACCTGACTGATATCTCACCCGATGCCGAAACGATTGAGCTGGACAAGGTTCTGCTCATAAGCGACGGCGAAGAAGCCAAAATCGGCACGCCATACCTCGAAGGTGCAAAGGTGATTGCGTCATTCAAGACCACGGCTGAAGATGCCGTCGTAAAGGGCAAAAAGCTCTATCCGACCTACATGCGCAGACGCAAAAACAGCCAAAAACGCATCGGACACCGCCAGAAATACCTGCAGGTGGTAATCGAAAAGATCCAAGCCTGACGGAACCCCGCTCCTGTTGACCTCTTCCTCGAATCGCGAGCCACTGCACGAAACGGCCAAGTAATGGAACTTGCCGGCTTTTCGCTATTTCGTTTTCTCGAAAACGCGTTTGAAGGCCAAGAAACCGGGGTAGTCCGGAAAACTTGCAGATTACGTCGGATTATTGCTTTTTTTCCGTGCGCAAGTCTTTGCGCTGCGTCTATACCTTCGGTGCCGTTGTGGTCATAGCAGGGACTCTTTAGGGAGATACGGAACATGACCAGATTTTCAGGACAAGTCTGCCTTGCGATTTTCTCTTCTCTGGCGGTGATCGCTGCCGCCCAAGCCTCGAACGGAAAAGTTACCTACACGATTAAGGTCGTGGATATCAATGGCGGGCCGGTCGTTGGTGCAGAGGTCGCAGCCCTTGAGGTGAGCTATGATTATGCCGACGGCCGTAAGCACATGGAATTGATAGAGCAGAAAAAGACCGGTGCTGACGGTACTACCGTTCTGAGCCTCGATTTTAGCCGGCATAAAGGTGCATTTATTGTCGCCCGGAAAGAGTCTTTAGCATTTACCTGGGACCGACTGGATGACAACGCCCTGCCTATAGATGGTTCACAGCTTACTATGTTGTTGGACAGGCCCTGCGTGCTGGCCGGAACCGTTGTGGACCAGTTGGGTAAGCCTGTTGCCGGTGCCCGGGTACGCGGAGAGTTCGATTCCAGTTGCCTGCACAATAAGCATCGGATCAATACGCCTGAAGATTGGTTCACCGTAGAAACGGACGACCAGGGTCGTTTTCGTTTCGATAATGTGCCTCCCGATGGCACTGCGGACTTTCTCGTTACGGCCCCCGGAAAGGCAAATGTTTACACATTCATGGCCTCAGACAGTATGCCCGGTTATCGTTATGCGGCCGGTCGGACCGACATTAGCATCGTATTGCCTCCGGAGGCGAAGGTGCAAGGCCGGGTACTGGACCCGGCAGGCAATCCGGCCACGGGCGTAAGGCTTCTGCTGCGGCCCGACAAAACAAATGCAAATTATTATTGCACTAACCGTGCAGTTTCAGGACAGGACGGCCGGTTCCTTTTTGAGAACGTGCCCGCCGACGCATATTCTCTGCAGGTGATTGCGCCACGAGATACAATGGCGCAGTGGGTTGCCAGAGACGTCAAAGTCATTGCCAAAGAAGGCCAAATCACTGATGGAGTTATTGTAAGAGTGAGTGAAGGTGGGCTCCTCGAAGTGGCCGTTCAGGACGCGGCCACAAACCGGCCGGCCGATGACGTCTATGTGTGCGTTTGGCAAAAGGCCGGATTCAACAGGTATCATCCCTGCTTTTGGCACGACATCAGGACCGACCGCAACGGACGCGCACGTTTTAGGGTCCCGCTCGGGCAATGCCAGGTAACGGCTGGAAGCGGGGAGTATTCTAACTTTGAAGACAAGGTCGTAATCAGACACAGACCATCTCAGATTAGGGTCCTGCTATATCACAATCCGGAGATTTCCGGTACTGTACGAGACCAGTTCGGCCGAGCCGTACCTGGTGCAGCAGTCGCGGTCGTACCGCCCGGCCATCCTGCAGTTCGTACAGATGCTAATGGTAAGTTTTATATTAGCTGGCAAGTAGTAAGCAAACAGGCTTTTCTTTTCGCACGAGATCAAAGAAGCAACCTGGCCGCGGCGGTAGAAATCAAGGATCTAACCAGGCCGATGAACATTGTGCTTGAGCCGGCTTTGACGTTGGCCGGGCGCATAACCGACCCAAACGGCCTGCCGATTCCGGTAGCGAGAATTCAGCTCTGTGCCCGTCCAATCCCAGGTTGGGTTGCATACATTGGAGGGGAGGCACTCACTGACACGGAGGGACGATACGAAATACCGGCTGTTCTGCCACAGCAGAAAGACGATGTCTATCTGGTCCACGTTAACGCTGCAGGCTACCGTGGGTTGCGGGGTGAGCGGGTTTCACTCACTGAGACTTCTGCAAATCGGGTCGATTTGAGTCTCCTTATCATGCAGCCGTTGAATATGTCGGTCTCAGGCGTTGTTGTTGATGCTGACGGCAAGCCCATACCCAACAAAAGTGTCCACTTGAGGGGCCCGCCAGGAGGTCAAGGTCAGCCGGGCAAGCATACTATAACCGATGCTGATGGCCGGTTCTTCTTTGACAGAATATGTAAGGGCCCTTTGCAGTTTCAGGCTGGATGGGCAAGGGACAAGGATGAAGTTACCGTTGATGCACAAGCCGGGGACAAAGATGTAAAGATTGTCATGGGACGAAAAGGGCCCTAATCATCCGCTCGCACCTCTCCCGCTATTTTATCACTCCCTGGAGAGCGGCAGGCTGTTAATAAGCTCGTCGGCGAAGGTCCGCCACTGCGAAGGGCCGTTCTCAACGAAATATTCGAACGACTTGTCATCCACGAGTTTGCCCAACAGCGTTTTCCGGTCTCCCGGATTAGCCACGTCCCTGATGATCTGTTTCCGGAAGGTCTCCAGCTCAGCGAGAAACTCGCCGTGCTTTTCGGTAAAAGCCTCTTCCAGCTTTCTTCGGATGTGGCCGGAATAGGCGGGACATTGCCCTTCGGTGCCGATTGCTATCTGCAGGTCGCCTCGCTTGACGACGGCCGGGACGAAAAAGTCGCAAAGCTCCGGCACGTCCACGACGTTGCACAGGACCTCCAGTTCCTGACAATCCTTGTATATCCGGCTGTTGAGCTGGCTATTGTTCGTAGCCGCTACTGCGAGCAGTGCCCCGGCCAGATAATTCTTGGAATACGTGGACTTTATCAACTCGGCGTCTCTGCCCTGGCAAAGGGCCGTCATCATATCGTCGATGCGCTCGGCCACTACTACCAGCCTGGCGCCCGCATCCATGAGCACCTGAGCCTTTCGCACGGCTACAGTCCCCCCGCCGATCACGACCACACGCCGACCGCCCAATTCAAGATATATCGGATACTTTGCCATAATCGAATTGTACCACAACTCGCCCGACAAAAACATCAAATTAAAAGAATAGACAGACCGAACTGCCGGGCCGGACTTTTACGCCCGCGGTTTTTGAGGCTTTTCAACTCACCGAATCGCTGGTATATTACGTGTTTGGCGTTTCTTGCGGTCCACTGAAGGTAATAGAAATGAGTGAAACAAGGAAGTTGCAGGCACCTTTGGCTGAAACGGATGTGCGTTCGCTGAAAGCGGGCGATGAGGTTCTTATCAACGGCGTCGTTTATACGGCTCGGGATATGGCGCACAGGAGGTTGTGCGAAGCGATAGAGGCGGGCCGTGAGCTGCCGTTCGAGCTTGCCGGAGCGATCATATATTTCGTTGGGCCCACGCCTGCGCCCCCGGGCAGAGTAATCGGCGCCGCAGGGCCGACCACCTCATCGAGAATGGACCCTTTCAGTCCCGCACTCATTGCCCACGGCCTCAGAGCGATGATAGGAAAGGGATACCGAGGCGACCAGGTCAGAGCGGCGATGAGAGAATATGGAGCAGTGCACCTTTCCACAATCGGGGGAGCCGGAGCTCTGCTCTCGCAGCATATCGTTGCCGCCGAGGTCGTAGCCTATGAAGACCTGGGAACTGAAGCGATAAGAAAACTCCAGGTGGTTGACTTTCCAGCTATCGTAGCGTATGACTGTTATGAAAACAGCGTTTATGATCAAAAATGATAAAGACTGTCGTTGCGAGATGCGGAGGGCCGTGGCAATCTTCGGCTTGACATTTTCTGTAAGGCAACTTGATGTTTGAATCCTTGACGAGAAGACAAGAAAGAAAAAAGGCAATATAATGAAGGCAGCACTCCTCGGTCTGTTACAATCCGGCAAGAGCACTATTCTGGCAAGCCTGACCGGCAAGGCAATCCCTTCGCTTGGCTCGGCGACGGTTGAGGAAGCCATCGTGCCGGTTCCCGACGAAAGATTCGGCTGGCTGGCCGAGTACTGCAAACCCAAGAAGACCACGCACGCCACAATCGACTGCCTCGACCTGCCCGGCTTCAACTTTGCCGATGACCACGGCCGGGCCGCCGCAAGGCGGTTGATTAACCAGATAAGGACGGTTGATCTGCTCGTTCTGGTGGTCCGGGCGTTCGAGAACCAGGCGGTACCGCCCTACCGAGCTACGGTGGATCCGGCAAGGGACCTGGCTGAATTGCAGACCGAATTACTTCTGGCCGATTTGGAGCTTGTAACCACACGTATCGAGAAGCTCGAAAAGCAGGTCCACAAGCCGACCAAGACCCAGGCAAAAGATAAAGCCGAGCTGGCCTTGCAGAAAAAATTGCAGGAGGCGATCGAATCGGAAAAGCCGATAAGCTCGGCGATAGAATCCGAGGCCGAGCTTCTAATCATCAAATCGCTCGGCTTTCTCACGCTGCGGCCAAGCGTAGTTGCAGTAAACGTAGGCGAGGATCAGTTGGACGAGAAGTTCGATTTTGCCGACCGCATCGGCGGCTCTGCCCCGGTTATATCGATTTGTGCCAAGTTGGAATACGAATTAGCACAGTTGGATGCGGCCAGCAGGACCGAGTTCATGGCGGATATGGGAATCACTGAATCGGCCGCAAGCAAATTCGTAAAGAGCTGCTATTCGGCTCTGGGGCTGATCAGCTTTCTGACGATAGGCTCCGATGAGCTGCGCGCCTGGCCCATAAAGAAAGGCACGATAGCACTGGATGCGGCAGGCAAAGTACATACCGATATCAAGCGAGGTTTCATCAGGGCCGAGACGTTCGGTTATGACGAGCTTAAAGAGCTTGGCAATGAAAAAGCATTGAAGGCCGCCGGCAAGATCCGGCTCGAAGGCAAAGATTACGTCGTTCAGGACGGCGATATTATCAATTTCAGGTTCAACGTTTAGCCCGGTGAAACTTGGAGGCAATATTCGTGAACCGACTCTCAAAGCTATACGTTGCGGGAGCAATAGCAGTGTTGTTGGCTGGGGCTGTCTTCCTGTCCCGCCTGTATTCCGGCAGTCCCGATGCTGCCGCGCTCTGGAGTTACAAAATCGTCAATACCTTTGCTCACGACCCGAACGCTTTTACGCAAGGGTTGGTATTCGAGGACGGCGTTTTGTATGAAGGAACAGGACTTCCGGGACGTTCCGAATTGCGCAAAGTCGAATTGGAAACCGGCGCCGTTCTGCAAAAACTCAAACTGGCCGACAGATTCTTCGGCGAAGGTATAACCATCCTGGGCGACCGCATCATTCAGTTAACGTTTCAATCACGCGTCGGATTTGTCTATAACAAGGAGACGTTCGAACTTCTGCAGAAGTTCAACTATCCGACCGAGGGCTGGGGTATTACACACGACGGCAAGAACCTGATCATGAGCGACGGCACACCGATGTTATACTTCCTGGACCCTGAAAACCTTACCCAAATAAGCAAGAAGATGGTACTCGACCAGGATGTCGCCGTATGGGGGCTTAATGAGCTGGAATATGTGGAAGGCGAAATCTACGCCAACGTCTGGCCCGGCGATCGCATTGCGAGAATTGACCCTCAGACGGGCCAGGTGACCGGCTGGATAGATATGAAAGGACTGCTGGACCCGGATGAACAAGACGGCCCGATAGATGTTTTCAATGGAATTGCATACGATCCGGCCAATCGCCGCTTGTTCGTGACCGGCAAGTTCTGGCCGAAACTTTTCGAAATAAAGCTCGTCCCCGCAAAGTAATGGTGGCAACAAACGGGCATTTTTGCTATGAATTGTGTTTTTTGCCGTGTGGCAAAACTAATTGCAGGTGACTGCCCCGCAACGCCGGGCGCTTTTTCTGGAGAGATTGAATGAAAGCGGTTGTGCTCACAGGTTTGGAGCAGATGGAACTGCGGGATGTCCCGGAGCCGAAGATTGAGAAGGACACGGACGTCCTGCTGAAAATCGAAAGGATAGGCGTCTGTGGCTCGGACGTGCATTACTACGAAACGGGCCGAATCGGCTCACAGGTCGTAGAGTATCCCTATGTTACGGGCCACGAATGTGCGGCGACAGTCAAGGCGGTCGGCAAGTCCGTCACTCGCGTCAGGGTGGGCGACGCCATCGCCGTTGACCCGGCCGTATCCTGCTATCAGTGCTTCCAATGCAAATTGGGTCGAGAAAACACCTGTTACAACTTGCGTTTCCTCGGCACCCCCGGCCAGGGCGGCGGCTGTTTATGCGAGTATCTCGTTATGCCGCAGGAAGCCTGCTATCCCACAAATGGGACTATCACGCTCGAACAGGCCGTTTTGTGCGAACCGCTTTCCATCGCCGTCTATTCGGTCCAGCGGGCGAGACTGCCGGAACGTGCGAACATCGCAATCCTTGGTGCAGGCCCTATCGGCCTGTGCACGTTCGTCAGCGCGAAAGCTGAAAATGTAAGCACGTGCTATATGTCCGAGAAGATCCCCGAACGCATTGAGGTGGCTCGGCGAGCCGGCGCGACCTGGGTCGGCAACCCCGATAAACAGGACATTGTCAAAGAGATTCTCAAGCAGCAGCCCGATGGGCTCGACGTCGCATTCGAATGTGCCGGCCAGCAGGAAACCGTCGACCAATGTGTCGATTTGCTCAGGCCCGGCGGGACACTTGTCCTTACCGGCATCCCCCGCTTTGACAGAACCTCTTTCGCCATCGACCAATTACGAAGAAAAGAGATTACCATAGTAAACATAAGAAGGCAGAATCAGTGCACTCAGAAAGCCATTGATTTGATGGCTTCGGGCAAAATCAATGCGGACTTCATGATAACGCATCATTTCCCATTGGAAGAGACGCAGAAGGCCTTTGACATGGTTGCCGGCTATCGCGACGGCGTCGTCAAAGCAATGATTCATCTATAGTCACAAAACAACCAGGACACTTTTTCGGGAGATCAGTCCGAATGAGCTGGCTCAATTTGGAAGGAAAAGTCGCAATCGTCACCGGAGGGGCCTGCGGAATCGGCAGAGCCTGCTGTGAAGGATTGGCGGAGGTCGGCGTGAAAGTTGCCGTGGCCGATGTAGATGCACCCGGCGCTGAAAAGGCCGCTGCGAGTCTGAAGGACCGCTTCGGCGGCGAGCATATCTCCACAACAACGGACGTCACAAGCAAGGCAAGTGTGGACGCCATGATCCGGGCGACGCTGGATGCCTTCGGCCAAATCGATATCATGGTGAACAATGCGGGCATTCTGATTCCGCGTCTGCTCGTCGACCCCGCCGGCAAAGAGGAATTGACCGAGCAGATATGGGAAAAGACGGTATCCATAAACCAAAAAGGATATTTCCTGTGCGCCCAGGCGGCCGCCCGGGTCATGATCAGTTCAGGAAGGGGCGGGGTCATTGTCAATATGACATCCGAATCCGGCCTGGAAGGCTCGGAAGGCCAAAGCATCTATGCCGCAACCAAGGCAGCAATCTATTCTCTCACGCGTTCATGGGCAAAGGAATTAGGCAAACATAATATCAGGGTTGTCGGCATCGCTCCGGGCATCGTTGAGGCAACGGCGCTGCGATCCGAAGAGTACGAACGGGCTTTGGCCTACACGCGAGGAATCACAGTCGAGAAGCTGCGCGAGAAGTACGAACAAATCTCCATCCCTCTGGGCAGAAGCGGCAAGCTAAGCGAAGTGGCGAACACCGTCTGCTTCTTAGCCTCGCAGCGCGCCGGCTACATCCACGGAACGGTTGTCAACGTCTCAGGCGGCAAGAGCAGAGGCTAAACCTCTTGACTACTTACTATTTATTATTTATTATCGAAGGGTTAGCGCATAGCTCACCCGGCGCTTGTGTGCAAATAGTCAATAGTCATTTGACAATAGTAAATCCCTAATTAAGGATCAGATGATGAACAGAATCAATCGTCGTACATTACTGAAACGCGGTATCTCCGGCACAGTCGGCTCCTATCTGGCCTTATCGTCCTATTCCGGTCTTCTGCCGAGCGCCCGCGGGGCCAACAACGAAGTCCGCATCGCGGTAGCAGGCATTCGCAGTCGCGGTGGCGCCCACATCAAGAATTTCCAGGACCTAAAAGGTGTGAATGTCGTCGCGCTATGCGACCCAGACAGCAAGGTCCTTGGAGACTGGGTCACGAAGTTCAAGGATGATTACGGCAGTTCCGTAACGGGTTACGCCGACGTCAGGGAACTGCTGGATCGCAAGGATGTCGATGCTCTGGTGATCGCCGCTCCCAATCACTGGCAC
>JBDREF010000308.1:0-3571 GCA_043820045.1 Planctomycetota bacterium | reverse complement strand
GACGCCTCCTTTGAGAACATTCGGACCATCGTTCGTGATAGACCAGTAGGACCGGGCATTATCTTTGATGGTGCCGTCGGACAATGTGGCTGCATTGCCGAACGCATCCAGTATTTCTCCGCTTGAATTCAAGCCGTACTTTTTGATGTTCCCGAGCCATCTGCCGTTCTGCTGGGGTTTAAAGAATCCTACGTAAAGCCGGTCCCCTGCATAGGTTCGGTTCATCCTGCTGACCGGAACCACCGGCGAGACAAATACCGCGTTCACGTCCGCAATGGAGGAGATAATCTCTTCAAAAGCAGCCGAAAGACCTGAAGCGCTGTTTGCCGTGTAGTATTTTCCTCCGCCATTGGCGGCGGTGTCGAATAGAAGTTGCTGTTCGGTTTGAAAGCCGATGGTATACGTGATGATGTTCTGGCGCTCAAAGGAACTACCCGAGGTCCCCAGATCCGATCGGATGTCGTTGTCATACAGATACTTTGCCACATCATCCAGCTTGCCCGAGTTGCCGTCACTGTCATAGTCGGCGATATGATCGCCGTTGATGTAGGCGCCGGTCCTGAGCTTGGAATCGTCATCTTGGGTGGGTTCGCCGTCGGTCATGATGATGATGTAATTCTTCTGGCACCGGTACTGAATGGGGCTGGTGTAGGTAACGCCGCTGTTAAACCAGCTCGCCTTTCCCGCAAAATAGAGCCCGGCCTCGGCAAGGGTTTCCGCAAGAGGCGTATAGCCGTCGGCCGTAAGGCCATCGACTGCTGCGACCAAGTCTGTTTTGGACGAGCCGACGACCTTAACGATTCTGCCGCCCTGGTTGTCATTAAACCGCATGAGCCCGAACCGGACATTGTTGGTGGTGTTGATAAGATTGGTGATCGCCTCCTTGGCCACGGCGATTCGCGTGCGGGTCGAAGTTACCGTCGCGTCATAGTTGAGCCAGTTTCCCAGATACAGCTCCTTGGACGTTCCCCCGCAATTATAGCTGCCCGAAGAGTCCATAATGGCGCCTGTCACGCGGCCATTTGTCAGCAAAGCATCTTTTATGTCCGGACAGTTCAGGCTGTCGACGCTGCTGGCAAACAGATCATAGCTGCAGCTCCATCCGCAGGTTTTTCGATAAACCGCATTGGTAGTCCTGGATCCGGAATAGGTCGTGCCGGAATTATAATACGCTCCGGGCACGTCATTGGTGGACATGCTGCCCGAGGTGTCGAAAACAATGAGGACGTTGGGCTGCACAGAAACCGTAGCGGACCCATAGATACTGGTGTCATCCGCCCGCACGTCTCCTGTTCCGGCTTGAAGCACGATCAGCATCAGGGCTATTGATGTTAATGCGATTTTTTTCATAACAATCCTCCGCACCGGCTCTCATAGAAAGAGGCCGAGCGCTCAGTTTTTTCTTCATGATCTGACCCAAGACTTAAGCTTGGACTAAAACTTGTTAAATACCTTCCACACCCCTGTTTGCACCCGGGTGTTTCCGGTTGCCGACGTCACGGTCACGCCATAGCGGCGCACTTCGAACTTCCCTAAACTGTACCCGGATCCGGCCGGAGGAGGAGCAATGTGCGGGCTCACAGGAAGATTATTGGCGGCCGTGCTCAGGCCGGCCACAGACGCTCCCGTATCTTCGATACACCGGACTTCCACATTCGCATCAGGCGTTCCGTCAGCGTTAAAATCAACAGTGCCTGTATAAGAGGCTGCTGTTTCAGCGGCCGTCAGAAAGACCGGGTCGGTCAGCCAAGGGGGGGTCTCCAACGCCCCAATGAGTCCTCCTTCAGCTACATAAAAATCATTCACAAGCTGCCTTTCGTTGGAGGCGATTTGCATCTCGGTATCCGAAGTTCGGGTGGCGGCAATGCCTAAAATGGTCACAATGACCAGCATCAGCAGGACAATGATCAATACCATGCCGCTCTCATTGTTTAACGTATTTTTAACTGTCGCTGTCATATACCCCCTCGCAAAGCCCTACTATAAACCCAGGTTCCTGCAGCTGACCCGGGTGTTCAGCGTTCTGGTAAAATTTTGTCCCTGTGCGTCCGTGCCCTGGCAGGTGATGGAAATCACCACCGTTCGGATGTTGGCCAGACTGGCAGCCGACACAGGCAGGGCAATGGCAGCGCCGTTGGCATCCAGATAACTGAACGACATGGCGCTCACGTCGCCAATCAGGGACTGCGTGCTCTGACTGCCGGTCCCTTCGTAGAGGATTCGCTTTAGCTGTCCGGCGCCGTTATCGTACTCATAGGACATTCGCTCGCTATTGGCCTCCTCGATGGCGCCGTCCATATCCGCATCAATGGTAAACCGGATTTTACTTGCCGTGGCCAGCTTGATGCCCGCACCGTTGCTGTCAACCGCGTCCGTGGCAGGGCCGGCCGGATCCAGCCCGGCCATGCGGATATCCCTTACCATGAAATCAAGGCCGATGCGCACCCGCTGCTGGGCGTCTGCGATGCTGTCCTGGGTGCGATACGACCGATTGGAAGAGATAAAAATGCTGTAGATGGCCCCGACCACCGCGCCAACGATGGCCATGGCAATCATGACTTCCACAAGGGTAAATCCCCTTGAATCGGCGTTGAACAATCGGCGCGCCTTGTTTCTCATCAGTTTCCGCCTCCTCTTGTGAGGGTGCTCATCACCACGCTGCGGTTGGCGCCGGCTATGGACCATCCGACCGTAACAGTCGCCCGTCTTGAAAAGGTCGTGTTATTGGCAATCGCCCAGGTGCGGGTGAAGATGCCGCCGGCCGCGCCGGTTTCGTTAATGGGATTATTAGCATCAGCATAATTTCCGGCCGCCAGGGCGGCGGAATCAAAATCCGCGCTTTTCAGAGATTCGATCTGCATCTGCGCCAGGGCCGTGGCCCGACTATACTCGTTTCCGACTCGGTTGCCGCGGATCGCGGAGATCTGCATGGTCGCCACTGCCAAAAGACCCACGGCAAAGATGGAAAGGGCAATGACAATTTCCAATAGCGTAAAGCCTTTTTCGCCTGACATTTCTCTTTTGCCTGAAAAAATTGTGTTGGTATTAGCTGGCATCATTCCACGTCGCTCCTGCATCCGTGCTGTTTTTAATCTGAACGGCTCCTACTAACGAAAGCGTGATCCCCCGGTAATTGTTCTTTGCATTGAACATGTACACATGCCCCCCCAGCCCATTGGGAAGCCCGCGGCCGTCAAAACGGCATCTGGCCAAACCCGCGGCAAAACTGGCCTTGTACATGGTAACCTCATCAGGCAGGGTTACCTGTCTTAACAGAGCTTCGCTGCCGTCCCGCACCCAGTTGTCGGCGACGCCGCCTCCGGTGCCGTCATCTGCAAAAACCTGGTAGCTGTTGGTTCCGATGTTAAAGACCAAGGCAACGTGGGCGTTTCGCCGGATCGCTTCCAATTTGGCCAGTTCCATGTCTGATTTCAAATCCCGAACCGCCGCCTTCAGCCGCATATCGGGCAGCCAGCTTAAATAATTCGGTATCCCGATAGCCGCAAGGATCGACAATATCGCGACAATGATCATCAGCTCTATAAGGGTAAATCCGAAATTTTTGCGCATC
>JBDREF010000307.1:0-2487 GCA_043820045.1 Planctomycetota bacterium | reverse complement strand
CGAGGCCCGGTCTGGGACGCATTAGCGAGAACGATTTCGGGCGAACTTATCTTTGTGGAGGCCAAAGCGCACATCGCGGAGGCTGCGTCACCTGGAACCAAGGCAAGTTTAACGTCTTTAGAACTGATTCAGCGGAGTCTTGCCGAAGCACGACGATTCTATGCCCCGAAAGCCACAGCAGAATGGTCGGGAACTTTCTACCAGTATGCGAATCGGCTGGCACTTCACTTCCTCTTCCGAAAACTGAATCGATTGCCAAGCCATCTGGTCTTCCTCTATTTCATCACTGCAAATGATATGAATGGGCCTAGCTCGGAGTTGGAATGGCAGGGTGCGACCCAGTTGCTTCATGCGGCGTTGGGACTTGCGCCTGGCAAACTGCCCGAAGGCGTACACGAGGTTTTCCTTGATGTAAGCTTGCTGAAATAATAAAAAAGGCATAACAAACGGCTCCACCGGATCGCCGATAAATCCGGCTCCCGGTGAGCCGTAGCGTTAGGTCTATGGAGCGCACGTGACATCGGCAACTATTAGACTCTTCCTTCCACGCGGAGACGCGAAAAGTCTGCGCACTGCTGAGATCTCAAACTGGACCGGAAAGGCTGTCGCCGCTCCCCGCACCGAAATAGATGAGCTTCTGGCTCGCGAGGAACTTGACAAGGCCGGAGTCTATATACTCATTGGCAATGACCCTCTTACCAACGCACCCCGCGCGTACATCGGCGAGGCGGAGGTCATTCGCGAGCGACTCAAGCAACACAAGACAAAGGAGTTCTGGGTTTCGGCCATCGTCTTCGTTAGCAAGGATGAGATCCTGACCAAGGCCCACGTGAGGTATCTCGAGAGCCGGCTCCTCGCAGAAGCCGCTAAGGTCAACAGGTTCACGCTCGAACAAAATCAGGCTGGCGGCGCAAAGCTTCCCGAATCAGACCGTGAGGACATGGAGGTGTTTCTGGCCCGTATTCGGCAGCTCCTTCCCGTCCTCGGCTCCGATATCCTCGCGCCGATTGCTCAGCCCGCTGCGAAAGCCCAGCCCGGTGGCGTGCTCCATTGCCGTATCAAAGACGCCGAGGGGCGAGGCCAGCGTACCGTAAATGGTTTCGTCATTTTCCGCGCCTCCACCGCCGTTTTGGAGGAGCGCCCATCAGCCGAGAACTACCCCTATGTCATGGCTCAGCGCAAACAACTCATCGCCGAAGGCGTGCTCACTGAAAAGGACGGCTTCTTGGTCTTCACCAGGGATGCGGAGTTCTCTAGTCCATCTGCGGCGGCGGCTGTCATACACGGTGGGAGCGCAAACGGACTTATCGCCTGGAAAACTGAGGGTGGCAAATCGCTTAAACAACTCGACGAGCAGGCCTAACCACCGGCTTCAGCGGGCGGTGTACCGCCGCTGAGCCGTAGCGATGGCGCGGACGCTTCGCGCCGCGCCATCGGGGCTGCGGATGGCCATCCGCTTTCAGACCGGCGCTTCGCGCCGGCCATCAAGCGGCTGCAGCGGACGGTCATCCGCGCGAGCAAGCTCGCGCGTCCGCCCGCCGCTGATCCGCAGCCCCGTTATGCATTCGGTAAATATGGTAATTACAACAAAAGGAGGCGGACCATGTTAACTGTATCAAAATGGCTTTTGATAATATCTGGCGCGTTTTTAATCCTGGACTCAATATTGATATTTGCTGGGAAACCCAACCCATTTGGGGGCTGGCCTTTGCCTTGTCCAGTGACTCTACTTCTGCTTGGAGCTGGGATTCTTCTTTTTGGAATTGGCAGTAAGGCTTTCAAAAAGCAATAGAGTTTTTCAGCCGCATTCAGCCCGAGCCTTCGCAATGTTTAGGATAAGCTGATTTTAAGTGGGTCTAAACTTCCGGCATTGCTCACAAGGTGATATAAAAAAATCCGGTCCTATTTTTTGCATAACAATGCGATGAACACTGACTGAAAAAGCCGGGCTGTTTTTTGGATTATACTCATTTGTTCCTTGTTTACTTCATTATTCTCTCTGTTTGAAAGGCCGTATTGGCTTTTTCAGCAGGTTATCGCTGCGTTGTTGGGCCCCTATAATCACGTTTGACATTAATCACGAGATGCGTTACTATATAACAACATGATTAAATCATTCAAGTGTGAATACACTGAAGCACTCTCAAAAGGCCAGCGTGTCAGACAGTTCGTGAACATCGCTAAGGTGGCACGGCGTAAGCTTAGACAGCTCGAAATCGCCGGTCGACTTGATGATCTGAGGGTGCCACCCGGCAATCACCTTGAAGCACTCAAGGGTGATCGTTCCGGTCAATACAGCATTCGTATCAACGATCAGTGGCGTGTCTGCTTTTGTTGGACGGATGCAGGTGCAGAAAATGTGGAAATCGTTGATTACCACTGAGGAGAGTCCATTATGAGCAAGCTCAAGCCTATTACTCCCGGAGAGATCCTTTTGGAAGAGTTTCTAATACCCATGGGTCTTAGCCAGTACCGTTTGGCCAAGGA